>NZ_AJQE01000168.1 GCF_000261685.1 Bradyrhizobium genomosp. I (2014) | reverse complement strand
TCTGCCCAGCCACTCGCTATTGGCGGCGCTGTTCGGTCTGCCCTTCCTGACGTTCAAGGTGATCGCAGCCATCCACTGGGAAGCGATGCGGCTTTGGCTGAAAGGTGCTCCGTACGTGCCCCGTTTGAAACAACGCGAGATTTGAACCATGGACCTCGCAGCCACGCATCAAGCCGTTCAATTCGATGGTGTCCCATTCCTTGCCCGACTGGCTCTGCGCCTTGCATCGCAGCTCAGTTACGGCACGGTTCACGTACGCCTTCCCGACCAGAGAACCGTCGCGTTGCGCGGCCGGCTTCCGGGTCCGTCGGCCACGATAGAACTCAACAATTACCGGTTCGCGCGCAGCCTTGTCATGGGTGGCGACATCGGCATGGCCGAGGCTTACATTCGAGGCGATTGGACCACACCCGATCTCACCCAGCTTCTCTACGTGTTCTGTCTCAACGAAGAGCTGGTCGACAATGCCTTTGCCGGGAACATGCTGGTCCGATTCTGCCGGCGGGTGCTTCATCGATTGCGCCGGAACACGAGACAGGGGTCGAGGCACAACATCCATTCGCATTACGATCTCGGAAACGAGTTCTTCGCTGCGTGGCTCGATTCAAGCATGACCTACTCGTCGGCTCTGTTTCCGGCCGAGACAGCCGACCTGCCCTCCGCCCAACAGCACAAATACGAACAACTGGCGAAAGTCATCGAATTGCGGCCCGGTCAGAGCGTGCTCGAGATCGGATGCGGTTGGGGCGGCTTCGCCGAGTTCGCCGCGAAGACTTACGGCGCCAGCGTGGTGGCACTCACCATCAGCAAGGAACAGCACGAATTTGCCCGTCGACGAATCCACGAAGCCGGGCTCGCCGAGAAGGTCGAGGTCCGGTTGCAGGATTATCGCGACCAGGAAGGTCATTTCGATCGCATCGCCTCCATCGAGATGATCGAGGCCGTCGGCGAGCAATTCTGGCCAGCCTACTTCGATCAGTTGAACCGGCGGCTCAAGCCCGGCGGTCTGGCAGGCATCCAGGCCATCACGGTCCGCGACGAGCTCTTTGACAGCTATCGGCAGCGTGTGGACTTCATCCAGAGATACATCTTTCCGGGAGGGATGCTCCCCTCGACGAACATCCTGCGCTCGCTCGGCGAACGCTTCGAGGTGCCTGTCATTCGCGAGCGCGTGTTCGGGCAGGACTACGCAAGGACGATCGCGCTCTGGCGAGAGAACTTCGGCCGGGCATGGAGCGACCTGACCTCGCTCGGGTTCGACGAGCCCTTCCGCCGGCTGTGGGAATACTATTTGTGCTACTGCGAGGCAGGATTCAGGGCCGGAAAGATCGACGTCCGGCAACTGGTTTTTGCACGCCGGAGCTGACGCGGTTCAGGGGACCGCGGCCCCCGCCAGCAGCGTGCAGTATATCAACGCACGATCCGGAGAAAGTGCGCAGCGGTTTTCCGAAGGGATGTCCTCAAACAAGCATCCAAAGCGCGATGGCGATTCATCCCAGTTTCATCGCGCTTCGGCAGCGCTGGCGGTTTCGAGCCTCACACCGCGCGCGCAAGAACGATCGCGCCGGACAGGATGAGGATCCCGCCTGCTGCATAGCTCAATCTTCGGCCGAACGGCAGCAGCTTCTCGGCGGCGACATAGAGCATGAGGCCGACGATCCAGACCAGGTTCATCACGCCGCCGACAAACAGCACGACCATCAGAAACCAGCAGCAGCCGACGCAGTAGCTGCCGTGGCGCAGCCCCATGCGGAATGCCCCGCGCGTGCCGGGCCGCCAATGCCGGCTGAGAAACAACAGCGGGCTCTCGCAGTAACGCAGGCAGGCGTGCTTGAGCGGCGTGAACTGGTAGAGCCCCGCGGCAAGCAAGATGACGCCGCCCAGAACCGCGCTGGTGCTTGCCATCGCCATCGACAAGAGGCCGAGGCGTTCGAGCGCCCATTGGGCCAGGACTGCAGCGAGACTGAAGCCGGCCCATGTCACGAGGTACCCGGCGAGAAAAATCCAGGCATCGATTGCCGCACGGGATGCATCCTCATGCTTGCGCCTGATCGTCGTATACAGGAGGACGGTGGGCGCCGCGCTCGGCACCATCATCGCGATCATCATCACCCACCACATCGCGAACAGCAGCGCGGCGGAGCGCAGCGTCCACGGCATCGGGGCCATGTCCGGCATCTCGGCCATCATGTCGGTGTCCATGCCGGCGCCGCCCGCGAGATAGGCCCAGGCGAGCGCCGCGACGACGGCGGTCCCGATCGCGACGATCAAGCGATCGCGGTAGAGCAGGTGTTCCAGTATCGCACGCCCGTACATAGGTCATCCGCAAGCGCCGTGACGAATCCGGGAGCCGGACCTTCATCCTTCGCGACGCGCGCATCGCGCCCGCCGGAGGATCACGAGCCGACACCGAAGGTGCGGTCCCGGCGGCAGCGCCGCATCACGCCGCAACGCCCTCGGGAGTCTGCACGACATTGGCGAGCGAGCTGTGCGTGCCCTGGGTCTCGAATGGGATGGCACCGGTCGAACGGATGTTGGCGGACGCGACCTCGGCAGCCCTGTGCTCGAAGCCCTCGGGCATGACCACTTGAATTCGATGTGGGGCACCGGTCACGGGATTCTTGATCGGCTCCACCTCGGTCTCGAGCACATCGCCGGCGACGAGTTTTGCGACACGGCCGTCCTTGTCGAAGGAAAATTCGAACGGCGCGAAAACCGGATCGTGAATGGTCGTCACGATCAGGCTGAAGATATGGAACAGCGTGCCCTCGGCCGAATGCTTGCCCGACAGAATGTTGAACAGCGCCTGTCGCTGCTCCGGCGTGGCGCGCTGGTCGACGATGGGCTGCATCTTGCCGTTGCCTTGATGCAGCGCGCCGGGGAAATCCACCACGACCGCAAAACAGAGGCCGTCGAGCTTGACGCCTTCAAAATGCCCTCTCGTGATCCGCATGCCGACCATGCCTTTGCAATAGCCGCGGGTCGGCAGCGCGTTGAAATCGCAGGGGCAGCCAAACGCGCAATTGCAATTCTTCATCCATTCGCCTTCGAGACGCCAATCCGATGCAGCCATGGCACATCTCCCAATGTGAGCAGGGACACGGCAGCGGTTGACGAATTTGTTCAGCGTTCTTGTCGAGGCAATGCGAGAAGGCGCGAGCGGGATCGAGATCCGATCAGAAGGCCGGCATCGCAAACAAGTATGGTGGCGAGCTGCCGTTTGCCGTCGCAGGATCATATCAGCCGCAGCCGGGCTCGTATAGCGAACGAGGGTAGTGGCCCGGCGGCAGCTGCATCTCGGGGATGTCCGACGTCGTGGAAATTGCGCGCCGGCCGGGATCAAATTGCGATCTCCTATATAATTGAGATATATACATAATTCAGCCACCGACGAACTGCCGCCCAGCCATCGCCGCAGCAACCGTCGAACGCTTTCCAAAAGGGGGGATTGACCTTGTCGATCGTCATCGCACCCCTGCGCGAAAAGTCCGCGCAGCGGCCGACGTGCATGGATGGCGCTGCCGTAGCGCCAGTGCAGAGGCGCCAGGAACCGGGCTCCCGATCCTTGTCTTGACGCGTTTTCTTCACGCGAACCGGTGCTCCACTTCGCTGGAAAACGCTCTGATTGCGGCATCCGGGGGCAAGGCCTATGCTGCAGCCCGGCAATCACGCGGCCGCCCATCGTGCGGCGGGGGCAGCCTCACGGTGGATGGCTCGCACACCCATCCGAAAGGCTACGCCATGACCATTGCCCCCACATTGCACCGATATCTGGCTGCGGAGAATATCGAGTACGCCGAGATCCCGCACGCTCTCACCATGTCGTCCGCGCGGACGGCGCAGGCCTGCCACGTCTCGGGCGATCACCTCGCCAAGGCCGTCGTGCTGCGGCATGACGGCGGCTATATGCTCGCGGTCGTGCCGGCATCGCACCATCTCAACCTGCCGGACTTGAAGGAGAGGCTCGGCGAGGATCTCGTGATGGCCAACGAGACCGAAATCAACCGGCTGTTCGCGGACTGCGCGCACGGAGCCGTTCCGGCGGTCGGCCGGTGCTACGGGCTCGATCTCGTCGTCGACGACAGCATCCGCGCCCAGCCTCAGGTCTATATCGAAGCCGGCGATCACGAGACGCTGCTTCAGCTCACCCATGCGCAGTTCGCGCGCCTGACGGCCAGTGCACCGCATGGACGCTTCAGTGTGCACGACTGACGCGGCATGAAGGCGAGATGTTCCCGGGCACGCCTCCGGCGCGCGTGCGATCGCGCCCGGTTCGTTGTATAGTCACGCCACGGGGGCTGCGTTCGCAACGGAGATCCTCCATGAAGGTCAAGGACGTGATGCACAAGGGCGTCGATTGGGTCAGCCCCAACACCCCGATCACCGAACTCGCGAAGTTGATGCAAGGGCGCGACATCGGCTGCATTCCGATCGGCGAAGACGACCATTTGATCGGGATGGTGACTGATCGCGACATCGTCTGCAAAGGCCTCGCGCGCAAGGACTTCAACGCGACGGGCATGACAGCGCGGGACGTGATGACCGAAGGCATCCATTGCTGCCGGGAAGATGACGATCTGGCGAAAGCCGTGCATCACATGGAGATGCTGAAGATCCGCAGGCTGCCCGTCATCAACAGGAGCAAGCGGATGGTCGGCATGATCAGCCTGGGCGATGTCGGTCGATCCGCCACCGCCGATCTGCTGACCCAGTGCGTCAAGGGCGTGTCGGCCCATCATTGAGGCAACGTCGGATCGTTCGCAGACCCCCGCGGCCCGCGGAGTCCTCTCGGGCGTGCCGTCGCTCGCTTCGCCGCACGCGGCGGCCATCTCCGCTCGGGGCAAGCGGCAGTCGGCTCAAGTCAAACCTGGGTGCTGAGGCGAGATGGTGCCCAGGGGCGGAATCGAACCACCGACACTGCGATTTTCAGTCGCATGCTCTACCAACTGAGCTACCTGGGCGTGCTCCAAGAGAGGGGCCAAAGCCCATCGAGCGGGCGGTTTATAGTGGGCTCCGGGCTGCCTGTCCACCCGGCTTCGCCAGGAGGCTCGCCGGGCAGGGCCCGGCTGTGCACAAGGCGGACCGGCCCTGCCAAGGCTGCCGCGGGATGAAGCCTGCATCCAACCATCCAATTGGAATTACTTGCCTATTCGACGTCATCCACTTCGTCGTCGCGACCGGGGATGACGTAGGAGCCTTTCAGCCAGCGGTTCAGATCGACGTCGCGGCAGCGCGAAGAGCAGAACGGACGGGTGGCTTCCGATTGCGGCTTGCCGCAGATCGGGCAGGTTTTGAGCGGGCCGGCGGGCTTTTTGACCTGGTCGTCCATGAGGTGCGCAGCTCAAGTGGGGTGAGGAAGTTCAAGCGCCTGTCGCCAAACGGGTTCCCGGAGCAACGGTACAGGGGCCGCGGCCCGGTCCCGGCCGGGCCATTCTACTGTGCATGGGGTCATTTTCGAGATTCTTGTCAGCCAGCCGTCGCGCTCACACCGCGGTGGTGTTGAGCCAGCCGAAGCGGATCGGAAAGCCCTCGCCGCCGAGCAGGGTCGTGGTCTCATAGAGCGGCAGGCCGACGACGTTGGTGTAGGACCCGACCATCTTGACCACGAAGGAGCCGGCGATGCCTTGCACGGCATAGCCGCCGGCTTTGCCGCGCCATTCGCCGGAGCCGATATAGGCCTGGATGTCGTCCTCCGAGAGGCGCTTGAAGCGCACCCGGGTCTCGACCAGGCGCTGACGGAAGGCTTCGCGCGGCGTGACGAGGCAGATCGCGGTGTAGACGCGATGGTTGCGGCCCGACAGCAGCCGCAGGCATTGCGCGGCTTCGTCGACCAGATTGGCCTTGGGCAGGATGCGGCGACCGACCGCCACCACGGTGTCGGCGGAGAGGATGAAGGCGCCGCGCAGCTCGTCGTCGAGCTGCACCGATTTCAGCGCCGCATCGGCTTTGGCACGGGCGAGGCGATTGGCGCAGGCGCGCGGCAGCTCACCCCGCTTCGGCGTCTCGTCGACATCGGCCGGCCGGAGCGCATCCGGCTCGATGCCGGCCTGGTTGAGCAGCGACAGGCGGCGCGGCGAACCGGAGGCAAGTACGAATTTGGGGCGGCCGAGCATCAGGTGATTTGCGGGATGAAGCAGGGGGTGAATTGCGCGCGGAACCTATCGGAAGGGGGCTGATTTCACAACCGGGAACCGGAGGTCTGATGATTCGAGCTTTCCGACATGCCTGTGCCTGCGCTCTGTGACGTCGGTGTTACGGGAGGTCTTCGCCTCTCCCCGCTTGCGGGGAGAGGCCGGAATTCAAGCGTGCTTGAATTCCGGGTGAGGGGGACTCTCCGCGATTCTCGCTATCACCGTCGTTGCCGAGACTCCCCCTCACACCGACCCTCTCTCCCCGCAAGCGGGGCGAGGGATAAAGAGCCGTCCGGGGCACGAGATCACCCCGATGCCGCGCCCGCCTTGGCGAAGCGCCGGCGGATGCGCATCAAGAGCTGATCGCAGACCTCGCGATAGGCGGAGAGCTTCTGGTCGCGGCTGCCTTCGATGGTGGTGGGATCCTGCATCGGCCAGTATTCGACCTCGGCCGCGAGTGTCCGCGTCAGCTCCAGCGCCTTGTGATGCGCCTCGGGCGAGAGCGTGATGATGAGGTCGAAATTCAGCCCCTCCCAGTCCTCAAGCTCCTCGAAGGTCTGCGGCTTGTGGGCCGAGATGTCCTGGCCGAGCTCGGCCATCACGGACACTGCGAACGGATCGAGCTCGCCCTTCCTGGTGCCGGCCGACTTCACGTAGAGGCCCTGCGGAAACATGTGCAGCAGCAGGCTCTCGGCCATCGGTGAGCGCACGCTGTTCATCGCACAGGCGAACAGCACCGATTGCGGATCGCGTGCGCGTGGCGGACCCGCCATCGCGGTCAGGCCCTTCTGATAGGGGGCATGGCCTCGTCGGAAAACCGCTGCACACCTTTCCGGGCCGTGAAGCCTGTCGTCTTGCGCATGATCCGATCCGAAAACCGGTGCCCACTTTTCGGGATCATGCGCCTAACCCTTCCAGTGCAGGACGGTGATGAGCGTGAACAGGCGGCGCGAGGTCTCGAAGTCGACCCGCACCTTGCCCTTCAGCCGCTCCTGAAGCGTGCGCGATCCCTCGTCATGGATGCCGCGGCGACCCATGTCGATGGCCTCGATCTTGTCGGGGGTCGCGGTGCGGATCGCCTGGTAGTAGCTGTCGCAGATCATGAAATAGTCCTTCACGATCCGCCGGAACGGCGTCAGCGACAGCAGATGCGCGACGACAGGCGTGCCGTCCTCGCGGCGGATGTCGAACATCAGCCGGTTGCCGGTGATGCCGATATGCAGCGTGAACGGGCCCTTCCCCTCCGCACCCTCGGGCGCGAACAAATTCTGCTCAATCAGATCGTAGATCGCGATCGCCCGCTCATGCTCGATGTCCGGCCCGGAACGGCCGATCGAGTCCTCGTCGAGCGAGACTCCGACGATGCGGTTGGTCGAGTCGTCCTGTTCGGGCGGCTTTGTCATGACAGATTGAGGCGCAATCCAATCGAACGCGAATGGGCGTCCAACCCCTCCGCCTTGCCGAGCGTCATCGCGGCCGGACCCAGCGCACGCAATTGATCGGGTCCGCATTTCAGAATCGAGGTGCGCTTCATGAAGTCATGCACCGACAGCCCCGAGGAAAATCGCGCCGAACGCGCCGTCGGCAGCACGTGATTGGAGCCGCCGACGTAATCGCCGATCGCCTCGGGCGTATGGGGTCCGAGGAACACCGCGCCGGCGTTGCGGATCTTTGCGGCGAGCGCGTCGGGATCGCTCGTCATGATCTCGAGATGCTCGGCGGCGATGGCGTCCGCAAGCGGGATCGCGTCGGCAAGAGTCCTCACCATGATGATGGCGCCGAAGTCGGCCCAGGAGCTGCCTGCGATCGCGGCGCGCGGCAGCGTCTTCAACTGCGCTTCGACCGCCTTTTCGACGTCGGCGGCAAGGCGTGCCGAGTCCGTGATCAGGATCGACTGCGCGCTCGCGTCGTGCTCGGCCTGCGCCAGCAGGTCGGCGGCGATCCAGTCGGCGTTGCCGGTATCGTCGGCAATGACGAGCACCTCCGAGGGGCCGGCGATCATGTCGATACCGACCTTGCCGAACACCAGCCGCTTCGCGGCGGCGACATAGGCGTTGCCGGGGCCGACGATCTTTGCCACCGGCGCGATCGTCGCGGTGCCGTGCGCGAGCGCGGCGACGGCCTGCGCGCCGCCGACACGGTAGATCTCTGTGACGCCACCGAGATGCGCGGCCGCCAGCACCAGCGGATTGAGCTTGCCGTCCGGCGAAGGCACCACCATCACGAGGCGCGAAACGCCGGCGACCCTCGCGGGCACGGCGTTCATCAGCACCGATGACGGATAGGCGGCGGTGCCGCCGGGCACGTAGAGGCCGGCGGATTCGATCGCGGTATAGCGCCAGCCGAGCTCGACGCCGAGCGGGTCGGTGAAGCGCTCGTCCCTGGGAAGCTGACGGCGGTGATAGATCTCGATGCGGTCCCGCGCGAGCTCGAGCGCATCCAGCGTCGCGGCATCGCAGGCTTTCACGGCGGCCTCGATCTCGGCGGCGGAGACGCGCAGGCCCGATGCATCCAGACTCAAGCGGTCGAACTTCGCCGTGGCCTCGAGCAGGGCGGCATCGCCGCGCCTGGCCACATCGTCGACGATCGCGCGCGCGGCGGCTTCGACATCGGCCGACACCTCGCGCTTGGCGGCGAGGAAGGCGGCGAATCGCTGGTCAAAATCGGCGCTGCTGCGGTCGAGGCGAACGGGCATGTTTCGCTTGGCTTCTGGCTGGTCTGGAGGGGCGGATCGGCGCACCAGGTCCCCTGCTCAATGGCGCGGCGGCCACCCGCCGTCAACCCTTGCCAGGTGTCGTCCCGGCGGACGCCGGGACGACACAGGTTCGCTGGGCGCTGGTATACCGCCTCATTCCTCGATACCCGGCCCCATTCCCAGCGCGTCGGCCCCGAGATCGGTCAGCTCGCATTCCAGGCACTCGACGTCGAGGCGGATGGCGCCGCCCTGGGCGAACAAAAGCAGGGCGCTGCCGCCGGGCTCCTCAAGGCGGCCGTCCTGGGGGTGAAATTCAATGCCGACGAGGTCCAGCACCTTGTCGGGCGCGGCGAGGTCGATGTTGCGCGACTTGCAGGCGAGCACACGGTCGAAACGGAGCGCGGCGACCAGCCGGCGTGGCGCGGCCTCGCCCTCCAGCGTCTGCTCCCAGTCCAGCCGGCTCATGCCAACCACAAGCCGCTTCTCGCCCTGCCGCCAGATGATGTCGGAGGTCTGGACCCGGGCGTCCTGGACATGGGTCGAGATCACGGCGAGGTCGTCGGCATCGAGCGCGATCAGTTTGAGCTGGGGCGACATCGCCGACGCTTCTCCTTCGGAGCGGACAGGGCTCAACGCGCGCGGGCCCCGAAATTTCCGCACAAATTAACGGGCCGGCAGGTTAGAGGCCATTGATATCCTCGATCTCCAGCACCTGGCGCGGATATCCCTCCCGGGCGACGCGGATCATGGCGCGGCCGATCTGCTCGGTCGAGGTCACGAGCCGCGGTGAAATCCTGCGCAGCACCGACCACAGCGGTCCGCTCACGGCATAGATGGCCTGCACCCAGGCGGTCTTGGACCGGGCGCCGTGCAGGGGCTGGATCGCGCCGGGCCGGAACATGTAGGCGGCCCTGAACGGCAGCTTGAAGAGATCGTTCTCGGTCTTGCCCTTGATCCGCGCCCACATCCGCGATCCCTGCTCGGTCGAATCGGTCCCGGCGCCGGTGACATAGATGAAAACCATCTGCGGATTGAGCTGCGCCAGCGTCGTCGCTGCCGCGAGCGTGAGATCATAGGTGAGGTGGCGGTAGCGTTCCTCGCTCATGCCGATCGAGGAGACGCCGAGGCAGAAAAAGCAGGCATCGTAGCCGGTGAGTTGGGCTTCGATCGCGGAATAATCCGTGAAATCGGTGTGGATGATCTCGACGAGCTTGGCGTTGCCCACGGCGGTCGGGCTGCGGCCGACCACGAGCACACGGTCGATGCCGGGGTCGATCAGGCATTCGCGCAAGACGCCCTGGCCCACCATGCCGGTCGCGCCGAAGATGATCACCTGCATCGGGACGTCCCCCAACGGGCTCGCAGTTCTAGCCGCGAGCCCGATCTCGCCGAAGCCTCACTCCCTGAAAAACGCCAGGAGGTCGGCGTTGATGGTCTCGGCATGCGTGGTCGGCATGCCGTGCGGAAACCCCTTGTAGGTCTTCAGGGTGCCCTTCTTCAGAAGCTTGGCCGACAGCGGCGCGGAATCGGCGTAAGGCACGATCTGGTCGTCGTCGCCGTGCATCACCAGCACCGGCACGTTGATCTTCTTGAGGTCCTCGGTGAAATCGGTTTGCGAGAATGCGACGATGCCGTCGTAGTGCGCCTTCGCGCCGCCCATCATGCCTTGGCGCCACCAGTTCTGGATCACCGCTTCCGACGGTTTTGCGCCGGGGCGGTTGTAGCCATAGAACGGCCCGGCGGGGAGGTCGCGATAGAATTGCGTGCGGCTGGCGGCGAGTTGCTTCTGGAGATCGTCGAACACGCTCTTCGGCAGCCCGCCGGGATTGGCCGGCGTCTGCACCATCAGCGGCGGCACCGCCGAGAGGATCGCGGCTTTCGCCACCCGGCTCTCGCCATGGCGCGCGATGTAGTGCACGACCTCGCCGCCGCCGGTGGAATGGCCGACATGGATGGCGTTCTTGAGGTCGAGATGCGCGGTGAGCGCGGCGAGATCGTCGGCATAATGATCCATGTCGTGGCCGTCGGCGACCTGCGCCGAGCGGCCGTGGCCGCGGCGATCATGGGCGACGACACGATAGCCGCGCGTGACGAAGTACAGCATCTGCGCGTCCCAGTCGTCGGACGACAGCGGCCAGCCATGGCTGAACACGATCGGCTGGCCCGCGCCCCAATCCTTGTAGAAGATCTCGACGCCGTCTTTGGTGGTGATGGTGGGCATGAACAACTCCTTCAGCGGGAATCAATCCGGGGCTCGCAAAACGCGAGCCGGCGATGCGGAGATGGTTACGTGATGGTCTGAAGTCGATGCTCTCGCGCCAACCTGCGGCAATGAGAATCGTGTGATCAAGCAAACGCCATCGGCCTGAAGCGGCGCCAGGCGCCGATCGTCAGCACAACGAAGAACACCAGCACGATGCCCTGCACCACGGCGAACACCGGCCCGGACGGCGGCGCCGGGGGCACGGCCGGTGCGAGCGCGGCAAGCGCCGGCACCTTCAGGAACGACTGGATCACCAGCACGAAGACGTTGAAATACAGCGAGATCATCGCGGTCACGATATAGACCGGACGCCATACGCCGGAGAGCTTCATGCCGTACAGCGCGATGCAGGCGATGGCGAGCAGCACCAGCGAGATGATGCCGATGATGTGTGAGGGCAGCAACTCCTTGAACGGAAACAGGAAACCGGTGGCGCTGGTGAGGATCGTGGTCAGCAGGAAGATCGCGGTGAGGGCGGGCATCGGCTTCGAGCCGAGCAGGCCGAACATCACGACGAGGCCGGCGACGATGGCGATCAGGCTGATGATGACATGGATCAGCGTAAAGGCGGGCAGACTCAACCCAAGGACCATGACATCTCTCCTACTCTCCGCATTGAGATGATGAGAGTAGTATTACGGTCCTCATGGGATTGCCACCCGCGTTGGCGTCGCATGCAAGTGCACAGCCATGCGTCATCGTGCGAATCGAAAAACGCATGGCTGATTTTTTTGCGCCGCTGTCGCGAAGGACGGCAGTTTCGACGAAAGTTGAATCGATCCTTCACACGTCCTTGGTGTCGAAGATCAAGAGGTCGGCACCGCCGCTGGCGAATTTCGGCACGTCGGCGCCGGTCGCCTTGCCTTCCGGACTGGCGAATGCCGCCTGAATGTCGGCCACGCTGTCGAAGGTGAGGATGGCGACGAGATGGATTCCGGAAGGACCTGCGGGAGATGCGACCGGCCCCTTGCTGACGGCGTATTTCTTCAGGCCGGGAAGTTTCTTGGCGAGCGGGATGTGCGTCTCGGCATAGTACTTGTCGAAGGCGGCGGCATCCTTGGGTGTTTTGTACAGCACGACGATTTCAGCCATCTAGTCCTCCCTTGTAAACCTTCTTCTATGTCCAACCTCATGGCGAGGAAGCGCGTAGCGCCCCCTGCGGATGATGCTTCGCATCGCCGCGCGAACCATGCAGGCCCGGATGCATCCCGGCCTCGATCCTTCGAGACGCGCGCGATGTGCGCTCCTCAGGATGAGGAGATAGTCTGCATCAAGCAGCATGATGGCAAGCCACTTTCGGCTGGCCATTCCCTTGTCTTCTCCTTGCCTAAAGCGCCGGTTTTGCGGCGTCGCCGAGATAGCCGTGCAGGGAGGCCACGACCTGGGCGCCCTCGCCGATGGCGCCGCCGACGCGCTTGACTGAGCCGGAGCGGACGTCGCCGACGGCGTAGACGCCGGGCACGGAGGTTTCCAGCGGCGCCACGAGCTTGCCCTGGTTCTGCTCGGACTGCGCACCCGTCACGACGAAGCCGCCGCGGTCGAGCGTCACGCCGCAGCCGTCGAGCCAGGAGGTGGCGGGATCGGCGCCGACGAACAGGAAGAGATTGCGGATGTCGGCGAAATCCTCGTCGTCCGACAGCCGGCTCTTCCAGCGGATGCGCCGCAGCAGCGAGGCCTCGTCGCCCTCGAGCGCGGTGATCTCGGTGTTGAACATCAATTCGATGTTCGGCGTCGCTTCGATGCGCTCGATGAGATAGCGCGACATGCTGGCGCCCAAGCCGCCGCCGCGGATGATCATCAGCACGCGTCTGGCGTGGCCCGACAGAAACACGGCGGCCTGCCCCGCCGAATTGCCGGCGCCGACCAGGGCCACCTCCTCGCCAGCGCAGAGCCGCGCCTCGACCGGCGAGGCCCAGTACCAGACGCCGCGTCCCTCGAACTTGTCGAGGTTCTCGATCTGCGGGCGGCGATAGCGCGCGCCGCTGGCGACCACGACCGAACGCGAGCGCAAGGGATCGCCGCCCTCGAGCGTCACCGAAAATGCACCATCCTTGCGCGTGCAGTCGAGCGACTTCACGGTCACCGGAATCATGATGTCGGCGCCGAATTTCTGCGCCTGGGTGAAGGCGCGCGCGGTCAAAGCCTGGCCCGAGATGCCGGTCGGAAAGCCCAGATAGTTCTCGATGCGCGCGCTGGCGCCGGCCTGGCCGCCGAAGGCGCGGATGTCGAGCACCGCGACGGACAATCCTTCGGACGCGGCGTACACTGCGGTGGCAAGCCCCGCCGGTCCGCAGCCGACCACCGCGACGTCGTAGATGCGGTCGCCCTTCGCGCCGCCAATCATGCCGATGGCGCGCGCGAGCTCGGTCTCATCGGGGTTGCGCAACACCGCGCCGCTTGCGGCGACGACCAGCGGCCAGTCGTCGGGCTTCGGCGAATAACGCGCGATCAATTCGGCCGCGTCACGATCGCGGTCGGGATCGAGCAGATGATGCGGCTGGCCGTTGCGGGTGAGAAAGCCCTGCAACCGCACCACGCCGGCGGAGTTCGACAGCCCGATCAGCACGGGACCGCCGACGCCGCCCTGGATCAGATTGACCCGGCGCAGGATCAGCGCCCGCATGATGCGCTCGCCGAGTTCGGCCTCGGCGACCAGCAGCGCGCGCAGCCGGTCCGGGGGCAGCAGCAGCGTCTCGACATCGCCCACGGCGCGGCCGTCGACCAGCGCCGGCTGGCCGGAGAGCTGGCTGAGCTCGGCCAGAAACTGCCCCGGCCCCTGGTCGATCACCGGGGTGACGTGACCGAGCCCGTCGCGCTGGGTGATGGCGACATGGCCCTTCAGCACGACGAACATGCCGGGCCCGGGCTTGCCGGTCTCGAACAGCAACTCGCCATCCGCGTAGGTGCGGATTTCGCCGAAGTGCCGGATGTGTTCGATCTCGGCGGGTGTCAGCGCCGGAAAGGTCTGCTCGGGGCGCGTGAACCGCGACATCTGCGCGTCACGGTCGGTTCGTTGCGTTTCGTCCTGCCCCATTGCCACCTCATGCACTCCAAAAATTCTGGCCGCCAGTCTTCAACTGCCGGTCTTGCCGGCGGTCCCCTCATTTAGGGAACCATCTTCGTTCTGCGAGGGGTCGGCCGTTGCGGCGCGTTCGCGGGCTTGCAGCTTCCGCCGCTTCAGGTTCTCGCGCAGCGCCGATTTCAGGCGGTCGTCGCGGGACGCCCTCGCCTGGCTCGCGCTCTTGTCAGTCTGGTCGGTCATCCTGGATCCATCACAGCAACCGGCAGAAGGATGCCACCGAAGTGTGGCAGCTCAAGAGGCCGGCGCGATCCGATCGTGCGAAACGCGAAATGGATCGAATCCGGCGCCCGGAGCAACTGGCCAGTTGGCCGGGGATATCCGAGCACGAATTGGCTGAAAGTCGGTCGTTTCAAGCCAAAATGCGGGCTTTGACCCCAATATCGGCCCGATTTTCTCGTTTCGACGGAGCCTGCAAGCTTGCACAGGAGGGGGGCTTGTGGCAGATATCGGCCCGCTTGGTAGGCCCCTCCGGGCGAGCCGATTCTTCACCAGCACATGCTGCCGTAGCTCAGTGGTAGAGCACTCCATTGGTAATGGAGAGGTCGACAGTTCAATCCTGTCTGGCAGCACCATAAACCCTCGATTTGAAGTAGAACGCTTCATTTGAGGAGGAGCAAAGTTTTTCCAGTTTTTTCGTCGTCGGCCACTGACTTCTGCACATAACGGCCGAGCGATATGACGGACCTTCTAAAAAGGTCGAAGTGCGCTCCGACATTGGTTTCGCCTAGCTTCTCGTGCCGACGAGCCGCTTCGATTGCATCCAAAATCTCAGATTCGGTAAACTGATACTTCGCCTTAACGTAAGTAGATATGCATAGGGATGAGAGGCAGTTCTTAAACTCATTTATTGCCAAGTCGACATAGCGCTTCCGTTCGAAGCCAGCTTCTTTGAGTGTGTCATGACGAAAAAACAGAGTTTCGAAAGCTTGCTCATAGAAGATGTGTATCTTGTCGGGTATCTAGTGTTGGGGGACCGGAGTGTAACTACTAACCAATTTGACTCGGCTGCTTCTGCCGCAAGCACGTTCGCCAACCTTTAAGGCATTGATATATCAGATAATTATCCGGTCGACTTGATGAAAAACTCCCTGGGTAAGCAGAGGTCGACAGTTCAATCGTGGCCGGCGGCACCAGTGTTCCACACATGAAGCAACCTTCTCGCGGCGCGAAGCGTCCGAGTTTTGCTGGTTTCCTTGACCCTCTCCATGTGAAGAGGGCGCAGGGAAGGCCGGGTGCCGGCTGGCACCCATGATCCGCCGCGCGAAGAATTTGCACACGCAAATGCGCAAGCGGGACAACAGGTGGGCCGGAAAACACCCGGCCTTCCCTGCGCGATGGTTTGACGGCTTATGCGCGCTCTCCCCGGAGCCGAGTTCCTTCTGGCCTCCGTCACCTCGCGAATTGGCGATGTCCCGAGACCCGGTTGAGCCCCGACCCATCTCCGCAAGGCTTGACCGTAGCAACGACGGTCAAGACCACGCGCTTTTGCCGTACGCAGCGGCCCGGCTCCGCCCAAGGGCTTCGCCGGACCTAAGCGCCGTCCGTCCGCACGCAGTCGGACCTCACGAGGTTCATCTCGCCCTGGTCCCACCTCGCATGCCCGGCGCTGCCGCGTCCACCGCACCCCGGCCCACGTTCGTGACGACGTACGATCGCCCCTCTCCTTGGGCCGGGATGGCGGGGAATATGCCGTAATTCCGAATTTCGGTAAAGTGGAATATTTTTGCGGGAAGGGGTTGACGGGGTTTTGGGAGAGGCGGGTGTTTTGCCTGACGGGTCAAAAATCGCTGCCGCTTACGGTGGCGCTTCTTCGCAAAGATGCAGTCACGCTGTCCTTTTGACCCCTTAATTCATGGTGATAATGTCGTAGCCTGCGGTCCGTCCGGGAGGACACCATGGAATGGCTTGACCGGCTGTTTGGAAGGACGTCGTCGCCTCCGAGCCGGCTCTTTGCGAGATTCAGGCGGACTTCGAGGTCGCCGACTGATCCCGACCTTCTGAAAATCGCCAAAGACCGGAAAGGGCATATTTCGCGAAGAGCCGTGCGAGATGAATATAATCGGCTGGTCTTGGAGAAGTACGCGCACGATAAGTCGTGATTTCCAGGACCGATCGAGCCTTGCTCAGCGGCGAAACATAGTGGTTTCGCAACAGTTCTACCCGTCCTGCGCGCGATCAAACGAGCCACCCACCTGCAGTGCCGCGAAGCGATCGTCGGCACGGCGCAGCCGTCGGCACAGCTCGCGGTTGATGTTCTGCAGGATGATCACATAGGCGTGGATATCGGCCTTGTAGCAGGCGTAGAGCTTTTGGGCCGTCAGCTCGTATAGCACGGTCGGCGCCTCCGCGACGACCGTGGCGGAGCGGTTCTGCATTTCGATCAGCGTCATCTCGCCGAAGAAATCGCCAGGCTCCAGACGCGATATCGGGATGACGCCGCCGGTATGCGTCCGTTTGCTCACCGCCAGCCGGCCGGACTTGACGATGAACATCGAGCGCCCCGGCTCGCCCTCGGCCACCACGGTCGCCTCGGCCTCGAAGCGGCGCTCGACCAGCATCGAGATGAGCAGGTCGAGGCTTGCCTCCGAAAGACCGCCGAAGAACGGCGTCGCGAGCAGGAACGCTTTCAGATCGGGGGGCGTGACGATCATTACGCGAAGCTACGCCTGGTCGATGGCTGCGGCAAGTTGGGCGGGCGCAGAGGTTCCGTCATTGCGAGCGTAGCGAAGCAATCCAGGAATGCGTCCGTGGAGACAGTCTGGATTGCTTCGTCGCAAGGGCTCCTCGCAATGACGCGGTGAGAGGCTTCACCTCCAATATCCACCGATCATTGCCGCGCGACATTCTCCCCGCGCGCCGTCCTTCGCTTCCGCCACACCTGCAGGTCAATCATGACCTTTACGGTCACCGCAAGGACGAGCGCGCAAAGCGCCGCCTTCGAGATCGTCTCCATCGTCCCCTCGATCAGCAGGCAATGCACCACGCTGCCTGCGACGATGACGATCGCGAGGGGGATATGGACGATGCGCCAGGTTCGCAGCCGCAATCCCAACCGCCGGCGCAGGGCCGCCAGAAGCGCGACGATGAAGATCGCCCACATCGCGGTCACGCCGAAGGGCGAGAACGGCGTCGGCGATGCGTAGGTCAGGGCATCGATCATGTCTGGCGGGCTGGTGAACCAGAGGCCGGCGACGTGAATCACCACCGCCACCGCCAGCGCGCCGCCGATCCAGTGATGGGCGCGCCGTCCGCGATAGGCCGACAGGCCCGGCAGATATCCGCCGATCAGCAGGGGCTGCACCAGCACGAGACCGAGCGCGATGATCCCGGCGAAGCCGGCGAGGATATAGACCGGGCCGCGCCATGCGAGTTGCTCGCTTGCCGCAGCGGCGGCGATCGGGACGCCAATGGCCAGGGCAAGGGCGGCCCAGATCAGTATCGCCCGGGCCGATCTCCATCCCTTCATTTGCAGGTCGGCTCAGACCGGCTGCAGCACGAAGTGCGCCTCGAGGCTGGTTTCCTTGGCGCTCCGCATCACCGGCCGCAGGAAGACGGTCTTGAACTCGCCACTGTCATAGGCGAGATGGCCATGCGGCTGGCCGAAGATCGGAATGATCTGCGGCATCTCGAGCCGGAACTTGCCGTCCTTGTCGGTGAGCGTGGCGCCATGGCTCTGCGGTTCGTGCTCCTGCCCTTCGACCGTGTGCGCCCAGATCTGGATGCGCTGCCCGGCGAGCGGCGCGCCGTCGCCGGCGCGGCGCACCGTGCCGCTCATCCAGAAGCCGCCCTTGCCGATCCGCTCCACGATCGCCGCGCCCTTGCGGTAATTGTTCGCCCCGCCGGACATCGTTTCGGTCGGCGCGAGGCCTGCCGCACGGGCGGGCAACAGCAAACCGGAAACGCCTGATGTCAAAACGCCGGTTGCGAGGACGGACCCGCCAGCGGCGAGCAGGCTACGGCGGTTGAGTACGACCCTGGTCATGTCAGTTCCTCCTGACAACCATGCAGTTGCCCGGCAAGCTACAACACCAAGCGCAAAACGCCCAGTTCAGATGAAGGGCGCCATAGGTCGCAATAACAGTGTTGTGAACCGGGGCGCGGGCCGCTCGATTGGCTCAAAGGACACGTGCGCCATCGATATCCAAATCGCGTGGCAGGTCCGTGCAGCATTCCCGCCTTTGTCCTCCTATATGTGAGGCCTCGCGCCCTTTGCGCCCCTCACGGGTACCCTCACATGATCCCCTTCTCCATCCTCGACCTCGCACCCATCCGCCAGGGCGGCGACGCGTCGCAGGCATTCCGCAACTCGCTCGACCTCGCCCAGCATGCCGAACGTTGGGGCTACAAGCGGTTCTGGCTCGCCGAGCATCACAACATGACGGGGATCGCGAGCGCGGCGACGTCGGTGGTGATCGGCCACATCGCGGGCGGGACCAGGACGATCCGCGTCGGCTCCGGCGGGATCATGCTGCCGAACCATTCGCCGCTGGTCATCGCCGAGCAGTTCGGCACGCTGGAGTCGCTCTATCCCGGACGCATCGATCTCGGGCTCGGCCGCGCGCCGGGCACCGACCAGTTCACGGCGCGGGCGCTGCGGCGCGATCTCGCCACCAGTTCCGAGAATTTTCCGCATGATGTGCTGGAATTGCAGGCGCTGCTCGGCGATTTGCAGCCGAACCAGGCGATCCGCGCCGTGCCCGGCATCGGGACCAAGGTGCCGCTCTGGATCCTGGGATCGAGCACCTTTGGCGCGCAGCTTGCGGCGATGCTCGGCCTGCCCTTTGCGTTCGCCTCGCATTTCGCGCCGCAGATGATGATGCCGGCGCTGCGCGAATATCGCGCGCGCTTCGAGCCTTCGGCGCAGCTCGACAAGCCCTATGCGATGGTCGGCGTCAACGTCTTCGCGGCCGACAGCGAGAGCGAGGCGCAGCGCATGTTCTCATCGCTGCAGCAGCAGTTCATCAATCTGCGCCGCGGCACGCCGGGGCCGCTGCCGCCGCCGACTGGCGACATGGACGCGCTGTGGTCGCCGGCGGAGAAGGCCATGGTCGGCCAGTCGCTGTCATGCTCCGCGGTCGGCTCGCCCGACGTGGTCGAAGCGAAGCTGAAGGCGCTGATCGCCGAGACCGGCGCGGACGAATTGATGACGACGGGGCAGATCTACGACCACGCCGCGCGGCTGCGCTCGTTCGAGATCGCCGCCGAGGTGCGGGAGAGATTGGCATGAGTAGCGTGCGACCTCTCGCGTGACCGGGTGAGGCTCGATTGCTGCGACGACGGAAGCGCGTTCCCTCCCCCCTTGTGGGGGAGGGAACGGAGGGAGCGCTGCTTGTCGCCGAAGTCGACCTCAGTTCAGCTCCCCCTCCTAATCCGCAAAGCCGAACAGCTTGGCCGGATTGTGCACCAGGATCTTTTCCAGCTCCGCCTCGTCAGGCGCATAGCGGTTCATCAGCTCGAGCAGGTCGGCATCGTTCGGCGGCTGCTTCACCGAGACCGGGTGCGGCCAGTCGCTGGCCCAGACGCAGCGGTCGGGCGCCGCCTCGATATAGGCGCGCGCGATCGGGATCACGTCGTCGTAGGGAGCCCCGGTCTTGGAGGTCTTCTCGCCGAGCGACAGCATCACCCAGAAATTGCCCTTCTCGAGCAGCTCCAGCATCTTGCGCAGGTTCGGATCGGCCCTACCGGCCTCGGGATCGGGGCGCGCCATGTGATCGATCAGCACGGGCACGTCGAGATTCTCGTACTTGGCGACGCTCGACATGATGCCGTCCTTCTCGGGCTGGATCTTGACGTACCAGCCGAGCTCGCGGATGCGGGCGATGGCGCGGGCGAAGTCGGCGTCCGACAGCACGGCGCCGAGCTCCTGGCGGAAGCTGAAGCGCGCGCCGCGCACGCCAGCATCATGCAGCCTGGCGAGGTAAGAGTCGCTCGCCTCGGCGAACACCAGCGCGTTGGCGCAGCCGCGATAGTTCGACCCCATCGCTTTGAGCCCGTCGAGCACGACGGCATGATCGGCGCCATAGGTCGTGGTCTGCACGATGATGCCGCGCTCGATGCCGAGCGCCTTGTGCATGCGCAGCGCCGCCTCCCAGGTCGCGGTCGGCATCCGATAGGCGGCGCCTGGGCGCTCCGGATACTTGTCGATGGGCCCCAGCACGTGAAACTGGCTGTCGACGGTCTTCGGCGGCGGCGCCTTGCTTGGGCGGCGCGGGTTGGGATCGAACGGCAGATAGGTCGGCATGCGCAAAGCTCCTCAGTCGATCACGGCGGTGAAGTCGCACTGCACCAGCGCGCCGCCATCCATGTTGTCCATCGGCAGCGCATGGCGCGCCGGGCGCGAATGCTCGTCCGGAAACATCTTGAGCCACTCGACATTGACGGGGCCGCGATTGCCGCGGTCCTTCAGCCACACCGTCATCTTGATGATGTCGTCGGTGGTGCCGCCGGCGGCCTCCACCGTCGCCTTCATGTGCGCGAACATGTTGGCGCACTGGGCGTCGAGGCTCTCGGGCATCGCGTTGGTCGCGGGATCGCGGCCGAGGATGACGCCCGACATCACGAGGTTGCCGATGCGGCAGGCGTTCGGAATCGGATTGACGTGCTTGAAGCCGCCGATGTGGATGCTCTTGCGCCGTGTCATGGTGCGCTCCCTGATGCTTGTTGGTTCAGACGAATTGGCACGACACCGAGCCGAACGTGCCATAGTCGGCATGAAAGGTGTCGCCGCGGCGGATGTCGACGGGACGCGTGAACGATCCCGCCAGCACCACCTCGCCAGCGGCGAGATATTCGTCGTGCGGCGCAAGGCGGTTGGCGAGCCAGGCGATGCCGTTGGCGGGATGATTGAGCACGCCGGCGGCAAGCCCGGTCTCCTCGGCCTCGCCGTTGCGGAACAGCAGCGCGCCGATCCAGCGCAGATCGGCATCCATCGGGCGGAACGGCCGGCCGCCGAGCACCAGCGCGGCGTTGGCGGCGTTGTCGGAGATCGTATCCATCACCTTGCGCGTCTTTCCTGTCTCCGGATCGACGCGGTGCATGCGCGTCTCCAGAATCTCCAGTGCGGGCGTGACGTAGTCGGTGGCGTTGAGCACGTCGAAGATGGTGCAATCGGGCCCGCGCAGCGGCGCCTTCAGCACGAAGGCGAGCTCGACCTCGATCCGCGGCGCGTGGAAGCGGTCGAACGGAACAGGCGTAGCGTCCGCATAGAACATGTCGGCGAACAGCACGCCGTAATCCGGCTCGGAGATGCCGACCGCGTTCTGCATCGCCTTCGAGGTCAGGCCGATCTTGTGGCCCTTGATGACGCGGCCGCGGCCGAGCTGCAGTTTCGTCCAGGCGCGCTGGACCGCGTAGGCATCCTCGATGCTGAAATCCGGATACTCCTTTGTGAACATCGGAATCAGCGATTTCGTGCGCTCGGCCTCGTCGAGCCGCGCGGCAAGCCGTTCGATCGTCGCACTATCCAGCATGATCTATTGCTCCGCGGCGACCGTGTTGCGCAGCACGCCGATGCGGCTCGACTCGACCTCGACGACGTCGCCGACTTTCAGCCAGCGCGGCGGGTCGAAGCGCGCGCCCGCCCCGGTCGGCGTGCCCGTCACGATCATGTCGCCGGGCTTCAGCGTGGCGAAAGTGGAGAGATAGGAGATCAGGAAGTCGAACGGGAACATCAGCCGCTCGGTCGTATCCTGCTGCCGCACCTCGCCGTTGACGCGCGTGATGATGTCGTGCGGCCCGCGCGGATCGAGCTCGTCCGCGGTGACGATCCAGGGACCGATGCTGCCGGAGCGGTCGAAATTCTTGCCTTGCGTGACGTTGAACTTGCCGTGGCGCAGCCAGTCGCGGATCGTGCCCTCGTTGCACAGCGTCATGCCGAAGATATGCGACCACGCTTTCTCGCGCGGAATGTGGCGGCCGCCCTGCCCGATCACGATGACGAGCTCGCCCTCGTAGTCGAGCTGGTCCGATACGCCAGGCTTCTCGATGGGCTGGCCGGAGCCCGTCATCGACGATATGCTGCGCACGAACAGGCTCGGATATTTGGGCAGGTCCGAATTGTCCTTGTATTCGGCATTGCGCTCGGCGTAGTTGACGCCGATGCACCAGAGCTTCTCCGGCGCCAGCACCGGCGGCAGCAGGACGAGCTTTTCCAGCGCGTAGTCGGGCTTCTGCCCGGCCACCGCTTCCTGGGCATCGGCGAGCGCATTGGCTGCGATCAGCGCCTTCACATCCGAGAAGTCGCGGCCGATCCGCCTGGTCAGATCGACCACACCGCCTTCGACGGCAGCACCATAGCGCGGCTCTCCGTCCACGAGATAGCTCAGGAGTCGCATTGTGAATTCCTCCGATGATCTTGAGGCAGCTGGGCGCGAGACAAACCCGCGCGCTCAGTCTTTCGATTTGGGAGTCTGAAACACGGTCTTCAGCGTCACGATCTCGCCGAGGCGGGCGTAGCGCGGCCCGCCGATGCGGGCGATCGGGTCGAGCGCCGTGGTCTCGACCTTGCCGTCGTTCACGAGGCCGTCGCGCAGATGAAACATGACGACCTCGCCGACGATCAGCCGGCTCTTGGCCTCGCCGAATTCGAGGCATTGCCGAAAGCGGCATTCCATCGCGACCGGCGCGGCCGCGAGCCGTCGCACCTTGATGAGGTCGCAGGGCAGCGTCTCCAGCCCGAGATGCTCGACCTCGCTGATTTCAGGCGGATGCTCGACGGATGAGTCGTGCACCGCGGACATCAGAGGTGCGTCGGCGATATGGATCACGTATTCCTCGGTATCGAGGATGTTGTGTGCGGTGTCCTTGTACTCGGCGCCCTTGCGGCCGACGCTGATGGCGAGCATCGGCGGCTTCTGAGAGACGAAGGTGAAGGCGCTGAACGGAGCGAGGTTGAGCACGCCGCCACGTGACAGGCTCGTGACCCACGCGATCGGGCGCGGCACCACGATGCCGGTCATCAGGCGGTAGATGCGCTCGGCGCCGAGCTCGGTGGGATCGATCCGCATGGCTCAGTTGGCCGCGATGTTGGCCTTGCGCACCACCGGAATCCACTTGGCGTCCTCGCGCTCGAGATAGGCCTTGAACTCGTCCGGCGTCATCGGCGTGGCTTCGCCGCCAAGCTTCTCGAACTTGTCGATCACGGCGGGATCTTTCAGGATCGCAACCAGCGTCTCGTGCAGCTTGTCCACGATCGGCGCCGGCGTGCCGGCGGGCGCGAAGAGGCCCGTAAAGGTCTGGCCGTCGAAATCCTTGTAGCCGAGCTCGGCGAAGGTCGGCACGTCGGGCAGCGACTTCAGGCGGTGCGGGCTGGTGACCGCGAGCGCGCGGAACAGGCCGGCCTTGATGTGCTGGAGACTGACCGTGAGCTGGTCGAACGCGAACTGAACCTGGCCGCCGAGCAGATCGTTGATGGCCGGCGCATTGCCGCGGTAATGCGCCGTGACCCATTGCAGGCCGAGGTTCGACTGCATCAGCTCGCTGAGCAGATGGTTGGTGGTGCCGGGTCCGGGCGAGGCCATGGTCAGCTTGCCGGGCTCGCGCTTGGCGAGGTCGATGAATTCCTTGAAAGTGTTGGCCTGCAGCGACGGATGAACCTCGAGCACCAGCGGCGTCATCGAGATCGTCGAGATCGGCAGGAAGTCCTTCTTCCAGTTGTAGGCGTCGCGCTTGTTGATCTCGGTCGCGAACAGCACCGGGCCGTTGGCGCCGACGAACAGCGTGTAGCCGTCGGGCGCGGATTTCGCGAAGGCTTCGCCCGCGATCATGCCGCCGGCACCGGCCTTGTTCTCGATGATGAAGGGCTGGCCGAGCTTCTCCTGGAGCTTGTCGGCGACGATGCGCGCGGCGCTGTCGACATTGCCGCCGGCGGGATAGGGCACGATCAGCTTGACGTTGCGCGCCGGCCATTGCTGGCCCGATGCAGGCCCCGCCAGCATCGCGGTGACGGCAGCTATGGCAATCCAGATTAATCTCATGTTAACCTCCCGGCGGCGTTTCCGACTCATTTCGAATGCCCTGACGTCGCGCAAGACAGCTCAAAGACACTCCGATCGGAGCGCAATCTCCAGATGCGCGCTTGCCCTGTCGAGGGATTTGTGGCGTTCTTGTCCATATTATGGACAAGGGACGCGCGATGAGATCCGCCCGCAGCGCCGTGGTGCCGCGGCAGGGCGCGCAGGCGATCCGGCGCGCCCTCGCGGTGCTGCGCATCCTGGCCGCAGGCCGCGAACACGGTGTGCCATTGGCCGAGGTGGTGCGCGCGACCGGTCTCACCCGCCCGACCGTGCATCGCATCGTCCACGTGCTGATCGAGGAAGGCATCGTCGAGCGGCACGAGCGGACCCTCCGCTACGCGATCGGCAACCAGGTGCCGGAGCTGGCGCTCGCACGGCCGCGACCCTCGCGGCTGCTGGTCGCCGCAAATCCGTCGCTGCAGCGCGCCTCCGCCGAGATCGGCGACACGCTGTTCCTGACGGTGCGCACCGGCAACGACACGCTGTGCGTCGATCGCAGGATCGGCGTCTATCCGATCCAGGTGCTGTCGATCGAGGTCGGCGCGCGCCGGCCGCTCGGCGTCTCCAGCGCCGGCGTCGCCATCCTCGCCGCGATGCCGGCGTCGGACGCGCGAAAGATCGTCGCAGCCAACGAGAAGCGGTTCGAGGCCTACCGGACCGATGTGGCGACGGTGCTGGGCGAGGTGACCGCCGCCAGACGGCTGGGCTATGGCCTGCGGGAGATCGGCCTGGTGCAGGGGACGAAATCGCTCTCGACCTGGATCAAGACGCCGGACGGGCAACCCGCCGCGGCGATGACCGTCTCCGCCGTTCGCACGAGGCTCGGACCAAGGCGCGAGCAGGAGGTCGCGGAGATTTTGCTGCGCGAGGCGCGGCTGATCGAGCAGGCGATCGGGGGATAAGCGTTGAGGCTGACGCGGACGGGACCTCTTCGCCTCTCCGCGCAAGCGGGGCGAGGGAGCCCACCGCGAGCGCGGCGCTGTCAATGGCTGACTTCGCAGACGTTTTTGTGGCACAAGGACCGCCATCGCCGACCGATCAACGAGGCCACGCATGCCCGCGCCAAAGCCGCCTGCTTTCGAGACCCTGAGCCTGCATGCGGGCCAGCATCCGGATCCCGTGACCGGCGCCCGGGCGGTGCCGATCTACCAGACCACGTCCTATGTGTTCCAGGATTCGGACCACGCCGCGGCGCTGTTCAACCTGGAGCGCGCCGGCCACATCTATACCCGCATCTCCAATCCGACCACCGGCGTGCTGGAGGAGCGGCTCGCCGCGCTCGAGGGCGGCGTCGGCGCGATCTGCACCGCGAGCGGCATGGCCGCGCTGCATCTCGCCATCGCGACGCTGCTCAATGCCGGCGACCACATCGTGGCGTCGAGCTCGCTCTATGGCGGCACCATTAACCTGCTCGCGCACACGCTGCCGCGCTTCGGCATCACCACCACCTTTGTCAAGCCGCGCGATCTCGACGCGTTCCGCGCGGCGATCCAGCCGAACACCAGGCTCGTGATCGGCGAGACCATCGGCAATCCCGGGCTGGAGGTGCTCGACATTCCCAAGGTCGCGGCGATCGCGCATGAGGCCAGGATCCCGCTGCTGATCGACAACACCTTTGCCACGCCCTATCTCAGCCGCCCGATCGAGCTGGGCGCCGACATCGTCATGCATTCGGCGACCAAATGGATCGGCGGCCACGGCATCGCGATCGGCGGCGCCATCGTCGACGGCGGCCGCTTCGACTGGCGCTCTTCCGGCAAGTTCGGCGTGCTGACCGAGCCCTATGGCGGCTATCACGGCATCGTCTTCGACGAGCAGTTCGGGACGGCGGCCTTCATCATGCGCGCGCGCACCGAAGGTCTGCGCGATTTCGGCGCCTGCCTGTCGCCGACCAACGCGTTCCAGCTGTTGCAAGGCGTGGAGACGCTTCCCGTGCGCATGGACCGCCACATGCAGAACACGCATCTCGTGCTCGAGGCGCTGAAGTCGAACAAGGCCGTCGACTGGGTGCTGCATCCCGCGCTCGAAAATCATCCTGACCATCAGCTGGCAAAGCAGCTCTTGCCGCGCGGCGCCGGCTCGATCGTCTCCTTCGGCATCAAGGGCGGACGCCCCGCGGGCCGCAAGTTCATCGAAGGCTTACGCATGATCAGCCATCTCGCCAATGTCGGCGACGCCAAGACGCTGGTGATCCACCCGGCCTCGACCACGCATCAGCAGATGGATGCCGAGCAGCTCGAGGCGGCCGGGATCGGCGAGGAGCTGGTGCGGCTGTCGGTCGGCATCGAGACGGCGAGCGACATCATCGACGATCTCGCCCAAGCGCTGCGCATCTCGCAAAAGGTCTGACGCCATGAAGCTCTCCGTCAACGGCACCGATGTGTTTGTCGCAACCGGCGGCCGCGACTTCGACAAGTCGCTGCCCGCGGTGGTGTTCATCCACGGCGCCGGCTTCGATCATTCCACCTGGGCGCTGCATACGCGCTGGTTCGCCCATCACGGTTTTGCCGTGCTTGCACTCGACCTGCCCGGCCACGGCCGCTCCGCCGGGCCTTCCCTCGGCAGCATCGCGGAGATGGCGGATTGGACGGCGGCGCTGCTGGATGCGGCCGGCGCCACTAGGGCGCATCTGATCGGCCATTCCATGGGCTCGCTGATCTCGCTGGAGACGGCGGCGCGGCATCCCGACAAGGTCTCCGCGCTGAGCCTGATCGGCACCGCCGCGACCATGACGGTCGGCCCGGATCTCCTGAAGGCGGCCGAAGCCAATTCGCAGGATGCAAACGACATGGTCTCGATCTGGGGTCTCGGCTTCAAGGCCGAGCTCGGCGGCAGCCTCGCGCCGGGCCTGTGGATGCATGGCGGCGCGCAGGCCGTGCTGAAGGCATGCGAGCCGGGCGTGCTGTTCAGAGATCTGTCGGCCTGCAATGCCTACACGAATGCGCTTGCGGCCGCCGCAAGCGTGAAGGTGCCGACGACATTGATCCTCGGCGAGCGCGACATGATGACCCCGGCGAAGGCCGGCAAGGCGCTCGCCGCCGCGATCCCGCATGCGAAGACCGTCGTGGTGCCCGGCGCCGGCCACATGATCATGGCCGAGCGCCCGGACGAGCTGCTGGCGGCACTGAGGAACTAAGCGGATCGATCTTCCGCCTTGCGCGTTGCGGTCAGATATCCCTGCCAATCAAGAACGGGAACTCGACAATGCCAAGACAGGAAGTCATCCGTAAAGCGAGGCAGGACAAGCGTGAGGGCAAGTCGGCCAGCACGCAGGCCGGCGAATTCGTCAAGGACGAGATCGACAAGATCCGCAAGGGCAAGCACGGCGCGCGCTCGACGCGTCAGGCCATTGCCATCGGACTGTCCGAGGCGCGACGCGCCGGCGTCGACCTGCCGCCGCCGCGCAAGGGGCGCACCAAGAAGTCGACGCGCCGCGGCGCCAAATATGCCTACGAGGTCGGCCAGGGAGAACGCACACCGAAGCGCCGGCCGAAGGTATCGCGCGCCGTCGAGAACGTCCTGAAGAAGGAGCCGCGCTCGGCGGCATCGCGGAGCGCGCTGTCAAAACAGGGCAAGCGGGCCGCAAGCCGCCGAACCGCGGCGTCACGTTCGGCCGCCGCGCGGAAAGCGAGCCACACCAAGGGCGCCAAGGTCCGCTCCGCCACAGCAAAGAAGGCGGCGCGCACCCGGGCGCGCCGCCGGAGTTGATGCCCTCTAGCGACCTTGTGAGTTGAATGCCAGCGGCTGTCGCACGACGATCCGGCCCTCCATTGCATCGATTGGAGCTTTCATGTCAGAGACTCTCAAGGGGCGCACGGCGCTCGTCACCGGCGGCTCGCGCGGAATCGGTGCTGCCGTCTGTCGCGCGCTGGCCGATGCGGGCGCTGCCGTGGCGATCAATTGCCGCCAGCAGATCGGGCAGGCCGAGCAGCTGGCCGGCGAGATCGGCAGGCAAGGCGGCCGCGCCATCGTCGTCGCCGCCGACGTCTCGCAAGCCGAGGCCGTGGCTGGAATGGTCGAGCGCGTCACGGCCGGGCTCGGGCCGATCGACATCCTCGTCAACAATGCCGGTATCGCCATCACGCGCGGCATCGACGATCTCACCGAGGATGATTTCGACCGCACCATCCTGGTCAACCTGAAATCCGCCTTCCTGTGCACGCAGGCCGTTCTGCCGTCGATGCGCGCGAGAACGTGGGGCCGCATCGTCAACATTTCCTCGGGCGCGGCGCGCGGCGCCGGCTCGATCGGCCCGCACTACAATGCATCCAAGGCCGGAATGGAAGGCCTCACGCGAGGCTATGCTGCGCGGCTCGTGAAGGAGGGAATCACCGTCAACGCAGTGGCGCCGTCGCTGATCGAGACCGACATGATGAGCGGCCAGCCCCAGCTCGTCAGCCGCATCCCGCTCGGCCGCTTCGGCACGGCGGAGGAAGTGGCGAAAGCCGTGATGCTGCTCGTCGACAATGCCTACATGACCGGACAGACCGTGGCGCTGAGCGGGGGCATGGCGTTTAACTGAGCGCACGCCGTCACGCCCGGGCTTGACGATCAGCTGCCGATCGAGGCGCAGCGACTCACCACATCGTCGCGGCCGCCCGTTCCGGCCAGATGCGGTCGTACTCCGCGCCGCCGACCTTGTTCTCGCTCATTTCCGCGAGGATCTGGCCCGGTGTCGGCAAACTCCTGGGATCGATACGCTTGTCGGGATTCCAGAGGTCGGAACGCACGATGGCGCGGGCGCACTGGAAGTAGATCTCCTCCACATTCATCACCATGACGCTGCGCGGCGCCTTGCCCTCGACCTTGAACGAGGCCAGCAGCTCCGGATCTATCGAGAGATGAGCGCGACCGTTGGCGCGGACCGCGTTGCCCGAGCCGGGGATCAGGAACATCAGGGACACCCTGGGATCGCGCACGATGTTGCGCAGGGAATCGACCCGGTTGTTGCCGCGGCGGTCCGGCAGCATCAGCGTCTTGGGATCGTGGATGCGGACGAAGCCGGGCAGGTCGCCGCGCGGCGAGCAGTCGATGCCTTCGGGCCCGATGGTGGCGAGCGCTGCGAACGGCGCCTTCTCGATGAAGACGCGATAGAGCGGCGTGACGTGGTCGGCGACTTTCACGGTCGAGGCGTCGTTGGTTGCGCCGTAGATGGCTTCCAGCTGTTCGACCGTTTCGATCACCGACATTCCAGCCTCCTCATTGTGCCGGCAACTCATCCTGCCAGCATTCATTCCTGATCACGCGCACGAGCTGGCGGCCGTGGTAGTCGGCGCTGCCGGCGTTGAGGATGGTGACGTCGGCCCGCGCCGACGCATCGTCGACGCTGCGCGACAGCCGCTCCACGATGTTGCCGTCGCTGTGCCGCGCCCGCGCTGCAAGCCGCTGCGCCAGCACGTCCGGCGGCGCCGTGATCGCCACCACCACGACGTTGACATAGGCCCGGCGCAGCGCGCCGATCACCGTGCGCGAGACGTTGGCAACAACGGCCCGGCCGGCACGGATGTCGTCGTTGATCTCGCGCGGCAGCGCATAGGAATGCCCGTGCGCCTCCCAATGCACGGCAAAATCGCCGTGCTCTCGCATGCGGCGGAATTCATCCCGGCTCACCGCAACGTTGTCCTCGTCAGTGGAGGACTCCCGCGTCACGACCCGGCGCGGAAAGACGATGTCGCGGTCGTCGGCGCAGGCCGCCTGGGCCAGCCGCAGCAAGGTGTCCTTGCCGGCGCCGCTGGGGCCGACCACGAGCACGAACCGTCCGGGGCCGATCGCACCCGCCTCGTCCTGCGCCACGGTCACGGTCTCGCTCATGCGACGCGGAATCCTTCGCGCCAGACGCTGCGAACAACGGGAACGTCGCCTACGACATGCACGCGGATCAGGTCGGCGCGCTTGCCGGTCGCGACCTCGCCACGGTCGGTGAGGCCGACCGCATCGGCGGGCGCCTTCGTCACGGTGCGAATCGCCGCCGGAAGGCTGATCGCGGGCACGTGCTCGGGCAATTGCAAAGCGCCCATCAGCAGGCTGGAGGGGATGTAGTCCGACGACAGGATGTCGAGCAGACCTTCGCGGGCGAGATCGACCGCGGCGATGTTGCCGGAGTGCGAGCCGCCGCGCACCACATTCGGCGCACCCATCAGAATGTCGATGCCGGCCTGATGCAGGCCGCGTGCGGCCTCGAGCGTGGTCGGGAACTCCGCCACCGAAACGCGATCGCGCACGGCGTCCGCGACGTTCTCCTCGGTGGTGTCGTCGTGGCTCGCCAGAGGAATCTTGTACCGATGCGCCAGCGCCACGATCTCGCGCATGTTGGTCGCCGCATATCGCTTCTGGTACTCGAAGCGCTTTGCGAACAGCTCGTCGAGCTCGGCATCGGTCTTGCCGCCGCCCTTGCCGCGATAATAGTCACGCAGCTTGACCTCGTCGCGGAACTGGCGCTGGCCCGGCGTGTGATCCATCAGCGACATCAGCTTGACGTCGGGACGGTCGATCAGCTCCCTGGCCTCCTCGACCACGCTCGGCATCGGGATCTCGCAGCGCAGATGCAGGAAGTGATCGGCACGCAGCAGGCTGGCATCACGCGCGGCCGTGATCGCGGCGGCGAGCACGCCGGCGCGGCCATCGACTTCCTCGGCGCCGTCCTCGCGCCAGACCCGGAGTGAATCGAAAACCGTGGTGATGCCCGAGGTCGCGAGCTGGCCGTCATAGGAGATCACGGCGGCGACCGGATTCCAGAACACTTTTGGCCGCGGCACGTAATGCGCCTCGAGATGGTCGGTATGGAGTTCGATCAGGCCCGGCATGATTAGATCGCCGGCTGCATCCTCAGCGCCCGCGGGCGCCCTGCCCTCGCCGATCTCGGCGATGCGTCCGTCCGCAAGAGCGAGCCAGCCCTGCTCGATCACCCGGTCGGCCAGCACGATCCTGGCGTTGGCGATCACGGTTACCTTCGGCTCGGCGTTCATTTCCATTTCCTTCAGGCCGCGGCAGCAAAGCTGGTGACGTCGACGATGCGGTCGGCAATCAGATGACGGATTTCGTCGTCATGGACAATGGCGACCATGGCGACGCCCTGGCGCTTCTTCTCGGCGACCAGCTCGACCACGACGGTGCGGTTGGCGGCATCGAGCGAGGCGGTCGGCTCGTCCAGCAGCAGGATCGGCAGGTCCGAGATGAAGCCGCGCGCGATATTGACGCGCTGCTGCTCGCCTCCGGAGAAGGTCGCGGGCGGAAGCTGCCAGAGGCGCTCGGGGATGTTGAGGCGATGCAGCAGCTCGCCGGCGAGCTGCTGCGCTTCGGATCTGGCCACGCCGTTCACGATCAGCGGCTCGGCGACGACGTCAATGGTGGCCACGCGTGGCACCGCGCGCAGGAACTGGCTGACATAGCCGATCGTGGAGCGGCGGATATTGAGGACCTGCCGCGGCTCGGCGGTGGCGAGGTCGATCACCGTGCCGCGATGGCGGATGCCGATGCGGCCGCTATCGCAGCGATAGTTGCCAAAAATCATCTTCAGGATCGACGATTTGCCGGCACCTGATGGCCCCGACAGCACGACGCATTCGCCGGGATTCACGTGGAAGGTCACGCCGCGCACGACCGGCAGCTCGATGCCGCCTTGCAAGTGCATCGTAAAGGTCTTTTGGGCATCGGCAACATCGATCATGGCGGTCATCGAAAGGCTCATGGCGGGAGAATCGAGGAGACGAGGAGTTGGGTATAGGGCTCACGGGGATCGTCGAGCACCTGGTCGGTGAGGCCGGTCTCGATGACGCGGCCGCCCTTCATCACCATCACGCGATGCGATAGGAGGCGCGCGACCGCGAGATCGTGGGTGACGATGATGACGGCGAGATGCAGCTCGGCGACGAGGCTGCGCAGCAGGTCGAGCAGGCGCGCCTGCACCGACACGTCGAGGCCGCCGGTCGGCTCGTCCATGAATACCAGCCGCGGCTCGGTGACGAGGTTGCGGGCGATCTGGAGACGCTGCCGCATACCGCCGGAATAGGTGCGCGGCGCATCGTCGATGCGCGCGACGTCGATCTCGACGCGGGCGAGCCAGTCCGACGCGGTGTCGCGGATGCGACCGTAGTGATTCCAGCCCACCGCCATCAGCCGCTCGCCGACATTGGCGCCGGCCGAGACCGCCATGCGCAGGCCCTGCGCGGGGTCCTGGTGCACGAAACCCCAATCAGTGCGGAACAGGAAGCGCCGCTCGGCCTCTCCGAGCGTCGTGAGATCACGGGTAACGCCGTCGCGCATCCGGTAGGACACATGGCCCGCGCTCGGCGCCAGCTGACCCGACAACATCTGCAGCAGCGTCGACTTGCCCGAGCCGGATTCGCCCACGATCGCCAGCACCTCGCCGGGATAGAGCGCGAAGGAGACGTCGCGGCAGGCGGCGATGCGGCCGAAGGACTTGCTGAGAGATGTCGCGACCAGCAGCGGCTCGTCGTTATCGAGCATGTCGTGATCAGCCATTCGACGCCTCCCGCGCCTTCTCCTTGTAGGGCGCAGCACTGAGGCTGCCGTGATGGCCCGCGGCCTGCCGGCCCTCGCAATAGTCGGTGTCCGAGCAGACGAACATGCGCCCACCCTTGTCGTCGGTGACGATCTCGTCGAGATAGGAGTTCTCGGCCCCGCACAGCGCGCAGGGCGCGTTGAAGCGGTACGGCTCGAACGGGTGGTCCTCGAAATCGAGCGAGACCACTTTGGTATAAGGCGGGATCGCGTAGATGCGCTTTTCGCGGCCGGCGCCGAACAATTGCAGCGCGGGACAATTGTCCATCTTGGGATTGTCGAACTTCGGCGTCGGGGACGGATCCATCACGTAGCGCGCGTTCACCTTCACCGGATAGGCGTAGGCGGTCGCGATATGGCCGAAGCGGGCGATGTCCTCGTAGAGCTTCACGTGCATCAGGCCGTACTCGGCGAGCGCGTGCATGCGCCGCGTCTCGGTCTCGCGCGGCTCGAGGAAACGCAACGGCTCGGGGATCGGCACCTGATAGACCAGCACCTGGTTTTCGTTCAGCGCCGTCTCGGGGATACGGTGACGGGTCTGGATCACCGTTGCCTCGTCCGTCGCCGTCGTGGTCGCAACGCCGGCGGTCTTGGCGAAGAACTTCCGGATCGAGATCGCATTGGTGGTGTCGTCGGAGCCCTGATCGATCACCTTGAGCACGTCCTGGGGACCGAGGATCGCGGCGGTGACCTGCACGCCACCGGTGCCCCAGCCATAGGGCATCGGCATTTCGCGGCTGGCGAACGGCACCTGATAGCCGGGAATAGCGATCGCTTTCAGGATCGCGCGGCGGATCATCCGCTTGGTCTGCTCGTCGAGATAGGCGAAGTTGTAGGCGGGCGCGTTCATTCCGCGGCCTCCTTCATGGCATCGCCCGCTTGGGCGTCCGCGAACTCCTGCCGCAGCTTGCGCAGCAGGCCGAGCTCGGACTGGAAGTCGACATAATGCGGCAGCTTCAGGTGCTCGACGAAGCCGGTCGCCTGGACATTGTCCGAATGCGACATCACGAACTCCTCGTCCTGCGCCGGTGCGAGCGCCTCCTCGCCGAGCTCGCGTGCGCGCAGCGCGCGATCGACCAGCGCCATCGACATGGTCTTGCGCTCGCTCTGGCCGAAGGCGAGGCCGTAGCCGCGGGTGAAGCACGGCGCCTCGGTCGCAGTACCCTTGAACTGGTTGACCATCTGGCACTCGGTCAGCTCGATCGAGCCCAGCGGCACGGCGAAGCCGGCGTCTTCCGCGAAGAATTCCACCTCCACCTCGCCGAAGCGGATCTCCCCGGCGAAGGGATGGTTGCGGCCATAGCCGCGCTGGGTGGAATAGCCCATCGCCAGCAGGAAGCCTTCATCGCCGCGCGCCAGATTTTGCAAGCGCAGGTCGCGATCCGCAGGAAAGTTCAGCGGCTCGCGGGTGAGATCGCCGACGCTGGCGCCGTCGTCGGCCTGCGGCGAGGATTCGATCAGCCCGTCACGGCCGAGAATGTCGGTCACGCGCGGCGTTGGCGCGGTGGCCGCTTCAGCCGTCGCCGGCGCGTCCGGAACGAAGCCTTCGGCGAGCGAGGGATCGAGCAGGCGGTGGGTATAGTCGAAGGTCGGCCCGAGGATCTGCCCGCCGGGAATGTCCTTGAAGGTCGAGGACACGCGCCGCTGCACCCGCATGGCACCGGTGTCGACCGGCTCGCTGGCGCCGAAGCGCGGCAGAGTGGCGCGGAAGGCGCGAACCAGGAAGATCGCCTCGATCAGATCGCCGCGCGCCTGCTTGATCGCCAGCGCCGCGAGCTCGCGATCATAGAGCGAGCCTTCGCCCATGACGCGGTCGACCGCGAGGCCGAGCTGCTCGGAGATCTGGTCGAGCGTGACCTCCGGAACGCTTTGGTCGCCGCGCCGCGCATTGGCCAGCAGGCGATGGGCGTTCTCGATGGCGCGTTCACCGCCTTTGACTGCGACATACATGCTCTTAGCTTCCTTTGCTCACGGCGCGCGTGGTGCGCGGGATCGCAACCACGGCGTCATCGGCGACCAGCACCACATCGATGCCGCGCGGAAACAGCGCTTCGTTGAGCCGGAGGCGCTCCAACAGATCGAAGGGCTCGATCGACGCCTGCAGCGTCGCGACACCGTCGATGCCGGGGCCGCGCAGCTCGAAGCTGCGCCCCGAGACCAGGCTCTCGAGCTGAATGATCACCGTGGTCGAACGGTCCGGGTATTCGTTCGTCCCGAGCGCAAAACGGTCGAGCGGCGGAAGCGCCGCGCCGTTGCTGACCAGCGCGAAGCTCGCGATCGAGCAATCCTGCACCACCGGCGCGCCGGTATGGAATTTCAGCCACTTCACCACGTCGGGGCTCTCCGCCATCCGCGCATCGAGCCAGAGTGGCGTGTCGTGGTCGAACAGCGTCAGTGCGATTGCGGCCGTGCCGCGCATCATCGGCCCCGGCGCCCCCGCCATCGGCACGATGCGCCGGACCGAGCCCGGCCGCGCCATCGCGTCCATAACCGAGCGAAAGGTCGATTGCGCCGACAGCACCTTGTCGGCGAAACCCGGCGGCAGTTCCGAAATCGTGGTCATGATCTCACCCCTCACCGCGCACCATGGTGTAGAAATCAACCTTCGTCGCAGCGGTCTCGGCCGCCGCCTGCCTGCGCTCGACCATCAGCTGCTCGCGCAACGGCGCGATGACGTTGCGCTCGACGAGCCCGCCATGATCACGGGACTGCACCAGCGCATCGCACAGCGCGATCAGCCGCGCCTTCTCACCGTCCCGGCCGAGCGTGTAGCCGAACCCGACCTCACCGCTCGCAAGCCGCACCGCGGCGCGCGACACCGTGGCTTCACCGAGATTGAACGGCGCGCCGTCGCCGCCGACCCGGCCGCGCAGCATGACGAGGCCGCTTTCGGGCATGCGCAGATGCTGATGGGCCGGGAGGGAAAAGTTGCGGAGGCGAGCGGCGATCTCGCCCGCCTCCGCGTGCGCCAGCACCGCCATCGCGGCCTTGCGCTGGGCTTGCTGGTTGTTGTGCTGCGTCACCTGGTCCACCGAACTTGCCGCGTCGAAGTTGTCTATGATAATAGACAACTTCATACGGAAGCGCCATGACTGTTTCGTGACAATGATGTGATTTCTGGAGTAGGTTTCCCGCGACATGAGCATGCAGGACACAGCCTCCTCGGGCGTCGCGCTATGGCGCCTCGTTGCCGACGGCATCGAGCGCGGCATCGCCGACGGCCGCTTTGCGGCCGGCGACAAGCTGCCGGGCGAGATGGAGATCGCCGAAACCTATCGCGTCAACCGCCACACGGTGCGGCGCGCGCTGGCTGCACTCGCCGAGCGCGGCCTCGTGCGCGCCGCGCGCGGCAGCGGGACCTATGTCGAGGCGCAGAAGCTCGCCTATCCGCTGCGCTCGCGCACGCGTTTTTCCGAGATCGTCGGCGCGGGCGGCCGCGAACCGCATGGGCGGCTGATCGAGGCGACCAATGACGTCGCGACGCGCGAGCTTGCGCGGGAACTGGGATTGAAGACCGGCGCGCCGCTGGTGCGGATCGAGGCCATCCGCCTCGCCGACCGCACGCCGATCTGCGTGTCTACCACCTGGCTGTCGGCAGACCTGTTTCCGGATGCGGGAGCCGTGTTCGCGGCGACACGCTCGATGACAAAACTGCTCGAATATTACGGCGTGCGCGACTATCGCCGCGGTGCCACCCGAATCACCGCCGGCATCGTCGATGCGACCGATGCCGCACGGCTCGATCTGGCGCTGGGCCGGCCGATCCTGGTGGTCGATGCCACCGACCACGATCTCGAGGGCAAGCCGCTGCTGACGAAGCATTCACGCTTCGCGGCCGAGCGAGTGGAGTTTCTGGTGGAGAACGGGTGAGGCGCTGCCATCTACCCCTCTCCCCTTGCGGGAGAAGGGAAGAGGAGCTCGTGGCGGCGATCAGGCCACCGCCCTTCGCCCAATGATCGCGAATCGCAGCTTGCCGGAGATGAAATCGATCGCGGCGACCGCAACCAGGATCATCAGGATCAGGAACGACACCTTCTGCCATTCCAGCACGCGGATCTGCTCGGCGAGCTGCAGGCCGATGCCGCCGGCGCCGACGATGCCGATGATGGTGGCCGAGCGCGTATTCGACTCGATGAAATACAGCACCTGGCCGGCGATCACAGGCAGCACCTGCGGCATCAGGCCGAAGCGGATCTCGTGCAGCGCGCTGCCGCCGGAGGCGCGGATGCCTTCGACCTGCTTCTGGTCGGCGCCCTCGATCGCTTCGGAGAACAGCTTGCCGAAGGCGCCGAAATCCGACACCGCGATGGCGAGCACGCCCGCGAACGGGCCGAGCCCGACGACGTTGATCCACACCAGCGCCCAGATCAGCGTATCGACGCCGCGGATCGAATCCAGGACGCGGCGAACCGGAAAGCGCAGGATCGTCGACGGCACCACGTTGCGCGCGGCAAGCAGACCGACCGGAAGTGCGAACACCGCGGCCAGCGTGGTACCGAGCAGCGCGATCGACAGCGTCTCGCCGAGCGCCTTGAGATACAGCGGCAGCGATGAGCCGGGATCGGGCGGGATCATCATCATCGTGATCCAGCCGAGCTGGCTGACGCCGGCAGCGAGACGCGACGGTGAAAAGTCGAGGTCGACCAGCCCGAACACCAGAAGCGCGAGCGCGGCGGCGATCATCGCCGGCGTCGCGAGACGCGCTGACGCCGGCCGGCTGAAGACATCCGGATGGCGGGCGCGAAGCTGTGCCGCATCGACCTCTGGATGGCGGCTCATGTCCGCGCCTCCCTGCCGAACAGGCGGCCGCGCAGCCAGCCGGTGCCGATGTCGATGAGGAAGACCGTGACGATGATGGTCAGGAGGATCGCGCTGACGTCCGAATAGTAGAACTTGCGGATCGCAACAATCAGCTCCATCCCGATGCCGCCGGCCCCGACAAAGCCCATCACCGAGGCTTCTCGCACATTGATCTCGAAGCGCAGCAGCCCATAGCTGGCATAGCCGGCGATCACCTGCGGCAGCACGGCAAAACGCATGCAGGACAGCCAGCTTGCCCCGGTCGAGCGCACGCCTTCGACCGGCCTCATGTCCGCATTCTCGACGATTTCGGAGAACAACTTGCCGAGCGCGCCGGTCGAATGGATGGCGATCGCCAGCACGCCCGCCATCGGCCCCAGGCCGAAGGCAATGACGAAGATCAGCGCGAAGACGATGCCCGGAACGGTGCGGGCGAATTCGAGCAGGCGCCGCACCGTAAAGCGCAGCCAGGGCGCGGGCGAGGTATTTTCCGCCGCGAAGAAGTTGAGCGCAAGCGCGAGCACCGCACCGATCAGCGTGCCGACATAGGAGATCAGCAGCGTCTCGCCGAGCAGCTTCAGCCATTTGTGCCAGCCCCAGAACCATTCGACCGGATCGGTCCAGACCCGCTGGCCGCTGTCGAGGGTGAGGATGCGATCGAAATAGCTGACGAAATTGCCGAAATAGGTGAAGAAGGTCCGCAGGTTCACCTCGGCCCCGATCGAGGCGACGATCAGTGCGGCGGCGAACAGGGCCAGCCCCGCCATCAACCGCAGACGCTTGCGCGCGACTGCCGCGCGGTAGGCGGCATTCAGCGCGGCGAGCTGCTGCTCGGGAAGGATCGAAACCGCAATCGTCATCGAAGGCAAGGATCCATCAAGGCAGCTGCATCAAGAAAAGAGCCAGGTCCATCGACCCGGCTCCAGTCAAATCGTCCCGACGAGCTCAGGACGCCTTCTTACGCAGATTGTCGACGAACTTAATCAGCTCGATCGTCTTGTTGTAGTCTTCGTTCGTGATCGGCGCCCACGGCTTGTTCTTGCCGTCGGAGAGCTTCTTGAACGCCTCGGGGTCCTTCTGCGCCGCATCGAGGAAGGCCTTCTTGATCGCGGCCTTCATGTCGTCGGGCAGGTTGCTGAGATAGGCATAGGGCGAGTTGATGATGAGGTCGGACTTCACGATGATGCGGAAATCCTCCTTCTTCATCACGGTGCCGTCGGCCGCCTTGACCATGCCCTTGTTGAGCATGCGGGTCAGGTTGGAATCGTCGTCGGCGTTCCACCAGTTGGCAGCGACGTCGACGGTGCCCTGGGCCAGCGCGAGGACGGCGTTTTCGTGGCTGCCGGTGAAGACGACCTTGGAGAAATAGGCGTCGGGATCGATGCCCATCTGGTTCATCTTGAAGCGCGGCATGTTGTTGCCCGAGGTCGAGTTCGGATCGACCAGGCCGAGATTCTTGCCCTTGAGGTCCTCGAGCTTCTGGTACGGCGATTTCGCCAGCACGTAGAACACCGAATAATAGCCCTTCGAGCCGTCGGAGTTGACGTCGATGACGAAGGCGTCGGTCTTCACGCCGGTGAGACGCGCGCGGGAAAACGAGGCCGGTCCGTAATAGCCGATGTGGATGTTGCCGGCGCGCTGGCCCTCGATCACGGCGGCGTAGTCGTTGGCGACCCGCAACGTCACCTTCACGCCGAGCTCTTTCGACAGATAGTTGACGAACGGCCCGAAGCGCTCCGTGACGCCGCTGCCATTCTCCGCCGGAATCACCGCGAAGGTGATCTCCGGATATTTCGCCTTCCAGTCTTCGGCGGAAGCCGGCCCGGCGAGGGTCAGCGCGGCGGCGCCGGCGAGAATCAGTCTACGGGTGATCATGAATAGCCCCTTCCTGGTTGAAGTCGGTTCGTACGCAATCAAAGACGCGCGCGGCCTCACGCCGCAGCGGCCGTTCCGAGTGCCGGGACGCCCTCGGGCGCCGGAACAGGCACGGCCCCCATGACATCGGCGGCTTCGAGATCGTAGAGCTCGCGCGCCACGTGATCGGTCAGCGCGGACGGCGCACCGTCGAACACGACGCGCCCCGCCGCCATGCCGATCAGGCGGTCGCAATAGCTGCGGGCGAGATCGAGCGAATGCAGGTTGCAGAGCACGGTAATGCCGAAATGCTTGTTGATGCGCAAAAGCGCATCCATCACGACCTTGGTGTTGCGCGGGTCGAGCGAGGCGATCGGCTCGTCGGCGAGGATGATGTCGGGCTGCTGCACCAGGGCGCGCGCTATCGCGACGCGCTGCTGCTGGCCGCCGGAAAGCTGGTCGGCGCGCTGGGCGGCGAGCGTAGCGATGTCGAACTGTTCGAGCGCGGACATCGCCAGAGCCTTGTCCTGCTCGGGCCAGGCCTGCGTCAGCGAACGCCAGGCAGGCATCGTCGCAAGGCGCCCCATCAGGACGTTGGTGAGCACGTCGAGCCGGCCGACCAGGTTGAACTGCTGGAAGATCATCGCCGAGCGCGCGCGCCATTGGCGGAGATCCTTGCCGCGCAACGCGGTAACGTCGACGCCGTCGAACAGGATGCGCCCCCCGGTCGGCGTCACCAGGCGGTTGATGCTCCGCAGCAATGTCGACTTCCCGGCGCCGGATCGCCCGATCACACCGACGAAGCCGCCGGGGGAAACTTGAAACGAAGCGTCGTCCACCGCGGCTTTTGCGCCGAAGCGACACGTCAGACCATCCACCACCAGCATGCAGGGCTCCAGAGTAGCTGGAGCCAACCGCTAACGTCCATGCTTAACACTTGTGTGACGGCGCCGTTGCGGTGCGGCGATCCTGCACGCCTCATCCCCTGTCATCTCGGCGTCATGACATCGTCATCAAGCCACTCGAAGAGGAATGCCCGCCCTCACACCCCGGATGCATCATGGCCGCCAAAGTTCTTTCGGTTCAGCCGACCATCGACCCCTCGGCCAGACTGCATGAGACCAGGCTTGGCGCCTATACCGAGGTCGGCGCGCGCACCATCCTGCATGAGGTGACGATGGGCGATTACTCCTATGTCGTGAACGATTCGCAGATCACCTACACCACCATTGGAAAATTCTGCTCGATCGCGGCGATGACGCGCATCAATCCCGGCAACCATCCGATGCACCGCGCGACACAGGCGCACTTCACCTACCGCTCCAGCGCCTATTTCGAGGGTGAGAGCGACGATGCCGCGTTCTTCGACTGGCGGCGCCAGCATCACGTCCATGTCGGCCATGACGTCTGGATCGGCCATGGCGCGATCGTGTTGCCGGGCCGCAACATCGGCACCGGCGCGGTGATTGCCGCCGGCGCCATCGTCACCAAGGACGTGCCCGCCTACACCATCGTCGCCGGCAATCCGGCCCGTATCGTGCGGCGGCGGTTCTCGGAGGAGATCGCCGGCCGGCTGGCGAAGCTCGCATGGTGGGACTGGGATCACGACAAATTGCGCGAGGCGCTGCCCGATTTCCGCAAGCTCGGGATTGAAGATTTCCTTTCGACATACGAAGCACGGGCGAGCTCTCTCACCAATTCTCCTGCCAGCAAACGAAGCGCGGTCGCGTGACGGACATATTCCTAGAAGGCGGCCGGGCCCTGATCGGCGCCGAGCTGGTCGAAACCTCGCTTCTGGTGTCCGGAACGGACATTGCGCAGGTCGATGCTTCCCGCGGCCGTGCGCGGCTGGCGATCGATGCGCGCGACCTGCTGGTCTTGCCCGGCATCGTCGATCTGCACGGCGATGCCTTCGAACGGCAGATGATGCCGCGCGCCGGCGTCGATTTTCCGATCGACGTCGCGCTCGCCGACAGCGATCGCCAGGCGATCAGCAACGGCATCACGACGGTGTTTCACGCCACGACCTGCTCGTGGGAGCCGGGCCTGCGCAGCGCCGACAATGCGCGCGGCCTGATGGAGGCGATCGAGCGGCAGCGCCCGCAATTCGCCGCCGACACCCGCTTCCATCTGCGCCACGAGACCTACAATCTCGACGCCGAGGCCGAGATCGCCCAGTGGCTCGCCGAGGGCCGCGTCGACCTGTTCGCCTTCAACGACCACATGGACGGCACAGTGGCCGACATGGCCAAGCCGCGCAAGCGCAACCGCATGGTGGAGCGCACCGGCCTTTCAGTTGAGGAATTCGACCGGCTGGTCGAGCGCGTGGTTTCGCGCGCCGACGAGGTGCCTGCTTCGGTGTCGCGCCTGGCTGCTTCTGCCCGCGCGGCCGAGGTGCGGATGCTCTCGCACGATGACGCAACGCCGGCAATGCGCCGGGAGTTTCGCGAGCTCGGCGCTGACATCGCGGAGTTTCCGGTCAACGAGGAGACGGCGCGGGCGGCAGCGAGCCACGGCGATGCCATCGTCTACGGCGCGCC
>NZ_AJQE01000167.1 GCF_000261685.1 Bradyrhizobium genomosp. I (2014) | reverse complement strand
CCCCAGCCACACCGGCTGGACCAGGGCATCCGACATGATCGCCAAGGGGCTCTGCTCGGTGCTGGCGTCGGACTATTATTATCCCGCCCAGCTGCTCGCCGCGTTCCGCCTCGCCGCCGATGGCGTGGTGCCGCTGGCACAGGCCTGGGATTTGGTCTCCTCCGGCCCGGCGCGCGCGACCGGTCTTGCCGATCGCGGCATGCTCGCGGAGGGACGCCGCGCCGACATTCTCCTCGTCGACGACAGCGTGAAGCTGCGGCCGCGGCTGATCGCGGTGATCTCAGGCGGCAAGCTCGTGCATCTCACCGATGCGACACGGCTGCTCGCTGCCGTGGCGGCGCCGCGCGAGGCTGTCGTCGCGGCATAAACCGGCTATGCTGAGGCAATGACAGGTTTTCCCCGCTACGCGATCTATTTTGCCGCCGGCGCCGACAGCGCCCTCTCCCGCTTCGGCACCGAGCTGCTCGGCTATGACGCCTACACGGGCGACGAGGTGCCGTTCCCGCGCGAGGCGCTGCAAATTGCTCCGGACTGGCGCGACATCACCGCTGATCCCCGCAAATACGGCTTTCACGCCACGTTGAAAGCGCCGATGGCGCTGGCATCAGGCAGGACCGAAGCCGGGCTCGTGGCGGCCTGCGCGACATTCGCCGGCCAACCGCGGACAATTCCAGTGATCCGCCCTGTCGTCGACACCATCGGCGGCTTCATTGCCGTCATTCCGGCCGAGCCGGTCGATGCGCTTCAGCAATTTGCCGCCGATTGCGTTCGTGAATTCGATTCCTTCCGCGCCTCCCTCACCGCGGAAGATCGCGCGCGGCGGAAACCGGAAAAGCTCGGTGAGCGGCAGCGCGACTATCTTGACCGCTGGGGCTACCCCTATGTGATGGAGGAATTCCGTTTCCACATGACACTGACGGGATGGCTGGACGCGGAGCGGCGCAGGCCGATCCTGGAGATGCTGCGGGGACGATTTGCGGCGCGTGGTCTCGACACGCTGGTCATCGACCGCCTCGCCCTGTTCAGGCAGGACGAGACCAAGGCGCGCTTCCGCATCATCGGCGAATGGACTTTGGCACGGTAGACCTCAGCGCCAGCTCGCAAGATTGAAGGCGAGCGCCACCGCGCCGACCAGAACAAGGCTGGTCGCCCAGACTGCATCCAGATTGAACCAGCTTCGCGAAACGAACCTCAATCCCAGATAGCGGTAGACCAGCCACGCCAGACATCCGCCGGCGCCGACCATGGCGGCAACGTGCACCAGGGACACCAGCACCGCCATTCCGACACTCGCCTTCATCAACTCGCCCGCCGCCTTATGGCCGGCATCGAGCTCGAAGGCCTGGCAGAGCCCGAGATAGATCGGCACGAGCATCAAGGCGGCGCCGTGAGCAATGGCGACGGCAAATGACCACAGCGCCAATTGCGTTGGCGGGATTCGTGCCAGTGCGCGGGGATGGCGCCGAGCGATCAAGCGATAGACGCCGAAACCGATGACGAGAAGGCTCGCGACCAGCTGGATCGGACGCTGCCACTCCGCCAGCACGAGCAGGAACGCGAAGGGCAGCAGCACGAGAAGCGTCGCGAGGAGATGCCCGGCAGACAGGGCCCACAAGGCGCGGAGAAGCGCGCGCGGGCTCTTGTCCATAAGCCCGGCCGAAACGGCGAGCGGCCATCCCATCCCGGGATTGACGCCGTGGTAGAGACCGCTCGCAACAAGGGCGAGCCACAGCCAGCCGAGTGCCGGGCTCGCGTGTTCCCAATCTAGACCGACGGGTAGCAAAACGAGTCCGTCGAACAATCGCCGCCCTCGAGCCTGATCTGGTGCGCACGATATCCGTCGGGGAAGCTCACGAAAAAGTCCTTGTCGAGCTCGATGCCGCCGTCGCGACCGACATTGGCCATGACCTCCACGCCCGGAACCCCATCGGGATAGAACTGGTCGTCCCAGGTGGAGTAGAGCGAATTGGTCCAGTACACGCGCCTGCCGTCGCGGCTGATCTCGACCATCTGCGGACCGGCCGCAAAGGCCTTGCCATTCGGATGCGGCGTGCGGCGCGCGATACCTCCGATGTGGACCGAGCCCGCGAGCTTCGGCTTGCGCGGATCACTGACGTCGTACTGGCGCATTTCACCCGTGCCCCAGCACGAGACATAGAGGAACCGGTCATCCATCGACAGGTCGATGTCGGTCACCAGCGGCGGCACGGCGCCAAATCCCTGCAGCAGCGGCGGCAGCTTCTCCTTTGGCGCGGGCTCGGGTGGGATCGTCGCCGTCTTCTCCGCATGGAATTTCCCGCCTTCTCGCCACCAGGTCCAGATCGATGCTTCGAGATTCGTGGTGTCGACCACGACACCCACGAAGCCGTATTCGCGAACCGGATCGTGCGCCGGTCGTACCTCCAGCGCCATTTGATGATTGGCGCCGAGGTCGATGGTCTGGACGTTGCGACGTGCGCGAAGATCCCAGAAGTGGAGACGATGGCCATATTTGTTCGCAAGCAGATCTTCCGGGACGATCCCGTTCTCGAACTGTGGCGGCAATGCCCATTCGCTCGTCACCATGTAGTCTCGCGGCAGATTCCACCAGAAATCATAATGCAGCGTCTGCGGGCCGCGATCGATCTCCCATCGCCCCAGGACCTCGAAGGTCTCGCAATCCATGATGAAAACGCCGGGAGGTCCGTTGGTGCCATCCTTGCCGCCGCCACCCAGCGTGCTCACGTAGATGCCGTCCGGCCCGCAATGGATCGTGTGCGGCCGCGAGTAGCCGGTCTTCTTGAAGACTTCCTCCGGTTCGATGATCTTGTGGATCTTGGCTTTGGTCGGATCGGGCTTGGTATCGATGATGTAGATGCGCGACGAGCGGAGCCCTGGGATGATCAGATAGCGCCGCTCGATGAAGGCGTGTCCGGCGAGCGGCGACAAGGCGGAGGAGCACGCATTCCAGCCGAAATGATGAAACTCATCGCCCTTGTTCGGCATCGTCACGGTGTGGACGATCCGGCCATAGGTCGGCGATCCCGGCTTGACGTCGATGACCGCGAGAGCATCCGGCTTTGAGAAGTCCGGACTGAGCAGCAATGTGTAGGCGTAGTTCTCCGCAGGTGCTTCCATCGCAAGCTTGGGCGATGCGTGAAAGGTCGGATCTGGCCTCATCGTCATGGCACTGCCTCCCTGTTCTGTCGGTTTGCGCCAACCTGACTCGGGATAGCGGCATCTTGAAGAGGTATTGCGCGAGGTCTTGGAATTCTCCGCAGGGCCGGTTGGCGAGCGCACAATATGCCATCGCCGGGCTGCGCGAAACTGGCGGAATCGCGTTAATTCGACGCCCTACAGCCGAAATGGGCAGCCCCCCCGTCATTGCGAGCGAAGCGAAGCAATCCAGACTGTCTCCGCGGAAACAGTCTGGATTGTTTCGTCGCTTCGCTCCTCGCAATGACGGTGGGGAGACCTACTTACCCCACCGCAGCGCCAGCGCGTCGCGCTCCTTTGCGAGTTCGAGCAAGCCGGCTCGCGTTGCCGGATGCAGCGGCTGGAGCGGATGCCGCACGGCCTCCGACTTGATCACGCCGCCGGCCTGCATCATGACCTTGCACGCGCTGAGGCCGCATTGGCGGTTCTCGTAGTTGATCAGCGGCAGCCAGCGCTCGTAGGCGGCCTTCGCCTCCTCGCGCTTGCCCGCGAAATAGGGATCGATGATCTGGCGGATGCCGTCGGGATAGCCGCCGCCGGTCATGGCGCCGGTGGCGCCGGCGTCGAGATCGGCCAGCAGCGTGATCGCCTCCTCGCCGTCCCAGGGGCCTTCGATGTCGCTGCCGCCCGCCTCGATCAGGCTTCGCAGCTTCGCGGCGGCGAAGGGAACCTCGATCTTGAAATAGCGGATGTTGGAAAATTCGCGCGACAGCCGCGCCAGCAGCTCGACCGAGAGCGGCGTGCCGGCCACCGGTGCATCCTGGATCATGACGGGAATGTCGATCGCGCCCGAGAGCACGCGAAAGAATTCGACGATGCCCTTCTCCGGGACCCGGAAGGTCGCGCCGTGATAGGGCGGCATCACCATCACCATGGCGGCGCCGGCCGCCTCGGCCTGCTTGCTGCGTGCCGCGCACACGGCCGAGCTGAAATGCGTGGTGGTGACGATCACGGGAACCCGGCCGGCCACATGATCCAGCGCCACATGCATCACCGTCTCGCGCTCGGCGTCGGTGAGCACGAATTGCTCGGAGAAATTGGCGAGGATGCAGAGGCCGTTCGAGCCGGCGTCGATCATGAAATCGATGCAGCGGCGCTGGCCCTCGAGGTCGAGCTCGCCGCGCTCGTCGAAGATGGTGGGCACGACCGGGAACACACCGCGATAGGGGCGCTGGGCCTTGTGTTGTGGCGTGACTGGCATCGAACTCTCCGTCCCTGATGTCTTGCGTCCGTCGCCGCTTATGTGATGCGGCGCCACAGATGTACCCGCCGCGCACGCGGGCGGCAATGCCGAACGCACGACGTCAGGATGGAGGAATGAGGCGAAGCTATGCGGTCTTCACCGCTCCCAAGAAGCCCTCGACCGCGACGCGGAGACGATCGGCGTCGGCGGACATCTTCTTGACGGACTCCGACAGCACCGTGCCGGCGTTGCCGGTCTCCTGGTTCAGCCTCGCGACGCTGCCGATGGTGTCGGTGACCTCGCGGGTGCCTTGGGCTGCCTGCTGGAAGTTGCGCGAGATCTCGGTGGTCGCCGCGCGCTGCTGCTCGACCGCGGCGGCAATCGCCGTCATCTTCTCGTCGATGCCACTGATGGCGCCGCCGATCGAGCGGATCGCGGCAACCGCCTGGCCGGTGGCGCCCTGGATTTCCTCGACCTGGCGCGAGATCTCTTCCGTCGCTGTCGCCGTCTGGGAAGCGAGGCTCTTGACCTCGCCCGCGACCACGGCGAAGCCGCGGCCGGCCTCGCCCGCGCGCGCGGCTTCAATGGTGGCGTTCAGCGCCAGAAGGTTGGTCTGGCCGGCGATCGCATTGATCATCTTCACGACCTCGCCGATGCGGCTCGCAGTCTGGTCGAGGATCTCGACCGTCGCGTTGGTCTGCTCGGCCTGCATCACCGCCTCGCGGGCCTCGCGGGCGCTCGACTGCACCTGCGCGGAGATCTCGCCGACGGATGCGGAGAGCTCTTCCGTCGCGGCCGCGATGGTTTCGAGATTGTTGGTGGCCTGCTCTGCGGCGGAGGAGACCGCGGCGGTTTGGCTGCTCGATTCCGAGACCAGCGAGCGCACGCCGGTCGCGGTGGCGTCGAGCTCCCGCGTCGAGGCTACGACACTCTGGATGACCGCCTGCACCGTATCGTCGAAACCGCGGCAGGCGGCATCGACGGTGCCGGAGCGGGCGAGCTGAAGCGCCTGTTGCGATTCGCGTTCCTGGCCCAGCCGTTCCGCGGTCGCCGCGCTCTCGCGCAGGCTCTCGAGCGCGGCGGCCATGGTGCCGAACTCGTCGGGATGGCGGGATTGCGGAACCGGCGTCGCATAATCGCGCGCGCTGATGCGCGCGATGGCGTCGAGGATGGCGCGCACCGGACGCATGAGGCGATGGCGCACCACGAACACGCCCGCCACGGTCACGGCCAGCGCGAGCAGGAATGCGAACGACTGCACGATGAGATTGGTCAGGGCTTTCCCCTGAACCGCCTCCGCACGCGCGATCGACAGGTCGAGCGCCTTGTTGGCGACCGCGACGATGGACACGAAGGGCGACTGGCACAGCGCATTCCATTCCGAAGCGGGCATCGCCGGACGTCCGCTGCCGTCGAAATTCCTGGTGAGCTCGCCGATCCGCTTGAGAACGCCGTCGGTCCTGGTCCGCGCCTCCTTCGCCGTGTTGACGAGGTCCGCCGTCACGTCGGGCGCAGCCAGCAGCTCCTCCAGGCCGGTCCAGCCGGCAGCGACGATGCCGTTCCAGCCAGCCACGGTCTGCTTCTGGGTCTCGTCGAGCGGCCTGCTGGCGTTGACGTTCGGCCGCAGCGTCGAGCACTGGATACCGTAGCGATCACGCACCTGCCAGGCGAGGCGGCGGGCCTGGATCATGCGGGCGATGAAGGGATCGTTCATCCAGGCGCGGTTCGACACCGCGGTGGACGCGAGATTCGCGGTCTCGATGACCTTGGTGACGGCATCGTACCAGGGTGCGGTCCGCTCCATCCTGCGCTCGGCACGCGGCAGCTTCGCCTCGTCGTGGAACAGCTGGAACTTCGGCGCGGCCTCGCTCCAGCGCTGCTTCAACGCATTTGCGAGCTCGTCGCGCCGGGCGAATTCGACTGTGGAGAGCGCGGCGACGATGGCGTCGAAGCCGGCCTGCTCCGCCTTCTCGGCGGCGCCGAGCTTGGCGCGCGCATCGTCCTCGCCGAGCAGCGCGCTCTGGGCATCGCCGCGATTGTTGCGCAGGGCCAGCACGCCATGGAAGATCGCCTTGTCGGCGTTCGCGAGCCGTTCGGTCTCCAGACTGTCGCTGTAGCGGCCAAAGGCGCCGACCATCTGGATCGCCGTGCTGGTGAGCGCGCCGGCCGCCAGCAGTGTCATCAGAACCAGGAGGAGCGTACTTACCGATTTCTTAAAAACTGACATGACCAAAAGACCTGCTCGTCGCGAGCGGTCATCTTGCATGGCGACCTGCCAAGGTTTGGTTAAGACTTTAATCAAATACCTGCGGTTGTGACCGCTGCGCCTCCTGGCAGGCCGCGGCCTTTTCAGGCCACTTTCGTGAAATCCGGCGGGCGGCGCTCGGCGAACGCCGTAAACGCCTCGCGCGCCTCGGCGGTGCGCAGACGCTGCGCGAACTGCTCGCCTTCGGCCTGCATCTGCGCGACCAGCGTCTCGCCATTGCGCATCAGCTGCTTGGTCGCGATCAGGGCACCGGCCGGCTGGCGGGCGAGACGCTGCGCGAGGGCGAGCGCCTCGGCATCGAGCCTGTCGAGCGGCACCACACGGTTGGCAAGGCCCCATTCCAGCGCCGACTTGGCAGGCACGGTCTCGCCCAGCGCGAACATCTCATAGGCGCGCGCGTAGCCGATGCGCGCCGGCATCAAGAGGCTGGAGGCAGCCTCCGGCACCAGCGCGAGGCTGACGAAGGGCGTCGACAGTTGCGCGTCGTCGGCGAGCACGACGAGATCGCAATGCAGCAGCATCGTGGTGCCGACGCCGACGGCGCGGCCCTGCACGGCCGCAACCAGCGGCCGGGTGCAGCGCGCCAGCGACTGGATGAAGCGCACGACGTTGCGGCTGCCTTCGGACTTGCCGGCTGCGACCGCGGCGAATTCGCCGACATCGTTGCCGGCGGTGAACATGTCGCCCTCGCCGCGGATCAGGATCACGCGGGCGGACGGATCGAACCCGGCGGATTCGATTGCATCGGCGAGCCTGCCGTACATCGCATCCGTCAGCGCGTTCTTCTTGTCGGGGCGGGCCAATGTCAGCGTGAGAATTCCGCCATTGCTCTCGATCCGGACGTGCTCGGTCATTGGTCTGCTCCTCTTGGAAACTTGCTCTGAATGCTCGTCAGCCAGCGCGCGACGACGTCGATCTCCGCAATCGTGAATCCGTCCGTAAGCGCCGCGTTGACCTCGGCCGCACCGGCTTTCACCTGCGTCAGCGCGCTCCGTCCCTTCGGCGTCAGCCAGATGCGCCAGGCGCGTCCGTCCTCGCGATCGGCCCGCCGCTCGATCAGCTTCGCAGCCTCCGTGCGATCGACGAGGCCGGAAATGCCGGCCGGTCCCATGTCGAGCGCCGCACCCGCCTCGCCCATCAGGACGCCGTCCTGCTTGCCGAGGATGAACAGCAGCCCCGCCTGCGCCGGCGTCACCGTGCTCTGCGGCTGCGCCGCCATCCAGCGCTGCAGGCGGCGGTGCGCGACGCTCAGCAGATAGATCAGCCGGTGATGCTTCGTTGCGGCCTCATTATTTCGCATGCGAAGTATATAGCCGGACGGATCCGGATTGTCAAAGGGCGCCGCTAGGCCGGCGCCGCGCGACAGCCGTCGAGGAACAAGGCCGCACAGGTCTGCACCCGGCGCTCAATCTGCCTGCGTGACGGCAGAGGCAGGCCGCCATAAATCGCCGCGCGCTGCGGCACCGATGCGACCATGCCGATCAGCATGCCGGCGGCTTCCTCGGCATCCTCGATCACGATGCGCTTGCACCTGACCTGGACGCGCAACCAGCGGGCGAGTGCCGTCACGGTGCGTGATATGCCGTTCTTGTAGAAGTTCGCGGCGAGATCGGGAAACGCGGCCGATTCCTGCAGCACCATGCGCTGCAACGCCACGACCTCCGGATCGAGCGCGAGATCGGCGCAGGCGAGCAGCGCGGCGCGCAAGCCGGTTTCGATATCGACCTCATCGCTTCCTTGCAGGTCGACGGCGGAGAGCAATCGCTCCAGCCGGTCGGCGCACATCGCCGCAAACAGCGCAGCCTTGCCCGGAAACAGCCGATAGAGCGTCCTGGTCGAGATGCCGGCGCGGCGCGCCAACTCTTCGGTGCTGGTCGCCTCATAGCCGTCGCGGGCAAAGGCGTGCCGTGCGGCGTCGAAGACGATCCGCCTGGTCTCGTCGTCGCTGCGGACCGGTGGCCGCCCGCGCGGACGAACTTCGCTGTCCGATCTTGCCTGAGCCATGCCTTTAAATGACGACTGTCATTCCATTGACAATTCCAAAGCTAGTCTCATTTTGGAAATTATCAAGTTTCCTAATTCAGGGGAGCCGGCCATGACCGTCCACACCACCCCATCCGCTGCCGCCCAGGCTGCTGTGACCGCAACCGCCCCGGAGGGCGTCCTGCCCGCCGAGCTGGCCCATGTCAGCCGCAAAAAACCCAACCTTCGCAAGCTGTTGCTGATGGCGGCCGCGGCCGTCGCGCTAGCCGGCGCCAGCTGGTACGGCCACGATTACTGGACCGTCGGCCAGTACCTCGTCTCCACCGACGACGCCTATGTTAAGGCCGACAACACCACCATCGCGCCGAAGGTCAGCGGCTATCTCAACCAAGTTCTGGTCGCCGATAACGAGCATGTGAAAGCCGGCCAGGTGCTGGCCCGGATCGACGACCGCGACTTCAAGGTCGCGCTCGACCAGGCTCGCGCCGACGTCCAGGCAGCGAACGCGGCGGTCGTCAGCAAGGAGGCACAGCTCGAGGTTCAGCAAGCGGTAATCACTGCCGCCAGGGCGACCATCGATGTCGACACGGCCGCAAAGACCTTCGCGCAGCAGGAAAACAAGCGCTACACGGATCTCGCCAGGACCGGGTATGGCAGCGTGCAGAACGCGCAGCAGGCTCAGGCGCGCGACGCCGGCGCGGACGCCGCGATCGCGCGCGATAACGCCAACCTCATCTCCGCGCAAAAGCAGGTCGACCTCCTCAAGGCCGAGATCGCGCAAGCCAGGGCCGCCGCCGCCCGCGCAGCCGCGATCCAGCAGCAGGCGGAGCTCAATCTCGGCTACACCAAGATCGTCTCGCCGATCGATGGCGTCGTCGGCAATCGGTCCTTGCGCGTCGGCCAGTTCGTGCAGGCGGGCACACAGTTGATGTCGATCGTGCCGACTGATGCCGCCTATGTCGTTGCCAATTTCAAGGAAACGCAGCTCACCCATGTGCAGGCTGGACAGGCCGTCGATATCGAGGTCGACATGTTCCCGGGCCACGTCCTGCATGGTCACGTCGATTCCATGTCGCCGGCCAGCGGCCAGGAATTCGCGCTGCTGCCGCCCGACAACGCCACGGGCAATTTCACCAAGGTGGTGCAGCGCATCCCGGTCAAGATTGTGCTCGACGACAAGTATGGGCCTGCGATCGCGCTGCGGCCCGGCATGTCCGTGATCCCCACCATTGCAACACGTTCGACCGCGCCGGCCGCGAATGCGGCCGTGACGCCGAAAGCCAAGCTCGTCTCCGGAGGGTCGTGCCATGTCAAACAGCCTCTCAATCTCGACGCAAGCAACACCGGCCGCGACGCCTGATCGCTCCGCGAGCGATCCCGACCGCGCGAGCCTCGCAACCTGGATCGCCGTGCTCGCCGCCATGATCGGCTCGTTCATGGCGATCCTGAACATCCAGATCACCAATGCCTCGCTGGCCAATATCGAGGGCGGCATCGGCACCGGCGCCGACAACGGTTCCTGGATCTCGACGTCGTATCTCATCGGCGAAATCATCGTGATCCCGCTGACCGATTATTTGAGTCGCGTGTTCACGTTCCGCCGCTACATGCTGGCGAGCGCAACGCTGTTCGCGGCGTTCTCGGTCGCCTGCGCCTTCACCCATGATCTCCCGTCGATGATCGCGATGCGCGGCCTGCAAGGCTTTGCCGGCGGCGTGCTGATCCCGATGGCCTTCACGCTGGTCCTGACCAAGCTGCCGAAACAGCAGCAGCCGATCGGGCTCGCCATCTTCGCGCTGTCAGTCACCTTTGCACCGGCAATCGGCCCGACCATCGGCGGTTATCTCACCGAAACCTACGGCTGGCGCACCATCTTCTTCGTCAACGTGATCCCGACCGCCGTGATGGTCGCCGCGCTCTATTTGACGCTGGAGCGGCAGAAGATGCAGCTTGGTCTCCTGAAGGAAGGCGACTGGGCCGGCATCGTCACCATGGCGATCGGCCTCTCGGCGCTGCAGGCCGTGCTCGAGGAAGGCAACAAGGACGACTGGTTCTCCTCCCCTTTCATCGTCAAGCTGGCGATCGTCGCAGCCGTCAGCCTGACGCTGTTCGTCGCGATCGAGCTCAGAATCGAAAAGCCGCTGATCCGGCTGCGCCTGCTGACGCAGCGCAATTTCGGCTTCGGCACCGTCGCGATGACCATGGTCGGCTTTGCGCTGTTCGGTTCGGTCTACATCCTGCCCGCCTATCTCGGCCAGGCGCAGGGCTACAACTCCGAGCAAATCGGCAACGTGCTGGCTTGGACCGGCCTGCCGCAACTCGTGCTGATCCCGCTGATTCCCAGGCTGATGCAGCGCTTCGACACGCGCTACATCGCCATCACCGGCCTTCTGATCTTCGCCTATAGCTGCTTCATGAACACGGCGATGTCGCCGGACTATGCCGGTGACCAGCTCTGGATTCCGAACATCGTGCGCGCAGTCGGCCAGGCCATGGTGCTGACGCCGTTGACCTCGGTGCTGTCAGGCGGCATCGCGCCGCAGGATGCTGCCGCGGCCTCCGGCATCAGCAACATGTTCCGCAATCTCGGCGGCGCGATCGGAACGGCCACGCTCGCGACGATCATCACGAAACGCGAGCAGTTCCATTCCAACATCATCGGACATTCGGTCACGCTCGGCCGCGAGGAGGTCCGTAGCCGCGTCGCGCAGATGACCGACTATTTCATGGCCCACGGTGTCCCCGATCCCAACGCCGCACGCGAGCAAGCCATCATCGCGCTCGGCAAGACCGTAAGACGCCAGGCCCTGGTGATGGGCTATTCCGACACCTTTGCGGTGATCGGCGCCGTGCTGGTCCTGGCCGCGATCGCAGTGCTGCTGGCGCGGCGCGTGAAGGCAGCCGGCGGGCCCGCGCATTAAAGCGCGATGAGATTTGGATGAATCGTCATCGCGCTTTAGGTTGTTGTTTAAGCATGATCTTTTCGGAAAACCGCTGCGCACTTTTCCGGATCATGCTTTAGCAGGGAGGTCGCCGTGCCCCGGGGCTTGTTCCGGCATCCAGGTCAGCCGTGCGGCGTGACAGGAGCGCGCTGGCCGCAGCGAGCCCGGCCACGACTCTGCGGGACCATCCGTGCCTCACGGCGCACAGGTGAAGCTCGACGCCTCCGTCACCGCACCCGCCTTGTAGTGCGGCCAGGCGGGCCAGCGGCACAGCGGCAGCGCGCGGAGCGTCGCGAACGACGGCGCCTCGAGCTTCTGCTCGGTGACTTCGAGATCGCCGGGCGCCTTGCCCTTCTCGACCCAGTCGACCAGCACGCTCAGCATGTCGACATTGGCCGGCGCGCCGGAGCCGACATGGTCGACACCGGGTGCGGTGTAAAGCCGCGCGAATTCCGCCGTCTCGGCCTTGCCGAGCTTGCGCTCGACGCTCTCGAAATAGCGGATGCCGGCATAGGGGCTTTGCGCGTAGTCGGCCATGTGCTCGAGCATGATCAACCGGCCGCCGCGCATCCGGAAACGGCCGAGATCGGGATCGGTCGAATCCATCAGCTTCGACACCTCGAGCAGCCGCGCCTTGTGGTCGTCTACCTTGTAAGTGGTGACATCGAGCTTCGGATCACGCGCAAAGACATATTGAATGCCGCCGGCGCCGTAGATCCAGGCGATGCCGTTGTTGGGCGCGGGCGGCTGCGCCGGTGGCGCGGTGCCGAGCCACCACGCGACCCAGCCGCCGGTCGGACCGATCGCCGGCGTGTCCTCGCCGGAGACGCCCCAGCCCGGATAGTCGTCGAGCCCGTTGGCGAGCGCGAACGGGAACTTGTAGGTCGCATGCAGCGTGTTGATCGCCTTGATCTGCGCATCGGTGAGACAATGATCGCCGCTCTGGCTCGCCGCGCAGCGCAGCGTCTCGACCTTGAATGCCGCCTTGCAGGCGACGGGATCCTGCACCAGCGCATCGTCGGAGCCGTCGGCTTCATCGCAAGCCGCCCGCACGGCATCGGCGACCAGCTTCACCCGCGACGGATTGATCCAGCCCTCACCCATGGTGACGAGGCCCGAGCGCGTGCCGGCATGCTGCAAGCCGACCCAATTGATGACGGGTACGCGGGCGAAGATGCCGTCGAAATCGTCGGGATAGCGCTGCGCCATGGTGAGGCCTTCACGGCCGCCTTCGGACGAGCCCATGAAGTACATCTTCTCCGGCTTCCTGCCGTAGGCGCGCTGCATCAGCGCGACAGCCGCCTCGCGCACCTTCTTGTAGGCGCGATGGGCGAAATTCTCGAAGGCCTCGTCGTTCAGCGCGAACAGCTGCGGCGGCTCGCCCGGCCTGGATTCATGGCCGGAATCCGTGCCGTAGGTGACGAAGCCGCGCGCGAGCGGCGACGGCTTGTCGAAGGGATAGGCCGGCGGCAGCGCAAGACCGGTGATCAGCACGCCGTTGAAGCCGCCGCCGCCATATTGCACCGAGCGGCCGTTCCATTCGACGGGAAGGTTGACCTGGAATTTGATCGGCGGCGCCTTGGGATCGATCGGGTCGATATGGCCGAGCACCTTGCAGAAGGCAGGATTGGCGGGCGTGATGCGCCCTGACGGCGTCGGGCCGCGCTCGGCAACAGCGAGAGTCGATGGCGACTGAAACGTCGCGGCATCGATCTTCACGGCATCAGTGCCGCCGACCAGCCCCTTGCAGACCGTCGCGGCATCTTCCGCCAGCGTCAACGCCGACGCGCCGCTCGCGCTCATCGCGGCCGCCGTGCCCACGAGCCATGCGCACAGCTTCGCTCTGTTTCGCCTCATCGTTTCCACCCGGCTTGTTCTGTTGCGTTCGAAAGTCGGCTGCATTCAATGCAACCTTCGCCCGTCCGTCAATCGCTGACGCCGGCTTTCCGTCAGAACGAGCCCAGCGCGGTGCCCAGGGCGATCACTACCACCAGCGCCAGGAGCGAGGTCACGATGCCCACCATGACGATGTCGAAATAGCTGTCACGATGTGTCAGGCCGCAGATCGCGAGCAGGCTGACCACTGCGCCGTTGTGCGGCAGGATGTCGAGGGTACCCGCACCGATCACCGCCACGCGATGCATCAAGGCAAGGTCGATGCCGGTCCGCGCGGCAAGCTCGACGTAGGTCGGGCCGAGGGCGTCGAGGGCGATGGTCAGGCCGCCCGATGCCGACCCTGTCAGGGCGGCCAGGATGTTGGTTGCGACGGCGAGCGAGACCAGCGGTCCCCCTTCGATCGCCAGCACCCAGTCGCGCACGATCGTGAACGCAGGCAGCGAGGCCACGACGGCGCCGAAGCCGACGAGGCTCGCGACGCTGAACGCAGGCAGGACCGACGCATTGGCCCCAGCGTCCATGGTCCGGCGCAGCGCCGGCAGGCGCGCCCAGTTCAGCGCGATGGTGGTGACGATGGCGGCAGCCAGCGCCACCGCGACCGACCACACGCCTGCGACGGCCGCAAGCGTCGTGTCACCAAAGCGTTGCTCAGCGAGATAGCTGACATCGAGCCGCGGCAGCACCACCAGCGACATCACCAGATTGACGGTCACGACGACGACGAGCGGCGCCATGGCGTTCAGCACGGGCGATGGCCGCTCGCTGCGATGACCGTGCTGTAGCTCCGCCGGATCGAACTCGCGGGCAGTCGTCGCGCGCTCGCGCACGAACTCGTCGGCAGCGGCCTGCTCGATCGCGCCCTCGGCATCGTCGCCATAGCCTTCTCCCGCGCGGCGCGCCGCAGCTTCAGCGCGATGCAGCCACCACAATCCGATACCGAGCATGATGAGCGAGGCGACGATGCCGAGGCCCGGCGCGGCAAACGGCGTCGTGCCGAAGAACGGCATCGGGATCGCATTCTGGATCGACGGCGTGCCAGGCAGGGCCGACATGGTGAAGGTCGACGTTCCCAGCACGATCGCGGCCGGGATCAGACGCCGCGGAATCGAAGCGGCACGAAACAGCGTGCGTGCCATGGGAACGATGACGAAGAACGCAACGAACAGGCTGACACCGCCATAGGTGACCAGCGCGCCGGCGAGCACGACCGCCAGGATCACGCGCCGTTCGCCGAGGCGCTCCGCCATGAATCCGGCGACCGACGTCACCGCACCGCTGTCATCCATCAACTTGCCGAAGACGGCGCCAAGCAGAAAGATCGGGAAGAACTGGGCCAGAAATCCCGCCGCGTTCACCATGAACACCTGGGTCAGGTTCGCGAGCAGCGGCTCACCGCCGAACAGCGCGGCAACGAGTGCGGCGAACGGCGCGAGCAGCAGGACGCTCCAGCCGCGGAAGGCGAACAGGACGAGCAGGCCGAGCCCGACGAGGAGGCCGAGGAGACCCATGCCTCAGCACTCCGACAGCAGGACATCGAGATCGGCGGTCGAACGACGGCCGATCTCCGCGCCGTGCTCGGCGAGGAAGTCGTCCGCGGCCGTGCGTCCCTCGGCGCGCAGCATCGAGACGAACTCCCGCTCTGCGTTGAGCTTCGAGGAGGCCCCGAACTTCGCCAGCATGTCGCTCTTGATCCGGTGTGTGCGCATCTTCGCCCAGCGCGCGCCCTCGCCGCTGCCCGGATCGGCCGCCTGGCGCAGCAGCGCGATCATGCGCAGTTCCTTCATCAGCGGCGAGTTGAACGAGATTTCGTTGAGCCGGTTGAGGATTTCCGCAGCCGTCCGCGGTTCCTCCAGCCGCTCGGTCGGATTGATCTGGACGAGAATGGTGTCGTGCGCGTCGCTCTCCCGAACCAGCGGCGTGATCGTCGGGTTGCCGGCAAAGCCGCCGTCCCAATAGGGCTCGCCGTCGATCTCGATCGCGCGGAACATGGTCGGCAGGCAGGCCGATGCCAGCAGCACATCCGCCGTGATCTCCGCGTTGCGGAAGATACGGCCGCGCCCGGTGCGCACCCGGGTCGCGGTGATGAACAGCTGGATCGGCGAGCGCGCGAGGCGTTCGAAATCGATACTCTCGGCCAGCACCGCGCGCAGCGGATTGTAACCGGTCGGATTGAGGTCGTAGGGCGACAGCACACGCGACATCAAATCGGTGAGGATGTAGAAGGGCGACGTATCGAGGGTCCAGCGCCCCATCATGCGGTCGAGCGGAGAGCGTTGTAGCGGGCTGAAGGCCGCGGCCTTCGAGACACGGCGCCAGTATCGGTCGAGCGCCTCTCGCGCGCCCTCGGCGCCGCCGGCTGTCCAGCCGTCCGCCAGAACCGCCGCATTCATCGCGCCTGCGGAGGTTCCGGAGATTGCGGCGATCTCCAGCCATTTCTCTTCCAGGAGACGGTCGAGCACGCCCCAGGAGAAGGCGCCGTGCGAACCGCCGCCCTGAAGCGCGAGATCAATCAGTACGGCGTCCCGTTCCATGGCGGACACTCACGCAACTGAAGCTCAAATTCGACGCGATTTTTGACCGGGCCGAATTCGACGACAGTGTGGGAGCAGTTGCTACAAGTTGCAACCGGAACGTGGGGTGGTCCAGAGCTATTTCCGTTCCGATGCGATCGGAACGGAAATAGCTCTAAAGCGCGATGCGACTAGGATGAATCGTCATCGCGCTTTAGGTTGTTGTTTAGGCATGATCTTTTCGGAAAACCGCTGCGCACTTTTCCGGATCATGCCTTAGATTCTGGTTGACGCGTTTTCTTTATGTCCACTTCGCTCGAAAACGCTTTAGTGCTCGAACACCAGCCGCGCGCCGACGGTGCCGTCTAGGGCGCGGATCTGCCGGAGCAGCTCGCCGGAGTCCTGACCGCCAAGATCGGCGTCGAGCACGACGTAGCCGAGGTCGCCGGCGGTCTCCAGATATTGCGCGGCAATGTTGATGTCACGCTGGAGGAAGACCTCGTTCAGCCGCCGCAGCATGCCCGGCACGTTGCGATGGACATGGCTGAAGCGCGCGCCGGAGGGGCGAAGATGCAGTTGCACTTCGGGGAAATTCACCGCGCCCATGGTCGAGCCGGTGATGAAATAGTCGACCAGCTTGCGCGCGACCTCGCCGCCGATCCGCTCCTGCGCCTCTTCGGTCGAGCCGCCGATATGCGGCGTGAGAATGACGTTCTCGAGGCCCTGCACCGGGCTCTTGAAGCGTTCCGCGTTCGACGAAGGCTCGACCGGAAACACATCGATCGCAGCGCCGGCGAGGTGACCGTCGCGCAGCGCGCCGGCAAGCGCATCGAGATCGACCACGGTGCCGCGGCTGTTGTTGATCAGGAACGAGCCTGATTTCATCGTCCGCAGCTCCTTCTCGCCGATCATGCCCGCGGTCTCCGGCGTCTCCGGCACGTGCAGGCTGACGATGTCGCTCTGCGCTAGCAGCTCTTCGAGCCTCTCGACCGGCTCGGTGTTGCCGTGGCGGAGCTTGTCGGTGCGGTCGAAATAGATCACACGCATGCCCATGGCTTCGGCCAGGGTCGAAAGCTGCGAGCCGATATTGCCGTAACCGACGATGCCGAGCGTGCGGCCGCGCACCTCGCGGCTGCCGGTCGCCGACTTGTCCCAGCCCCCCGCATGGGCAGACACCGAGCGCGGAAAGATCCGCCGCAGCAGCATCACGATCTCGCCGATCACGAGCTCGGCGACGCTGCGCGTATTGGAGAACGGCGCGTTGAAGACGGGAATGCCGCGCTTGCGCGCGGCCGAAAGATCGACCTGGTTGGTACCGACGCTGAAGCAGCCGACCGTGAGAAGCTGGTCGGTCGCCCCGAGCACCTCATCGGTGATCTGGGTGCGCGAGCGGATGCCGAGCAGTGACACGCCCTTGAGCGCACGGCGCAGATCCTCGCCGTCAAGCGCCTTGGTCAGCCGCTCGACATTGGTGAAACCCGCGCTCCTGAACAGGTCGACGGCACTGTCATTGACGCCTTCGAGCAGCAGCGCCTTGGCGCTTCGCTCAGGGCCTTGGCCTGGGGCTGACATGGAATCTCCGTAGGTCACAGCTTTGCCGCAGCTCATAGACCGCGGGCGATGCGCAGCACAATAGGGCTTGCATACGGGGAGAAGATGGCGAGCCGATGGGTGGACTTGGCATCCCACCAGCTCCGTCAAATCACGTAGAACCCGTGCGTGCCGTCGCGGCGGAGCTGCTCGACGAGGCCGTATTCCCAATCGAGATAGGCCTGCATCGCAGCTTCGGCCACATCGGTGCCTTCATAGGGTCGGCGATAGCGGTGTGCCGGATCTGGCTTCGGCAAGAATTGCGGCAGGCCGACCTCAAGTGCACCATCATAGCCGCCTTCGAGCACATAGACTTCCCAGCCCATCTGCGCCAGCCAGGACGCCGTCATGTCGGCACGGACGCTCCTGTCGTCGGTCAGGAGGATGCGCGCACCGCGCACGGGCGCGGCCATGTCGGTTTCCTGGACGAGCTGGCCGCCGGGATAATGGCGGAAACCGGGAAGGTGGCCGGCCGCGTATTCCTCGGCATCGCGCACGTCGAAGCGATAGAGCGTACGATGGGTCTGCGCGGCAAGCGCCGACATCTCGTTCGCTCCGATATGGCGAACCCCGGCGCGATAGGCGACGTCGCGCGCATTGGCCGGACCACCCTCGAACGGCCCAATCGCGCCACGCCTGTCAGCGCCGTGATCGAGCGCCTGGCGCGCCAGCGTCCAGCCGATCGTGCCGTTGCGCAGCGCCCGCACCTCGTTGGGCACGCCGGCATTGATCAGCGACTGGGTGCCGATGATTGAGCGAGTGCGGCCGGCGCAGTTGATGATGATCGTCGTCTCGGGATCGGGCGCGGCCTGCCCCGCGCGCAGCACCAGCTCCGCTCCGGGCACGCTGACCGAGCCCGGAATGTTCATGGTCGCATATTCGTCGAAACGGCGGACGTCGAGGATGGCGATGTTGGCCTTGTCGGCGATGAGTTTTGCGACCTCGTCGGCGCTGAACGAGGGCGTGTGGCGGCGCGACTCGACCAGTTCGCCGAACGCCTTGGAGTAGGAATTGACGTCCTCGAACACCTCCAAGCCCGCCGCGCGCCAGGCCTTCAGCCCGCCGTCGAGTGCGCTGATATTGGTGTAGCCGAGCGCGGCGAGGCGTTCGGCTCCGCCCGCGACCAGTCCCTCCCCGTCGTCGTAAAGCACGATGGCCACGCCCTTGCGCGGCAGCCTCACCTCGGCCTCGATCGCGATCCGGTCGGCGGCCATGTTGGCGGCGAACAGCGGATGACCGGTGGCGAAGGCGGCCTCGTATCTGAGATCGAGCAGCGCGATTTCCTCGCGCAGCAGAAGCGCACGGCGGACATCGGCGGGAGTGACGGCGGGAAGCTTCATGGCGTGAACCTTGAGAAGGACAGGCCATTGGCTTTTGACCGATTAGACGGGCGTTGGCTAGCCTTGTCGAATCACTCGCCAGGGACGAGCCGCCCGAGCGGCTTCTGTGCCGGGTGTCGCAGCTTGCGGCGTGACAGATAGAGCAGGATGCCGGTGACCGCGAACAACGGCATCAAGGCCGCGGCAATCATGAACGCGAGCTTGCCCGGCCATCCCAGGATCGCGCCGCGATGGATGTCGTAGATGGCCGCGACGATCTTCTCGCCGAATGTCTTGTCGGTATAGCGCTCCGCGGAGACCAGCCGGCCGGTCACGGCATCGATGCGGAATTCATCGCGCGTGGCCTCGAGCGTCATGTCCTTTGCCCACGACCGGATCCGCAGCACCGTGCCCGGGCCGGCCGGCAGCGTCAGCAGAGCCCTGGAGAAGCGGTCCCCCTCTTCGCGCTGGAACGTCGTCCATGCCCGATCGAATCCGATCGGCTGCGCGGTCTCGGAACGATCGGCTGCGCGCGGCGACTTTGGTGGCATCCTGGGCTGCATCTTCGCAGCCGCGAGTTGCGGACGCGACAACAGCCAGGTGACTCCATCCCTGTACCACTCGAAGGAGAACCACAGCCCGGTGAGAGTTATCACAAGGTAGACCGGGAGCACCCAGGTGCCGATCACAGCATGCAGCGACCGGTGCAGCCCGCGACCGCCGAGCCCGAGATTCGGCTTCAGCCACATCTTCACACTGCCCGCCCGACGCGGCCAGCGCAGCACGAGGCCCGAGACCAGCATGACGATCAGGCCGAACGCGACCGTGCCGGTGATCGGGCGCCCCCAGCCCCTGGCGTCGCCGGGGATCAGCAGCCAGCGGTGCAGCCTGCGCACGGTCGCGAACAACGCTTCGCCACGCGGCGAACCCAGCACGCGCGCATCGTAGGGATCGACATAGAGCGAGGCCGGCCGGCCGCCGCCTTCGTCGCGCGCGAAACGGACATGGGCGGCCGCCGTCGGATCGCTCGACAGCGTGATGGCCGAGACCTTGTCGACGTCCTGCGCGACCTTCAGCCGGGCGATCAGGTCATCAGGCATCAGCATCGGCGCTCGATGCGGCGCGACCTGCATGATGCCGGCGTTGAGATGATCGACGATCTCGTCCTCGAAACTCATGATCGCGCCGGTCAGCGCGATCATGGCAAGCGGCAGCGCGAGGATCAGGCCCGCGATGGAATGGACCTGGAACAGGACCGCCTTGATCGTGTGTCCGGTCCGCGCTGCCATGGCTAGAACTTCACCGTCGCCGACAAGGATATGCGCCGGGCGTCGCCGATGGCGACGTTGAGATTGTTAACGGCGGACGTGTAGTAGACGGTGTCGAACAGGTTCTTGACGTTGAGCTGATAGATCACCGGCAGCGACTGGTGCTTCGTCTCATAGGTCGCGAAGATGTCAGCGACGACATAGGACGGCAGCACGAACGTGTTCAACGCATCGCCGGGCCGGTCGCCGACATAGCGGGCGCCGCCGCCGAGCCTGAGCTGGCCGGGAAGCGCTGTGCCAAAATCGTAGACCAGATAGAGCGAAGCCGTGTTCATCGCAACGTTCTGCAACTGCTTGCCGGCATATGTCGGATCCTCCGTCACACGCGCATCGGTGTAACCATAGCTTCCGATCATGCTCCAATTGTCGGAGAGCCGGCCGGTGACGTCAATCTCAAGGCCGCGCGAGCGGGCCTTGCCGGCCGCAGTGTAGACGTTGAGACCGGTTGCGGTATTGAGCTGGCTGACCAGCACGTTCTGCTTTTCGATGTCGTAAACCGCGACCGTGCCGGAGAGGCGCTTGTCGAGGTCGAACTTGAGCCCGGTCTCGTACTGCGTGCCCTCCTCGGGCGCGATGTTCGACCCGAGCACGGCGCCGCCGCCATTGCTCAGCGGAGCAATGGTCGAGTTCGGCTTCAGCGACTGGGTGTAGCTCGCATAGAGCGAAAGCTGGTCGGTGAGCTTGAAGATCGCGCCGCCGAGCGGAAGGATCGCATCCGCCGAGACATCGGTGTTGGCTTTGAACGGCTTGCCGCGTCCGGCGAGCTGATCGTAGTCCATGTAACGCACCCCGCCGACCAGCGCGAAACGCTCCGTCAGGTGCAGCGTGTCCTGGAAGAACAATGACCACTGGCCCAGCTTGTCGGTCTGGGCGCTGTCGCTGTTCGAAACCGTCGTGCCCGGTCCGATCAGACCGTAGACGGGGTTGTAGACATTGAAGGACGGGGCCGCCTGCCGGATCAGGTTGTCGCGATAGATCGTGCGATACTGGCCGTCGCCGCCGAACAGCACCTCGTTGCGCATGTTGCCGAGCCAGAACCCGCCCGAGATGTAGGACGTCCCATAGCTCGAATTGCTCAGCGAACCCTGCGTGCCGTCATTGCTGCGCGTCTCGACGCCGGTCTTCACGTTGACGCCGGTGATGCGGAGCTGGTTCGCGCTGAAGGTCTCGGTGTTGTAGCTGTAGCCGGCAAAGAGCTTCCAGTCCTGGTTGATGCGATGCTCGACCGAGGCCTGGATCAGGTCGGACGTCCCCCACATGTTGTTGTAGGGCTCGTCGAGCCGGCGAGTCTTCGGGATCGCCAGCGGCGCGCCGTTGATGAACGCCGTGCCGCGGTCGAACGGAGTGATGAACTCGCGGTGCTCGTAGTTGAGCTGGACCGTGGTGTCCTGGCCGTACCAAGCGAGCGACGGCGCAACCAGCATCTCGCGATGGCGGCCGAAATTGCGCCAATAATCCTCGCTGACGCCATAGCCGATGAAGCGATAGGCAAGACCCTGGTCGCCGATCGGGCCCGTGACGTCGAGCAGGCCGTCGGCGCCGCTGCGATTGTTCGCGTAGGTCGAGCCGAGCAACGTGACCGAACCGTGCTGATACAGCTCGGGCCGCTTGCTGATGGTGTTGACGATGCCGCCGGGGTCCATGATGCCGTAGAGCAGCGAGGCCGGCCCCTTCAGCACCTCGACGCTTTCCACGGCGGGATTGAGGCTGCGGCCCTGCACCAGCGGCATGCCATTGCGCATGATCGAGCCGTCGCGATTGTCGCCAAAGCCGCGGCGGATCACGGCGTCCTGGGTGCCGGCGAGCGTGTTGGTCTGGGTGATGCCTGAGACGTTGGCGAGCGCATCATCGATGTTGCGCGGCAGCTGGTCCTTCAGCACCTGCTCGGGCACGACGTTGACGGCCTGCGCGGTGTCGAGCGGCGAGGCCCCGCTGCGCAGCGTGGTCCCGCTCGGCATCGCGCGGTAGCCGAGCTTTGCGGCTTGCTGTGCGGCGGCTTCCGCGGCCGCTCGCTCCGAGAGCGTCGGCGCGGCGGGTGCGGTAGTGCGAATACGCTGGCGCACGGCGGCTTGCGTGCGGCGTGAAGACTGGTCCGATGCCCGCGCCGGCCTCAGTCGCTGCGCCGGTGCCTCCACCGTCACCGGCGGCAACGCCGATTGCGCCTGCGCGATCGTCGTGTTGGAGGGACATTCGGCGAGCAGCACGGCCGCTCCGATGAGAAGACCGGCACGGCTCTTGCCGGCACGATGACGATGGCCGCTGGTGCAGCGGCCATCCGGATAAGCACGCACGTTCGATTCACTTCCAGGTCAGACGCAGCTTGAAGCTGGCGCGTCTAACAGGCGCGGAGCGCGAGCGGAACACTAAGCGGGCTTGAATCGCTCTAGTATTGAATGGTTCTAAGAATGGATCAGCGCTGAACGGCAATCTCCAATGGCCGTCATGCCAAGCGCGGCACGCAGCACGCGAATTCACGGCGGCGCGTCGCGATCTTGCGCGAACTCACGCGATGGCGGGCGCCATCAACGCGTCGAGCTTCCGCTTGAGCGCTGCGCCGTCGGACAACGCGCGGAGCGGGGAGCGCACGCGCAGCCAGCCTGCATCGCCCGTCTGCGCCGCGAGGATAGCCTTCAACGTCGCGACCAGCGACGGCGTCTTCACCACGAGATCTGCCGCTGCCTGCATCGGCGCCTCGACATCCTTGCCGTCAACCATGCCCTTGACCAGCTCCGGCACGATGTTGGCCATGCCGCAGATGGTGCCGGCGCCGCCCGCGGCGATCGCGCGGGCGATGTCGGGCTCGTTGCCGACTGTGATGGCGAGCTCGGGCGCGGCCGCGCGGAATGCCTGGAACTGCTTGAAGTCGCCGCTGGAGTCTTTCAAGCCGGCGACCTGCTTGCCGTAGCGCTTGCGCAAGTTCGCGGCGACCGTTGTCGGGATCGGGACGCCCGACACCTGCGGGATGTGATAGAGCGAGGCGCGCAGCCGATCGTCGGCGACACCGTCGATGATCGCGGCAAAGGCATCCTCGATGCCTTCGGGCGTGACGCTGCGGTCGAAATAGGGCGGCAGCAGCAGCACGTGGCGCAGGCCGAGGCCGAGCACGGCGCGCGTCAATGCGATGCTGTCGGTGATGGCGGGGAAGCCGCCGCCGATTCCGATGCGCTCCGGCGCCACGCCGGCCGTGAGCATGGCTTCGATGGTCGCGACGCGTTCGCCGACATTGTATGAGGTGCCCTCGCCGGTGGTGCCGAACAGCACGACGCCGTCGACTCCCTTGCTGAAGAGGTGCTTGGCATGGCTGGCGAGCCGGGTGTGGTCCACGCTGCCATCGGCCGCCAGCGGCGTCGCCGACGCCACCCAGAACCCGCGAATTGCCTCCGTCATCACACGCCCTTTGCTGCCGCCCCGAACTAAGCCGCTGATCTCCAAAGATCTTCCGCGCCCACCGGGATCCTGTTTTTGCTTTACTTTCGATCTTGTACCTTACATACAAGATCGACGCAAATCCCCGCGCCCTGAGCGCAGCGAAAAATATTGAGGAGGTCTCGCATGGACGTGGCGACCCCCACGGGGCGAGCCGACCAAGTGCTCGGCGCCCTGCGCGACAGGCTCGGCGCGGCCGCGGTGCTGACGGGCAGCGACGTGCCGGCCCGCAATTGCAACGACTGGAGCGCGAGCCTGCCGCAGACGCCGCTCGCGGTGATCCGGCCGCTCGATGCGCAGGGCGTTGCCGATGCGATTCTCGCCTGCCGGCAGGCGCGTCTTCCATTCGTGCCGCAGGGCGGACTGACCGGGCTGTGCCGCGGCGCTTCGCCCGAAGCCGGCTGGGTCGCGATCTCGCTGGAGCGCATGACCGGCATCGAGGAGATCGACCCTGCCTCCGCGACGATGACGGTGAAGGCGGGCACGCCGCTGGAGACGATCCAGAGGGCTGCGGACGAAGCCGGCTTCTTCTTTCCCCTCGATCTCGGCTCGCGCGGCTCCTGTGCGATCGGCGGCAATCTTTCCACCAACGCCGGCGGCAACCGCGTGATCCGCTACGGCATGACGCGCGAGCTGGTGCTCGGCCTCGAAGTGGTGCTGCCTGACGGCACCATCATCACCAGCCTCAACAAGCTGATGAAGAACAACGCCGGCTATGATCTGAAGCATCTGTTCATCGGCTCGGAAGGCACGCTCGGCATCATCACCCGCGTGGTGCTCAAGCTGTTTCCGAAGCCGCGCTCGACCATGGCCGCGCTCTGTGCGCTGAAGGACTATGCCGCGGTGGTCGCGCTGCTCGGCGCGGCGCGCAGCGGGCTCGGCCCGCTGCTGTCGGCCTTCGAGGTGATGTGGCCTGACTATTGGGACGTGATCACGACCCGCGCCGGGGTGAAGCCGCCGGTCGCAGCCGGCCACGGCCTCTACGTGCTGGTCGAGGCGCAGGGCACCGACGAGAGCGTGGACGCGCAGCGCTTCCAGGCCTGGCTCGAGGAGCTGATGGAGCGCGGGCTGCTCGCCGACGCCGCCGTCGCGCAATCGCTGGCGCAGACCCAGGCCTTCTGGCGCGTGCGCGACATCTGCGCCGAATTCGGCCAGGTGCTGGGGCCGCACATCTCCTACGACATCGGCCTTGCGGTGGCCCGGATGGACGAGTTCGTCGCGCGCTGCAAGGCCGCGCTGGCCTCCGGCATCAAGGGCTGCGAGAGCGTCTATTACGGCCATATCGGCGACGGCAATCTGCATCTCGTCTCCTGGGTCGCCGGCCTCTCGGTTGCGCAGCAACCGAAGGAGGCGATGGACGCGATCATCTACGGTCTCGTCCGCGACATGGGCGGCAGCGTCTCCGCCGAGCACGGCATCGGCACGCTGAAGAAGCAGTGGCTGGGTCATGCCAGGAGCGAGGCCGAGATCGCGCTGATGCGGACGCTGAAGGCGGCGCTCGATCCCGATCACCTGCTCAATCCGGGCAAGGTGATCTGAGGGCACCATGCGATCGCTCAGGCTCGATACGCCGAAATCGCTGGCGCAGCGGGTGATGCAGCGGCTGCGCCAGGCCATCATCGAGGGCGAGTTCGCGCTGGGCGCTGCCATTTCCGAGGAGATGGTGGCCAATTCCTTCGGCGTCAGCCGCACCCCGGTACGCGAGGCGATGGGCCAGTTGCAGGCGCAAGGCCTCGTGGTGATCCGGCCGCAGGTCGGCAGCTTCGTGTTCACACCGAGCGCCGAGGACATCAACGCGCTCTGCACCTTCCGCGTCGCGCTGGAGCCCAGGGCGGCCGAACTCGCCTTCCGCCACGATCGCGACGGTGCGATTGCAGCCATGAGCGCCGCGATCGCGGCGATGGAGCCCGCGGTCACGGCGAAGGACAACATCGCCTATGGCCGCGCCGATGCCGCCTTCCACGAGGCGCTGTTCACGCATTGCGGCAACCGCTACCTCGCCGAATCCTATCAGCTCGTCTCCGGCCGCGTCGCCGCGCTCCGCACCAATTTGACCTCGCCGATCGACGTGCGCACCCGCACGTCCTTCGACGAGCATCGCAAGCTGCTCGATTTGTTCGCACGCGGCGAGTTCGCGGCCTTCGAAGACCTGATGACGAGGCACATCACCAATTCCGGAACCGTCTACGCAAGCGCGCTGCAAGTGGATTGAGCGCGCCTATCGCTCTTCCTGCGATCCAGGCCTGTCCAGAAAATCCAGCGCAGTGTTGACCTGCTCGAGCTGGCGCTCAATTCTGTCGCGGTCCTCGACCGACGGCGCCGTCTCGAGCTGTTCCACGAGCTTCTGCTTCCGCAACAGCAAGTTCTCTATGACCGTACTCACAGCTCCCCCATCGCCAGAGGCGACGTCACGAACGCCGAAACGACGGAGACGCACGACCCGGGCCCGTGTCGACCCCTCAACCAGAATGTTCGCGGGCGCGGTTGGTTCCTATGGCCGATATCCGATCGGCGCCGTTGCGAGGAGGGAACCCCGACATCGGCGTTGGCAGCACATCGATCGGTTGAATTCGCCCGTCCGGAGTCCTATGCGTAGGCGCCATGGACACCCCAATGATCACCGCCGAAAAGCCGCTGATGGCCCGGGCGCAACCGCGCAAGCCGGCACCGTTCCTGCCCATGAGCCGCGCCGAGATGGATGCGCTCGGCTGGGACGCCTGCGACATCGTGCTGGTGACCGGGGACGCCTATGTCGACCATCCGAGCTTCGGCATGGCGATCATCGGCCGGCTGCTGGAGGCGCAGGGTTTCCGGGTCGGGATCATCGCGCAGCCGGACTGGCATTCGGCCGAGCCGTTCAAGGCGCTCGGCAAGCCAAAGGTGTTCTTCGGCGTCACCGGCGGCAACATGGACTCCATGGTGAACCGCTACACCGCCGACCGCCGCCTGCGCCACGACGATGCCTACACGGCCGGCGGCGAGGGCGGCAAGCGGCCGGACCGCTGCACCGTCGTCTATGCGCAGCGCTGCCGCGAGGCGTTCAAGGATGTGCCGATCGTGCTCGGCGGCATCGAGGCCTCGCTGCGCCGGATCGCGCATTACGACTACTGGTCCGACAAGGTGCGCCGCTCGGTGCTGGCCGACGCCAAGGCGGACCTGCTGCTCTACGGCAATGCCGAGCGCGCCGTGGTCGAGGTGGCGCAGCGCCTCGCCGCGGGCGAAGCGCCGCGCGCGCTCGACGACATCAGGGGCGTCGCGCTGTTCCGCAAGGTCCCCGCTGACTACACCGAGCTGCACGCCGACGATCTCGATTCCGCCGACGAAGGCGCGACGCGCCAGAAGGGCGCGACCGTGATCCGCCTGCCCGCGCTGGAGCAGGTCGAGCAGGACAGGGAAGCCTATGCCCGCGCCTCGCGCGTGCTGCATCGTGAGAGCAATCCCGGCAATGCGCGGCCGCTGGTGCAGCGCCATGGCGACCGCGACCTCTGGCTCAATCCGCCGCCGATCCCGCTGACCACCGAAGAGATGGACGCGGTCTACGACCTGCCTTATGCGCGCGCACCGCATCCGTCCTATGGCGAGGCGAGAATCCCCGCCTGGGACATGATAAAATTCTCGGTGACGATCATGCGCGGCTGTTTCGGCGGCTGCACCTTCTGCTCGATCACCGAGCATGAGGGACGCATCATCCAGAACCGCTCAGAGGGCTCGATCCTGCGCGAGATCGAGAAGATCCGCGACAAGACGCCGGGCTTCACCGGCGTGATCTCCGACATCGGCGGCCCCACCGCCAACATGTACCGGATGGCGTGCAAGGACCCGAAGGTCGAGGCGGCGTGCCGGCGGCCGTCCTGCGTCTTCCCCGAGATCTGCCCGAACCTCAACACTTCGCATGACGACCTGATCCGGCTCTATCGCAAGGTGCGCGAGACGAAAGGCATCAAGAAGGTGATGGTCGCCTCCGGCGTGCGCTACGACCTCGCGGTCGAGAGCCCCGAATACATCAAGGAGCTCGTCACCCATCACGTCGGCGGCTATCTCAAGATCGCGCCCGAGCATACCGAGCGCGGCCCGCTCGACAAGATGATGAAGCCGGGCATCGGCGCCTACGACAAGTTCAAGCGGATGTTCGATGAAGCCGCCGAGCGCGCCGGCAAGAAATATTATCTGATCCCGTATTTCATCGCGGCGCATCCGGGCACGACCGACGAGGACATGATGAACCTCGCGCTGTGGCTCAAGAAGAACCGCTATCGCGCCGACCAGGTGCAGACCTTCCTGCCCTCGCCGATGGCGACCGCGACGGCGATGTACCACACCGGCGTCAACCCCTTGCGCGGCGTGCGCCACGGCGGCAGCGACAAGGTCGAGGCGATCAAGGGCCTGCGCCAGCGCCGCCTGCACAAGGCGTTCCTGCGCTATCACGACCCCGACAATTGGCCCGTGCTGCGCGAGGCCTTGATCGAGATGGGCCGCCGCGACCTGATCGGCTCGCAGCCCCACCAGCTCGTGCCGGCGCACCAGCCCCCCGGCACCGGCAAGGCCGCCGGCACGCGGCGGCCGGTGCGGCCGGGCGGCAAGACGCAGCGCTTCACCACCAAGGGCCTGCGGGTGATGAAGTAGCCGGAAGCGATCCGGCTCAGCCTCGCCCTCAAGACAAGAATCTCGAAAACAACCCCATGCACAGTAGACGGGGCTAGCGAGATCAATGGCTTAAGGTGCGTGCAAACGGGTTGGTCGATCGAGCAGGGAAACGTTGCTTCGTCGGGCAAAACAGGAGCAGGATGGCATCATCGGGCGAATGGGATGGTGTCCTTTCCCACCGCTGCTCAGCACTGACGTTCCAGAGCCTCCCCACGTGACGCGCTGCCGCTTCGCGCGTGTCGCCGCGCCTGGCAGCGCGTCACGAGCAAGCCCCGTTGACCTCGACGCCATTATGTAACATATAAAGTTACATGAAGCGAAATTCCCGACTATCCGGCGTGCTGCACGTCCTGCTGCACATGGCGCAGCAGCCTGGGCCGTTCACGTCCGAGACGCTGGCGAAGGCCATGGACACCAACCCGGTGGTGATCCGGCGCGTCATGGCGGGGCTGCGCGAGCTTGGCTACGTGCGCTCCGAGAAGGGGCATGGCGGCGGCTGGCGGCTGGCGTGCGACCTGTCGAAGGTGACGCTGCGCGACGTCTATGCCGCGCTCGGCAGCCCGTCGCTGCTGGCCATGGGCAACCGGACCGAGTCGCCGGGCTGCCTCGTCGAGCAGGCGGTCAATGCGGCGCTCGACCAGGCCTTTCACGATGCCGAGGCGCTGCTGCTGTCGCGTCTCGGCGAGGTGACGCTGGCCATGCTGAGCGAGGACCTGCGCAAGCGGCTCGGGTCTCGAAGGATCCACGACATCAGCGCGCATCGCGCGTGAATGGCGCCATTCACGGAGGACAACATCATAACCGACATTCAAGCCGCATTCTCGGATCCGCAGTTCGTGGCGAGATACACGGAGGGGCCGCGGCGGTTCGTCCCGGGATATGACGCCATGCAGTCCATGGCGGCGATCCTGCTGGCCGAGCGCGTCCCCAGCGATGCGCGGGTGCTCGTCCTCGGCGCTGGCGGCGGCCTGGAGCTCAAGGCCTTTGCGCAAGCGCACCCCGCCTGGAGCTTCGACGGCGTCGACCCGTCCGCGGCGATGCTGGCGCTGGCCGGACAGACCCTGGGAGAGCTCGCACCTCGTGCACGCTTTCATGAAGGCTATATCGACGATGCGCCGGAGGGACCGTTCGACGGGGCCACCTGCCTGCTGACCCTGCACTTCGTCGATGTCGCGGAGCGGCGCCGCATCGCCTCGGAGGTTCGCCGCCGGCTCAAGCCGGGCGCACCGTTCGTGATCGCGCATCTGAGCGCGCCCGATGGCGATGAGGAGCGCCCGCGATGGCTGTCGCGGTACTCTGCTTTCCTTGCTGCGTCCGGCGTCGAGCCCGAGCAGGCCGCGGCCGCGCGGGACGCTGTCACCAATCATCTGGAGATCCTCGCGCCCGCGCAGGACGAGGCGATCCTGCGCGAGGCCGGCTTCTCCGACCCGACCCTGTTCTACACCGGCTTCGCCTTCCGCGGCTGGGTGGCCTATGCGTGAGGCATTCCCACGGCCGGGCATCATGCCGGAGCCGGATGCGCCACGGCGTGTGGACATGGTCCCCGCGAATTAGGCGGGTTTTGCCTTCAAGACCGGACACGGCAAGTTCGCCCCTGTGAATTGGCAAAGGGCCAGAGGCGGAAAGCCTTTTCGTCGGACGTCACTCGCTCGTCCGTCATCGCATCCAATTTGGCTGTGCAGCTCTCTGCGATCAGTTCTGCGCCCTCGTGGCCTCGTTCAACACACTGATGATGGCCTTGATCGTACCTTCCGCAGCTGCGGCATTGTATGCGAGATGGTAGCCATGGAATACGCGGTTCGGCTCGTGGTCTTCAAAGCCGTGGTGCGCCCCCTTCCACAGCACCGACTTCACGGGGACCGAACGTTTGCTCTCGGCCATCTGGCCGCAGAGGACGGGACTGGTGGCCTCGTCCTTCTCTGCCAGAAAGAGGTGAACCGGAGCGTAGAACTCGACGCTCTTCATCAAGTAACAGGACGGCTGCATCGCGAATCCGCCCGCGAACATGTGCTCGTGAAGGTCGCCGATCGCACGGTTCATGATGATCAAAGACGTGGTCGCGCCGTTGCTCCGGCCGAGGACGTAAACCTGTTTGGGATTGGCGATTTTTTGCTCGATGAGCCAGTCCAGAGCCGCGTATGCATCGTCGGCCCGGCGCCGCGCCCAGGTCAGTTGGCTAGGGTCGGCGCAGACGCCGTCAGGCCCCAAGCCCCGGCTGGCGAAGCTGTCAAGCAGCAGAACACCGTAGCCCGCTCCGACCAATCTGCCGCCGTAGTCGCGTCCCCATTTCTTCTCGACCCGGCCGAACCCGTCGCAGCCGTGCAGCATGATCACGAAGGGGATCAAACCCATGGCGTCTTTCGGGCGCATCATGTCGGCCTGCAGTTCGCCCTCGGCCTTCACCTTGCGCTTCTCCTCGACGGTGCCATCCATGAAGTTCTTCGACCGGCCGTCGATGTAGTCGTTGCCGGGAATCCAGGGAGAGGATTGCGCCGAGGCATGCCAAGGTATCTTGACCATCTCAGCATGTGCAGATGAGAACGAAAAAACAGCGGCCACCGAGAAAATAATATGCCTCATTGGAAATTGCGCCCTTGCTTCTCTGATTCGCATCAACACCATATCCGACTTATGGAGTGCTAAAGCGCGATACGATTAGGATGAATCGTCATCGCGCTTTAGGTTGTTGTTTAAGCATCATCTTTTCGGAAAACCGCTGCGCACTTTTCCGGATCATGCTTTAGGTTCGCTCGTTCGCGGCGCATGTGCGCATCGGGTCACAAGGTCAAAGCCAGCGCAGTCGCGCTTCTGCGATAGCAGACACTATGATGGGTTCGACCTGGTTCAGCTAAGGGCCAGTGGACTAAACCGCTC
>NZ_AJQE01000166.1 GCF_000261685.1 Bradyrhizobium genomosp. I (2014) | reverse complement strand
CGCGAGCGGTTTAGTCCACTGGCCCTTCAGCGACATCGGAGGATGCTGCTTCTCCGTCGCTGTCGAGGCTTGAGCCGACATCAGGCGGCCAGCCGCTTAATGGTGCGCGGCCTGGCCGGCCTGGGCGCGGATCACTTTGCAGCTAGCCCCGGCGGCGGCACAAAGCCGCCGAACTCGTGTTCAATCAGCCCGGCCAACGCAATCGTCGTACGGTCCTCCAGATACGGCCCGATGATCTGGACGCCGACCGGCAGGCCCTCAGGCGTGCGCTCAATCGGAACGGCGGTTGCAGGAAGTCCGCAGGTCGAGGCAGGGTCGGCCCAGATGAAGCAGGCGTCGGAATAGTTGTAGTGCTTGCCATCGATGTCGAGTTGCCGCGCGTCGAACGGCTCCGACTGGTCCTGCGGAAAGGCCGGCACGGCGGCGACCGGGTAGATCACGGCATCGAATTCGCGGAAGAACTGATACCATTTTTGTTGCAGCTGCAGCCGCGCTGCATCGGTCGCGAGCCATTCGCGATGGATCAGACCCCAGCCGCGGGCGCGCTCGGCCTGCAGGCTGCGGTCGTCGGGCGCGAGTGACGCAGCAACTCCTTGCGCCTCTGCGAGCGCGGCCGGTGTCAGGCGCGGACTTCGCGCGGCGTTCAACAGCTTCATATAAAGCCGGGCGGACGCGGCAAGATCCGGCAACGATGTGCTCGAACGTGCGACCCGCGCGCCCGATTGTTCGAGCCGTTCCGCCAACCGCCCGATCGCCGAGCGCACGGCATCTCCGGTCGGCATCAGCGGGTGCGTGTCGATCACGAGAATCCTGAAATCCCTGAGTTGGTCATGACGAGGCGCGGGCAGCGCCAGGCGATAGCCGATCCCGTCGCGCGCCTCGTCAGGGCCGGCAATCACGTAGAGCGACAGAGCGAGGTCCGCGGCAGTGCGTGCCATCGGCCCGATGACAGCGAGATCGCCGTGGCCTGGGACGGGCGATGCCGGCGGCAGGCTATATCCGCGCAGCGGGACGAGGCCGAGGCTCGGCTTGTGTCCGAACACGCCGCAGAAATGCGAGGGTACCCGGATCGAGCCGCCGATATCCGAGCCGATCGAGAGCGGACCGAACCCTGCGGCCAGCGCCGCTCCGCATCCACCCGAGGAGCCGCCGGGCGAGCGGCCGAGATCCCACGGGTTGTTCGTCACCCCGTAGATCTCGTTGTAGCTCTGGAAATCCCTGAGCCCGATCGGGATGTTGGTCTTGCCGATGATGACGGCGCCCGCCGCTTTCAGCCGGGAGACGACGAGGGCATCGTCGGCGGGTTGAAAATCCCTGAAATGCGGAAAGCCCCAGGTTGTCGGCAAGCCCGCGACGTTGAACGGTTCCTTCAAGGTCAC
>NZ_AJQE01000165.1 GCF_000261685.1 Bradyrhizobium genomosp. I (2014) | reverse complement strand
CGCCAGCCGCTCTCCCCGGCCAAGCGCGGCATCGGCGGCGCGCGCGGCGTCCCTGGCGCGATCGAAATCACGAACGATGATCGCGTTGATCGGCTCGTCCAGGGCCTCGATGCGGGCAATGGTGTGTTCGAGCAACTCGGATGCAGACACCTTCCGCAGATGCAAAGCGCTCAGTAGCGCGCTGATCGAGCCGTAGCTCAAGCCGCCGGCATCTGCGTTCAGTTCCTTTTGCATCACGAACTCCGAGCGCGAAGTTGGTCGCAGTTGCTCATGCCTTCCGACAGGTTAATGGGGCGGCTCAACGGCGAATTGATCCTGGGCTGATGATGTAACCGTGCGCCTGTTTTGCCCGACGTGTCAAATCAGTGCGCTCGCCGCGCACGAGCGAAATTCTTCAATGACTTGTACTGTGCATGGGGTTGTTTTCGCGTTTTTGTTTTGAGCGCATCCGAGCCCCGGCATCCACCGGCAGAATCCGTGGCGATGCGGGCACCCCTAAGAGTTTTTATACACAGTTCTGGCACGTTCCGCGCGTCAAGACCCGCAACCTGCATCGTCGCCTCTCATTGCGCGCACGAAAAGATGGGGCTCGCGGGCATCGAGGGGGCGTGAGCCATGACTGCACTTGCTTCGGACGCCGGTCGCGCGAAGGGTGGGATCGTGCCGATCCTGCTATGCGTCGTGCCGTTCAGCCAGATTCCGCTCGATGCCTATACGCCCGGCCTGCCGCAGATGGTGGTGGATCTCGCCACTGATGCGGCGTCGATGCAGAACACCGTCACCGCCTACATGCTCGGCATGAGCCTTGCCCTGGTGCCGGTCGGCATCGCCTCCGACACGCTCGGCCGCCGCAACGTCCTGCTCGCAGGGCTGTCGGTGCTGATCGCGATGAGCATCGCCTGTGCGCTCGCCACCAGCGCTTCGCTGCTGCTCGGCTTGCGCTTCCTGCAAGGCATCGGCGGCTGCACCTGCCTCGTCGTCGCCTATGCGGTCGCCGCCGATTGCTTCCGCGGCCGCGAGCTTACTGCGATTTCGGGTCTGCTTGGAGCCGCCTGGGGATTGGCGCCCGTGCTTGCTCCGGCGGCCGGCGGATTCATCGTGGAGCTGACGTCCTGGCGCGGAGTGTTCGTCGTGATTGCCGTCGCCGCAGCAATCGTCGCCATGATCGTCGTATTCTTTCTGCCTGAAACGTTGCCAGCGGAACGGCGCTCACCGTTTGATCCGCACCGCACTGCCGGTCTCTTGCGCGAGGCTCTCGTTCGTCGGGGCTTCCTGGCTTTCGTGCTGGTCTTTGCCGCGGCAGCCAGCGCGCAGCTGGCATTCGGCGTCGTCGCACCGTTCTTCTACCAGACCGGCCTTGGTTATTCGGCGGCGATCTACGGCCTCGTCGCGCTCGGCCTTGGCGGCGTCAATCTCGCCGGCGAACTGGGCTGCGCGCATTTCGCCCGCTTCATGCCGGCCCGCATGCTGGGCTTCGGCGCCTTCGCGCTGTTCCTCGCTGGCGCCGCCGTCCTGACGGTAACAGGCATGACCCTGGGTCTCGATTTCGCGTCGATCACGATCGGCGGCGCGCTGGTGCTCGGCGGCTGCGGCGTGCTGTGCCCGATGATGTACGGCATGGCGCTCGGCCTGTTCGAGCGCGACCACGGACTGATCGGCGGCCTGATCAGCGCACTCTGCTATCTCGCCGTCAGCGGCGCCATGGCGATCGCGGCGGTGCTGCCCGAAGCGACGCAGGCGCCGATCGGTTGGCTCTATCTCGGCCTCTGCGCCATTGCGGGCGCGCTGCTGGCGATCTCGCTGCCCTCAGCGCACCACGCCACACAGACTTAAGGAAGGAACCCATTCATGACCACTATCGGTATTCGCGGCACGTTCTTCGATTTCGTCGACGATCCCTGGAAGCACGTCGGCAACGAGCAGGCGGCCGCCCGCTTTCACGAGGACGGCCTCATGGTCGTCACGGACGGCGTGATCAAGGCGTTCGGCCCCCATGACAAGATCGCCGCCGCGCATCCGGGCGTCGAGATCACCCACATCAAGGACCGCATCATCGTTCCAGGCTTCATCGACGGTCACATTCATCTGCCGCAGACCCGGGTTCTCGGTGCCTATGGCGAGCAGCTGCTGCCGTGGCTGCAGAAGTGGGTCTATCCCGAAGAGCTCAAATACCGCGACCGCAACTACGCGCGCGAGGGTGTGAAGCGTTTCCTCGACGCGCTGCTGGCGTCCGGCACCACCACCTGCCAGGCCTTCACCAGCTCCTCGCCCGTCTCGACCGAGGAGCTGTTCGAGGAAGCCGCCCGCCGCAACATGCGCGTCATCGCGGGCCTCACCGGCATCGATCGCAACGCGCCGGCCGATTTCATCGACACCCCCGAGAATTTCTATCGCGACAGCAAGCGGCTGATCGCGCAGTACCACAACAAGGGCCGCAACCTCTACGCCATCACGCCGCGGTTCGCCTTCGGCGCCTCGCCGGAACTGCTCAGGGCGTGTCAGCGCCTCAAGCACGAGCACCCGGATTGCTGGGTCAACACCCACATCTCCGAGAACCCGGCCGAATGCAGCGGCGTGCTGGTCGAGCATCCGGACTGCCAGGACTATCTCGGGGTCTACGAGAAGTTCGACCTGGTCGGTCCAAAGTTCTCCGGCGGCCACGGCGTCTATCTTTCCAACAACGAATTCCGCCGCATGTCGAAGAAGGGCGCCGCGGTGGTGTTCTGCCCGTGCTCGAACCTGTTCCTCGGCAGCGGCCTGTTCCGGCTCGGCCGCGCCACCGATCCCGAGCATCGCGTGAAGATGTCGTTCGGCACCGACGTCGGCGGCGGCAACCGATTCTCGATGATCTCCGTGCTCGACGACGCCTACAAGGTCGGCATGTGCAACAACACGCTGCTCGACGGCAGCATCGATCCCACGCGCAAGGACCTTGCAGAGGCCGAGCGCAACAAGCTGTCGCCCTATCGCGGCTTCTGGTCGATCACACTCGGCGGTGCCGAAGGTCTCTACATCGACGACAAGCTCGGCAATTTCGAGCCCGGCAAGGAGGCCGATTTCGTCGCGCTCGATCCGAACGGCGGGCAGATGGCGCAAGCGTGGCACCAGTCGCTGATCGCGGACGGCGCCGGCCCGCGCACGATGGATGAAGCCGCGAGCATGCTGTTCGCCGTCATGATGGTCGGCGACGATCGCTGCGTCGACGAGACCTGGGTGATGGGCAAGCGTCTCTACAAGAAGAGCTGAGACGGCAGCTCATGAGCGCATCCCCCGACACGCCCGGCCAGCCGGTCGCCCTCGTCATCCAGCGCCGCATTGCCGACGACGGCTTTGCCGCGTTCGCGCGGTGGAACGGCGAGGTTGGCGAGGTGCTCAAGGCGTGGCCCGGATTCCTGGGGCAGGAGGTGGTGCCGCCGCAACCGCCCGCTCATGTGGACTGGGTGACGATCCTGCGTTTCGCCAGCCCGGCCGCAGCACGCGCCTGGCTCCAGAGCGATGTTCGGGCGCGGCTGATCGGGCAGGTACAACGCTTCTTCGTCGGCTCCGAGGACGTCCATATCCTCCCCGACACCGGCGTTCAGCGTGACAATGCGGTGTCCGCCGTCATCTCCTTCGAGGTTCCCGACGGGCTCGAGGATGCGTTCCTGAAATGGCAGCAGCGCATCCAGGCCGCGGAAGCCGAGTTCAAGGGATTCCTGCGCCACAAGATCGAGCGGCCGATTCCGGGCCTGCACGACGAATGGATCATCATCCTGTCGTTCGACAGCGATGAAAATCTCAATGCCTGGCTCGACTCGCCCGTGCGGCAGACGCTGCTGAAGGAGGGCGAACGCTTCAACGCCGGCATGAACGTGAAGCGGGCGAGCTACGGCTTCAATTTCTGGTTCCCGGCCGGCAAGACGCAGGCTCCGGAACAAGGTCCGGAGCTGATCTGGAAGAGCAATCTCATCGTCCTGCTGGTGCTCTATCCCGTGGTCTATCTCTGGGGCACTTTCATCAGCCGGCCGCTGATCGACAGTCACGGCGTGCCGATCTGGCTGTCGCTGTTCGTCGGCAATCTCGTCAGCACCCAGCTGCTCGGCTGGTGGCTGGTGCCCGCCGCGTTCAGGGCGCTCGACTGGTGGGTGACGCCGAAGGCGACGCTCGGCCGCCAGATCGCGGGCTACGCGCTGCTCGCCGCGCTCTACGTCGCATCGATGGCGCTGTACGCGCTGCTGCTCGCGTGGCATTGGGGGCGGTGAGACCGTCCGCAACTGGCACGTGACGACCATGTTCGCCCTGACATTTCTCGGGACCTCGGCAAGCGTTCCCTCAGCGGAGCGCAACCATCCGGCGCTCCTCGTGGAAGCCGCGGGCAAGCGTGTCCTGATTGATTGCGGCGAGGGCACGCAGCGCCAGCTGCTGCGCAGTGGCGCCGGCTTTCGGCGGCTCGACCGCATCCTGCTGACGCACGCTCATCTCGATCACGTGCTCGGCATTCCCGGCCTGTTCTCGACGCTCGGCCTGCGGCAGACCTCCGAAGTGATGACCATTCACGGCGGGGAGGGCACGCTCGACATCGTCATCCGAATGCTCGCAGGCCTGTGGGGCGCGGGCAGGGCGCCGATCGCGGTGGAGTTCGCAGCGCTGACCGAAGGACAGGTCATCGATGCCGGTGAGTTCACCATCGATTGTTTCGCGGTCCGCCATCGCGACACCGACAGTTTTGGTTTCGTGTTTCAAAGCCCAGCGCGCCGTCATCTTCGGACCGATCGGCTCATGAGGCTTGGTGTCCCCGACGGTCCCTTGCGCGGCGAATTGGCCGCGGGCCGACCGATCGTGCTCGCCAACCGAACCATCGATCCGGAAGACGTCCTCGGTCCGCCGAGCGGCGGCAGGAAGCTCGTCGTGATCGGCGACACCGAGACCACCGAGGGGCTGTCGCAATACGTTGCCGATGCCGACATGATGGTGATCGAGGCGACGTTCCTCGATCGCGACGCGCCGACCGCGCGGAACTACGGCCATCTCACCGCGGCAGAAGCGGCTTCCTTTGCAGCCACGAACAACGTCGGGCAGCTCGTGCTGACGCATATGTCGGGACGCTACGAAGACGAGGAGATTCTTTCCGAAGCCGCAAAGATCTTCCCGAACACCCGGATCGCCGCGGACTTCGATCGCATCGTCGTCTGATCAGCCCATTGCGAGGCCGGGACTGTCCGAAATGAGCAACAAGACGTTTCGCTCGGGCGTGAACGCAGCGAGAACAGGCGACGATGTTCACAGAAGGACTGGACCGCAAACGCTGGCGCGGCTATATGACCGGCCTGCGGGCCGCTGATTTGCAAAACTTTCAGTCAGTCCTGCAAAACTTCCGAGGAAAGCTTAGCAATTTCAAGCGCTTCGGTGGGGAATGGTGTAACGGTAGCACAACAGACTCTGACTCTGTTTGTCTTGGTTCGAATCCAGGTTCCCCAGCCAGTTCCGGCACTTTCCAAGGTCCGATTTCCAAGTCCCCCTTGAGCAGGATGGCAGGTTCGTCGGCCGCCTCGCTGCTCGCGACGGTTTGCCTCACCTGACATTCGCATTCGCGGGTCGGATCGCGGCGCGCCGTATCGTCCTTTGGCCGTGCAACCCAAGGAGATCCGCAATGCCCTATGTCGATGGTTTCGTTCTCGCCGTGCCGAAGGACAAGCTCGAGGCCTACAAGGCGCTGGCGGCGACCGCCTGTGCGATCTGGATGGAGCACGGTGCGCTCGATTATGTCGAATGCATCGGTGACGACGTTCCCTATGGGGAGCTCACCTCGTTTCCGCGCGCGGTGATGGCGAAGGAGGACGAGGTCGTGGTGTTCTCCTGGATCGTCTACCGCGACCGGGAGACTCGCGATGCCGTCAACAAGAAGGTGATGGCGGACCCGCGGATGACGTTCGAGGGCATGCCGTTCGACGGCAAGCGCATGATCTATGGCGGCTTCACGACGCTGCTCCGGGCGAACGACATCGTCGGCTGACAGCACGGGACAGAAGGCCTATCTCGGGGGACGCTGATCGACCTCCGTTTGGAGCAGCAGCGACAGGCAGCCGGCGAGCCGCGTCTCCATCTCTTTCGACGAGAGCGACAGCGGGCCGGGATCGTTGAGGATCGCGTTCACCAGCGTGCCCAGCACCACCTGGAAGCCGAAGGCGATGGTGCGGGTTTTTGCCGCTTTGCGGCCCTTGCCCATCGCCGGCAGCAGCATAGGGGTGGCGCGCTCGGTGGTTGCCTGGGCGAGGGCCTTGAACGGCGTCCATTTGTCCGGGCGGGTGTCGTCATGCTGAAGCGCGGCGCGCAGCACACCTTCGTGGTTGCGCATCCATGCGATGATGCCGCTCACGACGACATGGCAGAGCTTGTCGAGGCTCGGATCGGCTGACGGCCGCCTGATTTTGCCGAGTCGCTGCTCGCCGTCGCGCGCGGCCAGCGCCATCAGGGCGTTGAAATACGCCTCCTTGCTCTCGAAACGGCTGTAGAAGGCGCCGACGGTGGCGCCGACCTCGGTGCAGAGCCTCTCGATCGAGAGCTCGGCAAGGCTGCGCGTCCTCAGCATCGCGGCGCCGGCGCGCAGCAACGCCAGCGTGGTTTCCCGGCTGCGCTTCTGCCGGGACGGGGCGACGCCGGGCAGGTCGAAATCGCGAAGCTCCGGCGGTTCGGACCGTTGGCGCATCAGGGCTTGCATCCACCAAAAACCATAATCATAATTCGGACTATAATCTAAAGCCCGAGGCTCCGCGCGTCAATTGCGGCCGCCAGGACAAATGAACACCGGCTCCAGCAGGGAGGATCACATGACCGCAGGCAGCGGCACGCCGTTCGGCGGCAGCATCGGCAAGACGGTTGCGCAGTCAAAGCCCTGGTGGCCGGCGGCCGTGAAGCCGCCTGAGGGCGCGCCGAACATCCTGGTGGTGCTGTTCGACGATGTCGGCTTCTCCGATTTCGGCTGCTACGGCTCGGCGATCAGGACGCCGACCATCGACAAGCTCGCCGCGGAAGGCTTGCGTTACAGCGGCTTCCACACCACGGCGATGTGCTCGACCACGCGCGCGGCGCTGCTCACCGGGCGCAACCACCATTCGGTCGGCGTCGGCTGTCTCGCCAATTTCGATTCCGGCTATCCCGGCTATCGCGGCAAGATCGCGCCCGAGGCGGGGACGCTCGCCGAGATGCTGCGCGTGCACGGCTATCGCAACTACATGGTCGGCAAATGGCATGTCACGCCGCTGACCGAGAGCGGCGCCACCGGTCCGTTCGACGGCTGGCCGCTCGGGCGTGGCTTCGACCGCTTCTACGGCTTCCTCGATGCCGAAACCGACCAGTATGCGCCGGAGCTCGTCTCCGACAACACGCATATCGATCCGCCGGGCACCCATGCCGAGGGTTATCATCTGACCGAGGATCTGATCGACCAGACCATCCGCTTCATCGGCGATCACCATGCCGACCGTCCGGATGTCCCCTGGCTCACCTGGGTCGCGCTCGGCGCCTGCCACGCGCCGCATCAGGCGCCGGCCGAGATCATCATGAGCTACGACGCCGCCTTCGCGCACGGCTGGGACGTCGAGCGCGCGCAGCGGCTGGCGCGCCAGAAAGCCATGGGGCTGGTGCCGGAGGCAACGCGGATGCCGGCGCGCAATGACGGCGTCAAGGCCTGGGAGGAGCATTCGGCCGACGAGCGCCGGGTCTTCACGCGGCTGCAAGCGGCCTTTGCCGGCATGCTCGACCATTCCGATCGGCATCTCGCCCGTCTCGTCTCGTTCCTGGAGACGGCCGGTATCCGCAACAACACCATGATCATCGTGATGTCCGACAATGGCGCGAGCCAGGAGGGTGGGCCGCTCGGATTCGTCAACGCAATGGGACCGTTCAACTTCAAGCCGGAGCCGGTCGCTGAAAAGCTCAGCCGCATCGACGACATCGGCGGGCCCGACACGCACAGCAATTTCCCGCATGGCTGGGCGATGGCCTCGAACACGCCGCTGCGCCGCTACAAGCAGAACACCCATGGCGGTGGCATCCGCGATCCCTTCGTCATCAACTGGCCGAAGAAGATCGCAAGCCGAGGCGAGCTGCGGCACCAGTTCGTCCATGCCTGCGACCTTGCGCCGACGCTACTGGAGCTGATCGGCATCGAGCCACCCGCGACCATCGCGGGCTGTCAGCAAATGCCGCTGGAAGGCGAGAGCTTCGCGCGCTCGATCACGGAGGCGTCGGCCCCCTCGAAGAGCTCGCCGCAATATTTCGAGATGTTCGGCCATCGCGGGCTCTGGCATGGCGGATGGAAGGCCGTCGCCTTTCATCCGTCGGGCACGCCGTTCGAGAACGACAAATGGGAGCTGTTCCATCTCGACGCGGATTTCTCCGAGACCGACGACCTCGCGGCCAAGGAGCCGGAGCGCCTTGCCCGGATGGTCGCGGCATGGTGGGAAGAAGCCGAGAAGCACAAGGTCCTGCCGCTCGACGACCGCTTCGGGCCGCGCTTTGCGGAGAATGCCGCGCGCTTCCACGGCGCGCGCCGGCACTTCGTCTTCCACGCCGGGATGGGGCATGTGCCCACCGACGTGGCGCCCGACGTGCGCAGCCGCAGCTACACGATCGAGGCGCATGTCGAGATCGGCGAGGTGGGCGCAGACGGCGTGTTGATCTCGCACGGCGATGCGACGTCGGGCTACAGCCTTTACGTCAAGGGCGGTCATCTCGTGCACGACCTCAACATCGGCGGCAGCCACCAGATCGTACGGTCGGACCGCAAGGTGCCGTCGGGCGCGCGGCGTCTCGGCGTTCACGTCGAACGGCTCGTGCGCAAGGAGCCGCCCGCGAAGGGCGCGCGCACGGGCATCAGCGAATATACGCTTCTGATCGATGGCGAGCCGGCAGGGTCGCTCCAGACCCAGCTCGGATTCCACACGCTGATCTCGTGGTCCGGGCTCGACATCGGCCGCGACCGCGGCAGCCCCGTGTCGCATTACGAGACGCCGTTCGAGTACGAGGGGCGGCTGCTGCGCGTCACCGTCACGATGCACGACGACCAGAAGCTCGACGACGACGCCGTCGGCAACGCGCAGATGGCGCGGCAATGATGGAAGAGGCCCGTTACTTGATCTTGTCGTAAGCTGCCGCGAAGTCGCCCAGCGGCATCGGGATCGCGATCGTCTCCCTGGCCATGTTCTGGAAGGAGACCTTCAGCTGCTTGCCCGACCGCAAGGCGGCGAGCAGGTCCGGCGCGACCGGGGTCGAGGCGTAGCAGCCGCGGTTCTCGCAGGTCTGGATCTGGAGGTCGACCGTCTTGCCTTCATCGACCTGAAGCTTGGCGCCGACGGGAAGGTTGAGGCCAAGCGGCAATTGCAGCAGCGCCACCGGCGTGCGGGTGTCAGGCGCGATGCGGATATTGATCAGGACGACGGTCTGGCCGGTCTTGGTCAGCACCGCGTTCTGCTCCATCGCGCATTCGAGCGGCGCATCGCGGCTGGCGCTGGTGCAGCGGACGATCCAGCCGTGCTGTCCGGGAGCTCCGTCAGCCTGCGGCTGCGTGGGGGCCGGCGCCGGCTGTGCGGCCGGAGGAGCGGCGTTCTTCCTGGCACCTTGCTGGGCGGACGCTGCGCCCATCGACAACAGGGCAGCAGCGGCAAGGGCGATGAGTCTGGATTGCATGAGCATGGCGAAACCGCATTGGCGAATGGGGTCTCGCTGTAGCCTCGCGGGAGGCGCGGTGCAAGCTTACTCGGCGGCTTCCTTGACGCCGCCGTGCTCGGGGGCCTCGTCGTCTTCGCCGTCGCCCGAACGGCCCCAGGCGGAGAACCAGTTGTTGAGCTTGTCGAGATAGAGGTAGACGACGGGCGTGGTGAACAGCGTCAGCGCCTGACTGACGATCAGGCCGCCGACCATGGCGTAGCCGAGCGGCTGGCGAATCTCGGCGCCGGTGCCGTGACCGAGCATCAGGGGCACGCCGCCGAGCAGCGCGGCCATCGTCGTCATCATGATCGGGCGGAAGCGCAGCAGCGCGGCCTGGCGGATCGATTCCTCCGGCGTCTTGTGCTCGTCGCGCTCGGCGGCGATCGCGAAGTCGACCATCATGATGCCGTTCTTCTTCACGATGCCGATCAGCAGGATGATGCCGATCAGCGCGATCAGGCTGAAGTCGAAGCCGGCCGCCATCAGGATCGCGAGCGCGCCGACGCCGGCCGAGGGTAGCGTCGACAGGATCGTGATCGGATGGATGTAGCTCTCGTAGAGGATGCCCAGGATCAGATAGACCACGACGAGGGCGGCGAGAATCAGCAGCGGCACCGTGCCGAGCGACTGCTGGAACGCCTGCGCGGTGCCCTGGAAGCTCGAGTTGAGCGTCGGCGGCGCGCCGAGATCGGCCATCGCCTTCTGCACGGCCTCCGTGGCCTGGCCGAGCGCGACGCCTTGCGCGAGGTTGAAGCTGATCGTGGTCGCCGGGAACTGGCCCTGATGGCTGATCGAGAGCGGACGGACCGGATCGGTGGTCCAGGTCGCGAACGTCGACAGCGGGACCTGGTCGCCGGTCAGCGGCGATTTGAGATAGAGCTTGTTCAGGGTGTCGAGGTTGCCCTGCATCTCCGGCAGGATCTCCAGGATCACCTTGTAGGTGTTGAGCTGGGTGAAATACTGCGTGACCTGCCGCTGTCCGAAGGCGTCATAGAGCGTGTCGTCGATCAACTGCGGCTGGATGCCGTAACGCGCGGCGGTGTCGCGGTTGATCTTGAGCTGGACCGTGGTGCCCTGCGTCTGCTGGTCGGTCGCGACGTCGCGCAGCTGCGGCAACGTCTGCATCCTGGCCAGGATTTTTGGCGCCCATTCATTGAGCTCGGCCAGATTGGCGTCCTGCAGCGTGAACTCGAACTGCGTGCGCGTCGGCCGGCCGCCGAGCCGGACGTCCTGGGACGCCTGCATGTAGAGGCGGGCGCCTTCGATTTTCTCGAACTGGGGCCGCAGCCGCGCGATGATCTGCTGCGCGGTCGCATCGCGCTCGCTACGTGGCTTCAAGGTGATGTACAGAGCACCGTTGTTGCCGGCACGACCGCTGCCGCCGATCACGCTGGCCACAGCGGCAACGCCGGGATCTGATAGAACGATCTTGCCGAGCTCCTCCTGCTTGGCTCGCATCTCCTTGAACGAAATATCCTGCGAGGCCTCCGACGTCGCGGTGATCAATCCGTTGTCTTGCTGCGGGAAGAAGCCCTTGGGAATGAGGACGAAGAGATAGATCGACAGCACGAGCGTTGCGAAGAAGACGGCAAGCGTGGCGCGCTTCCACCGCAGCGCGATGTCAAGAACGTGTTCGTAGCTTCGCAGGAGCGCATCGAATCCGCGTTCGCTCCACTGAAAAAAGCGGCCGTGCTTGACCTCCCCATGCGCGCGCAGGAAGCGCGAGGCCATCATCGGCGTCAGCGTGAGGGAGACGAACATCGAGACGAAGATCGTCATCGCCAGCACGACCGCGAATTCGCGGAACAGGCGCCCGATGATGCCGCCCATCAACAGCAGCGGGATCAGCACCGCTACCAACGATATACTGATGGAGACGATAGTGAACCCGATTTCCTTGGCACCCCTGTAAGCGGCGGTCATCGGCGATTGACCCTGCTCGACATAGCGCGAGATGTTCTCGAGCATGACGATCGCATCGTCGACGACGAACCCGACCGCGATCGTCAGGGCCATGAGCGAGAGATTGTCGAGCGTATAGCCCGCGACCCACATCATGGCGCAGGCGCCGAGCAGGGCGAGCGGCACTGTCACGGCCGGGATGACCGTTGCCCAGAAGCTTCGCAAGAAGATGAAGATGACCGTCACCACGAGGAAGACGGTGAGCAGCAACGTGAACTGGACGTCGTCCACTGCGGCGCGGATCGTTTGAGTACGATCGCTCATCAGTTCGATCTTGATGGCCGGCGGGATTGCCGCCACCAGGCGCGGCAGCGTTGCCTTGATGCGATCGACAGTCTCAATGACGTTGGCGCCGGGCTGCTTGAACACAACGAGGAATACGCCGCGCTTCCCGTTGGCCCAGGCGGCCTGCTTTGCGTCCTCGGGGCCTCTGACGGCCTGACCGATGTCGCGGATCCGTAACGGTGCGCCGTTGCGGTAAGCGACGATAACGTCATTCCAGTGCTTGGCGTCCGTCAACTGGTCGTTGGCGTAGATCGTGTAGGCGCGCTTGGCGCCGTCGATGTTACCCTTGGGACTGTCGACCGTCGTGATCGCGATTTGGCTGCGTACGTCCTCCAGGGACAGGCCTTTGGCGACGAGCTTGGCCGGATCAATCTGGACGCGGATGGCCGGCTTCTGCTGGCCTCCGATGAACACCTGCGCCACGCCCGATATCTGACTGATCTGCTGGGCAAGCTGGGCGTCCACGGAGTCGCTGACCGTGGTCAGCGGGAGCGTATCCGACGTCGCGGACATGATCAGGATCGGAGCATCCGCCGGGTTGACCTTGCGGTAGGTTGGCGGCGACGGCAGGTTCTTCGGCAGTTGCCCGGAGGCTGCGTTGATCGCCGCCTGCACGTCGTTTGCGGCGCCATCGATGCTGCGGTTGAGATCGAACTGAATGGTGACCGACGCGGTGCCCAGATAGCTCGTCGAGGTCATCTGGGCGATGCCGGGAATCTGGGCGAATTGCCGCTCCAGCGGCTGGGCCACCGACGAGGCCATCGTCTCCGGGCTGCCGCCCGGCAGGTTGGCGGTGATCTGGATGGTCGGAAAGTCGACCTGCGGCAATGGTGCGACCGGCAGCAGCGGATAGGCGACGAGACCGACGAATAGAATGCCGGCCATCAGCAGCGAGGTGCCGATGGGATAACGGATGAAAGGTGCCGAAATCCCTCCCTCGGTCATTCCTGTCGTACCTTGTTCCGGGCCGGATCAGAGCTTGCCACCGCCGTCGACACGAGGCTTCCGGGCTGGACCTTGAACTGACCGCCGACGATCACCTGCTGGCCCGGGCTCAAGCCTTCCTCGATCACCGAACGTCCGTCGATGGCATAGCTGACCTTGACCTTGTGCACCTCGGCCTTGTTGTCCTGATTGACGGTATAGGCGTAGAGCCCGTCGGTGGAATGCTGGACCGCGTCATCAGGAACCACGGTCGCATCCTTCAGCGTCCGAACCAGGAGCCGGGTCGAGACCGATTGGCCCGGCCACAGCGCGTGGTCCTTGTTGTCGAACACCGCCTTGAGGCGGATCGTTCCGCTGGTCGTGTCGACCTGGTTGTTGATGACCGCGAGCTTGCCCTCGGCCAGCGTCTTCTTGCCGTCGGTCGTGGAGGCGATCACCTTGAGCGCGCCGGCTTTCTGGCCCTCGCTGATATAGGGGAGCTGGTCTTCCGGCGCCGTGAAGATCACCGAGATCGGCTCGACCTGCGAAATCATGACGATGCCCGTCTGCGTCGAGGCGTTCACGATATTGCCGATGTCGACCTGGCGCAGGCCGGCGACGCCGGCGATCGGCGCCTTGACCTGGGTGTAGTCGAGCTGAGTCTGGGCGTTGGCGATCGCGGCTTCGTCGGCGGCGATCTGGGCGGTGAGCTGGGCGACGGTCGAGCGCTGGGTATCCACCCGCTGTGCTGTCGCGAATTCGCCGAGCCTCATGGCGCGCTGAAGTTCGAGATTGGCGTTGGCGAGGCTCGCCTCGTCCTGCGCCTTCTTGGCCTTCGCCTGGTCAAGCGCGGCTTGATAGGGGCGGGGATCGATCGAGACCAGAAGCTCGCCCTGCTGGACGATCTGGCCTTCGCGGAAGGCGAGCTTGACGATCTGGCCGTCCACACGGGTTCTGACCTGGACGGTATTGAAGCCCTGAACCGTGCCCAGACCTGTGAGATAGACCGGAAAGTCGGTCTTCTGGACCGGCGCAACGCTCACGGGGACGGCGGTCGGACGAAGCGGGCCGTTTTGCGCGGTCTGGCTTTTTTCAGGCTGGTACGAGCCGAATTTGTGCCAACCATAATAGCCCGCGAAGGCCACGGCCGCGATGATCAGAAGCCAGAGGATCGGCCGGGACTTTTTCATGTCGTCTCGTGTCGGCTCGTGTGCCCTCAGCTACGCATGACGGGGCAGGCCCAGAGTTCCATCGCGGTGTATAATACACGCCAAGTTCCAGTGTAAACAGCACTATCGGTCGAGAATCCTAAACAATTGGAAAGCTTTGCACCCCGTGGGCAATGGTCTGGCGCGGCGATGTGCAGTGCTGCATTTTCGCGGCGCGACGGATCCGCCGGCCACTCTTGCGCAGCACCCATCGCGGTGGGCCCGGGCCGGATAGCGTTGGTTCTTCGGATCAGTCACAAGAACGGTTCTAAGCCGTGTTGCGGTCGTTTTGGTTGTCAGGCATTTCGGCATCGTCCATATCGGCGCCGCCATGAATGGAGCGCAGGATGGACGAGCTGAACGGCAAGCTGATCGCGTGTCAGATTCTGATTACGGGATTGATCGCGCGTGTCGCCAACGAGCAGCGCGATCCCTTGCGCTTCCTCACCGACTTTCGCGACGAGATCAAAGCCGTCGTGAACGGCGTCAACATCGCCGGCATGGACAACACCGATCGCGTGCGCGCCGTCGCGCAGAAGACCGTCGACGAATTGTTCTCGCTGATGAAGCCGCCGAGCAGCGATTGAGGCGAACGGTTTGTTGGCGTCGTTTTGAGTCCAATCTCTTCTTAGAACGATTTCAAACTGGAGTTTAGAATCGTTTTGATCTGGATCGATTCAAGGGTTCTCGCCAGCGGCTCGCATTGACCCGCTATTTTGCGGCCGATACCAACAGCCATCGTTCATCGAAGTGAATGAGCGAACAAGAAGATGGGGCGTTTGGTAATGGGGCAGGTGGTCGCACCGAAGTCGTTGCGTTCGGTCGCAGCATTCGATCCGATGGATGAGAGGTCCACGGGCGTTTCCGGCAAGAAAGTTTCAGCGGTTGCGAGCTTGATCGCGGTGGCGTCGGTGTCGAGCGGCGCGCAGGCGCAGCGGTCGACCCTGCCGCCGGTGACGGTCGATGCTCCGGTCGAGCGCCCGCGTCCAGCGGCCTCGAAGCCTTCACCTGAGCAGGTCCGTGCCCGCAACGCGCTTCGCCGCGCCGCGCAGCGCCAGCAGGCGCAGCAGACAGCTCCCACCACGCCGTCCGGCGCTTCCGACGGCAATCCCTATGCCGATCCGGCGGCGCCCTACAAGGTCGATCACGTGCAGGCCTCGGGAAAGTTTCCCGAGAAGATGCTGAACACGCCGAAGACCATCACGGTGCTCAGCAAGGAAGTGCTCGAGGACAAGAACGCCACGACGCTGAAGGAGATCGGGCGCTCGACCGCGGGCGTGACGCTCGGCTCGGGCGAGGGCGGCAACGCGTTCGGCGACCGCTTCTTCATCCGCGGCTTCGACGCGCGCAACGACGTCTTCATCGACGGCATCCGCGATCCCGCCGTTTCCATCCGCGAGAACTTCTTCACCGAGCAGATCGAGATTCTGCGCGGACCGGCCTCCTCCTATGCCGGTCGCGGCACCGCCGGCGGCGCGATCAATATCGTCACCAAGCAGGCCGGCGACGTCAACTTCAAGCGCGTGGACAGCGAGTTCGGCACCGACATGACCAAGCGCGTCACGCTCGACGTCAACCAGGTCATCGATCCGACCTTCTCGGTGCGCACCGGCGGCCTGTTCCAGGACGCCAACGTCGCCGGGCGCGACCACGTCACCGACAATCGCTGGGGCAGCTTCATCTCGACCAAGTACACCCCGACCAACGACATCAAGATCACGACGAACTACGTCCACACCGATCTCAGCGGCTATCCCGATTTCGGCGTGCCCTATTACAAGCAGGGCAACGTGCCGGTGACCTCGGCGGGCATTCCGCGTGGAAACTGGTACGGCTTCCTCAACCGCGACTTCCAGACCGCACGGCAGGATTTCGGCACCGGCACGATTGAGTACAAGGTCAACGAGGCCATCACGCTGACCAGCAAGGTGCGCGGCGAGCACTCGCTGCTGAACTATATCGGCACGCTGCCCCAGAACCCGATTACCACCAGCCCCAATCCGCTGCTCTGGACCACGACCGCGAGCGCGCAGAGCCGCTACCAGAACGTGGACGTGTGGGCCAACCAGAACGAGGCCACGTTCAAGCTCGACACCGGCGGGGTCAAGCACACCGCCGTGTTCGGCGTCGAATATTCGAACGAGAACATCTCGATCGACCGCTATGCCGGTCTCGCGTCGGAGCTGGCCGGCTCGCCCTTCACGAGCAACGGGGCCATCTCGGGGGTCAACCTCTATTCGCCTCAATACACCAATCTCTCCGGCTTCGGCACGCCCTCACTGGTCGGAAACCCGACCCGCTATGGCGTCAACACCAGCAGCGTGTATGTGATGGATACCGCGAACTGGCAGGACACGATCATCGTCAACGGTGGCGTGCGCTACGACGGCTACAGCCAGAGCGCGTCGAACAATTCGAACTATGTGAAGCAGAACGCCGATCTGGTGAACTACAACGTCGGTCTGGTCTACAAGCCGATGTCGATCGGCAGCATCTATGCAGCCTATGCGACCTCGGCCAATCCGTTCGGTTCGGAGCTGGACGCGACCGGTACCGACTACGGTGGCGTTCCCGCCAACTCGACCATTCTGCTCGGGCCCGAGCGCAACAAGGCGATCGAGCTCGGCACCAAATGGGAACTCGCCGATCGCCACCTGCTGGTGACCGGCGCGCTGTTCCAGACCACCAAGGACAACGCGCGCGAGACCGTCAACGGTCTTCTCACCTCGGGCGCTGCCTACAGGATCCAGGGCATCGACATCGAAGCCGAGGGTAAGATCACCGACCGATGGAGCATCTTCGGCGGCCTGGTGCTGATGCAGTCCAAGGTCACGCAGAGCGGTGTTGCCTCGAATCTCGGCCTGCAGCTTGCCAACATTGCCCACCAGTCGTTCAGCATGCTGACCAAGTACAAGTTCGATGACGGTTGGGAGCTCGGCGGGCAGGCGGTGTACCGCTCCAAGGTCTATGGCGGCACGTTCGCCGCCAACACCAACGAGCTGCCGAGCTATTGGCGTTTCGATGCGTTCGTCGAGAAGAAGATCGACAAGAACTGGACCATGAAGTTCTACGCGCAGAACCTGACCAACAAGCTCTATTACGACTCGTTCTATCGCAGCAACGTGCCGTTCGTGGCGGTTGCGCCGGGACGGGCCTTCTACATCGTGACGACGGCGAAGTTCTGATCATGTTGACGTGCCTGCCTGGCGTTCTCAGCAAGGATGATGTGGCGGATTTCCGCCGCATCATGGACGTCAGCGCATGGGAGGACGGCCGCTCGACCGCGGGCGCGCAGTCGGCCATGGTCAAGCGCAACGAACAGCTGCCACCCGACAGCGAAGTCGCGCGAAGACTCGGCAACCGCATCATCTCGGCGCTGACCTCGAACCCGCGTTTCATCGCCGCGGCGATCCCGCTCCAGATCTTTCCGCCGCTGTTCAACCGCTATGCGGCGAGCAGCAGCCATCATTTCGGCCTGCATGTCGACAATGCGATCCGCGGCGACCGCCTGACCGGCCTTCGCATCCGTACGGACCTGTCGGTCACGCTGTTCCTCGCCGAACCGGAAGAATACGATGGTGGCGAACTTGTGATCGAGGACACCTACGGTTCGCACGAAGTCAAGTTGCCAGCCGGGGACTGCGTGCTCTATCCCTCGACCAGCCTCCATCTGGTCACCCCCGTGACCAGGGGGACGCGGGTTGCGTCTTTCTTCTGGCTTCAGAGCATGATACGGGACGATCAAGCCCGGAGCATGATCTTTGACCTCGACACCGCCATACAGGCGCTGGTGGAACGGCTCGGGCGTGACGATCCCGAAACGGTCAAATTGACGGGTATCTATCACAACCTCATTCGCTACTGGGCCGAAGTATGAAGACCATGTCCTTCCAAGCAAGCCTTGCCGCAGCCTTGACGCTGGCGGCCGCCTGGCTCGCATCCCCGGTTTCGGCCCAGACACAAAGCCCGCCAGTGGCGACACCGGTTCAATCGACGACTCAGCCGTCCGCGGCCGGACCGGCTCCGGCGGCAACCGCGCCAGCGGCCCCGGCGCCCGTGGCCCCGGCGCCTGCGGTCTCGACGGCTCCCGCTGTTGCGGGCGCAGCCCCCGTGGCAGCCAATCCCGCGAGTGCGAAGCCCGACGCGGCGACCGCCATCGTGCCGGCGATGAAGGAATTGTCGCCCTGGGTGATGTTCATGTCGGCGGACGTCATCGTGAAGGCGGTGATGATCGGGCTTGCCTTCGCCTCGCTGATGACCTGGACTGTCTTCATTGCCAAGTCGATCGAGTTGTCGGTCGCATCCGCCAAGCTCCGGTCGGCGCTGAAGAAGATTGCGGAGGCGCGCTCCCTCGCCGAAGCGCAGATGGCGCTCGGCAGCAAGGAGGGCATCCTGCCGTCCTTCCTGGCGGCGGCGTTGCGTGAGGCGCGGATGTCGGCCGGCTTGTCCAGCGATGCCGGCATCAAGGAGCGCGCGGCCTCCAGCTTTTCCGAGATCGTGCGCGCGGAACAGCGTCGCATCCGGATCGGCATGGGCGTGCTCGCGACCATCGGCTCGACCTCGCCCTTCGTCGGCCTGTTCGGCACGGTCTGGGGCATCATGAACAGCTTCATCGGCATCTCGAAATCGCAGACCACGAACCTCGCCGTGGTCGCGCCCGGCATTGCCGAAGCGCTGCTCGCCACCGCGATCGGCCTCGTCGCCGCGATTCCCGCCGTCATCATCTACAACCACTTCTCGCGCGTGACGAAGGGCTATCTCGAGCTCGTCAGCCGCGCCTCGGGCGCGGCGGGGCGGCTGCTCTCGCGCGATCTCGACCGCAGCCACGGCAGCGTGCATTCGCGCGCAGCGGAGTGAACCATGGCCGTTTCGCTCGCAGACAATGATGACGACGACGACTTCTCGGAAACGCATGACATCAACGTCACGCCATTCATCGACGTCATCCTGGTTCTGCTGATCATCTTCATGGTCGCGGCTCCGCTTTCCACGGTCGATCTGCCGATCGACTTGCCGACGTCGAGCGCGACGCCGCAGAAGAAGCCGGACAAGCCGACCTATCTCAGCATCAAGCCCGATCTGACGCTTGCCATCGGAGAAAACCCTGTCCACCGGGCCGAGTTGATCGGGACGCTCGACGCACTGTCCGACATGAGCAAGGACAAGTACGTCTTCCTGCGTGCCGATCGTTCGGTGCCGTATGGGGAGTTGATGGGCGTCATGGAGCTCTTGCGTTCAGGCGGCTATACGCGGGTGAAGCTGGTCGCGCTGGAAGGCCCGCCGGGGGCGCCCGCGGCAGCCGCCGCTCAGCCCTGAGGGCCCGCCATGTCGGACGAAGTCAGACCATCCCGGAGGCTCTGGATCCTGGCAGCAGTGGCGGCGCTGGTGCTCCATCTGGGTGGTGCCGCGCTCGCGCTGGCTCATTTGCGTGCCGACGACGACGACGACGGCCTTGGTGCGGCCGGCGCCGAGTTCGCCGTAGAGATGGCATCGCCCAAGGCGCCCGATACCGACCTTCCGCCGGGGCCTGACAGCGAAGCGATGCAGGAGCAGCAGGCGCTTCCCGAGCAAAAGGCCGAGACCAAGGAAACCGAGCTGCCGAAGGATCAGTCGCAAGAGGTCGACGATCCCGATCGGGTCGTCACCGAAAACATCTCCAAGAAGCCGCAAGATGAGGATCCGAAGATCGCGGCGGTTGAAACTCCTGCTGCCGAGGCATCGCCGAAGTCGGTTGCGACGGCTCGCCAGACGCTCGATGAAGACGCGCGCGAGGCCGAGAAAGCCCTGGCGCCGGTGCTTGGGCTCGGCAAGGACATCCTGAAGATCACGGCCGACTGGAACCGCAAGATCAGCGCGCATCTCGCCGCTCACAAGGTCAATCCGGAGGGCAAGCAGCCCAATAACCAGAAGGTCAAGGTGAGCTTTGCGATCAACCGCAGAGGAAACGTGCTTTCGGTCGACGTCGTGGAATCGTCCGGGGACGCCGCTTACGATGCGGCGGCGGTCTCGATTGTTCGTAAATCCGATCCCATTCCACAGCCGCCCGCCGGCCTGACTGACGACCGGTTCGAGCGCACCGTGGACATCATCTTCACGCCGCCCGACGCAAGGAAAAAGAAGAAGTCGGCTCAGCGCCAGTAGAGCCGGATTCCGACATAGACCACGACCAGGCAGGCGAAGATCAGCGCCACCGGCAGCGGCCGTTTCTGGGTTCCAGCGAAGGCCGCCGCACCGAAGGAGACGGCCCTCTTCGGCTTCGGCGCGGGGCGCCGGAAAGCGGTTACATTGTCGGCTGCCGGCTCGGCCTGACGCGTACGGACGTCGGGCGGCGTTCCCGCACCGCCCATTTCGACATAATAGGCCTTGTAGATCGCAGCGATGGTGGCTTCGGTGGCCTCGCCCTCGCTCATCTGCGTCAGCAGGTTCTGGTAGCTCGCCAGGAACTCCTGGGCCTCCGGAGGCAGTGCGGACGCCCCGTTGAGCTTGGCCATCATCTTCCAGGTGGCAAAATCGGCGCGGGCGCGGGTGTCGGCGCGTCGCGCGATCAGCATATCGGCAGCTTTGACCAAGTCGGCCTCTGGCCCTTCGGCGTGGGAGTGTTCCGTTCAACTAAACGTTGCCGGTCAGGAAGAGAACAGCCTGAATCACATGACCGGTCAACGTTCGCAGTATTGCTGAAATAACATCAAGATTTAGACCGAACTGCGAACCCGCAAGCGGCAGCAGGATCAACAGGCCGATCAGGATCAGCATACCGAACGGCTCGAGCCGGGCCAGCGGCGCGGCGAGGGGGCGGGGCAACAGCCCGACGGCAACGCGCCCGCCATCGAGCGGCGGAATCGGCATCATGTTGAACACGGCCAGGATCGCGTTGATCACGAGAGCATTCTTGAGGTTGTCCGCAACCCATTTCGCCGAGTTCGCGGGCACCAGGGGCAGGGCATGGAAGGCGAGGGCGGCGGCCAGCGCCAGCAGGATGTTGGTGACCGGGCCGGCCAGCGCCACCCAGACCATGTCGAGCCTGGGGTTGTTCAGCTTGCGGAAGTTCACCGGCACGGGCTTGGCATAGCCGAACAGGAATGGCGAATGCGCGAATAGCAGCATCGCGGGCAGGATCAGGGTACCGAACGGATCGATATGCCTGATAGGATTGAAGCTGACGCGGCCAAGCTGTGAGGCTGTGTTGTCCCCGAGCCGGTCCGCGACGAAGGCGTGCGCGGCCTCGTGAAAGGTGATGGCGAGCACCAGCGGCAGCACCCAGACGGAAAGGTCATAGAAGGAGATGTTCACGGCTCGTTGATCCCGGTTCGCTCGCGGCCTTGCAGCCGTCCCAGCCAACCGGCGGTGCAGCAACGCTTCAACTCAACATAGGGTGGCCGGTTCCGGAATGCCACGCTGCAAAATGATCGCCCCGGTGCTCCGCCGTGCAGTCGCGCAAATTCACGTCGGGATCGTCCCCGGATATTGCGTCAGACCGTCGTCGAGCTTCAGCCAGGCAGGCTTCTCCGAAACCCAGATATGCTCGGTCGGCGCGAAGGCGTTGCGATCGTCGAACACCGAGAGCGCGACGCCCGCCAGCGTGCCGTTGCGCCGCCAGGCGAACAGGCGCGTGCCGCAGTGCTTGCAGAACACGCGGTCGATGTTCTCCGAGGATGCATAGCGCTCCGTATCGCCCTCGACGGTCAGCGCGCGCTGGTCGAACTGCGCGCGGGCGAAGAAGGGCGAGCCCATCGCCTTCTGACAGAGGCGGCAATGGCAGATGCGGACGTTGAGCGGCTCGCCCTCAGCCTTGAACCGCACCGCGCCGCACAGGCATCCGCCTTCCCGGATCATGATGTCCTCAATAGGTTGCGCGCCCGCCCGAAATGTCGAACACGGCGCCGGTCGAGAATGCGCAGTCCTCGGATGCGAGCCAGGCCACCATCGCGGCGAGCTCTTCCACCAGCACGAAGCGGCCCTTCGGGATCTTCGACAGCATGAAGTCGATGTGCTGCTGCGTCATCTGGTCGAAGATCGCGGTCTTCGCCGCCGCCGGTGTCACCGCGTTGACGAGGATGTCGTGTGCCGCCAATTCCTTGCCGAGCGATTTCGTCAGCGCGATCAGGCCGGCCTTGGACGCCGAATAGTGCGAGGCGTTCGGATTGCCCTCCTTGCCGGCGATGGAGGCGATGTTCACGATCCGCCCGTATTTCTGCTCGAGCATGGCGGGCACGATCGCCTTGCAGCAGATAAAGGGGCCGTCGAGGTTGATGCGCAGCACCTTGCGCCATTCCTCGAGGTCAGTCTCCCAGACCGGCTTGTTGACGCCGGCGATGCCGGCATTGTTGACCAGGATGTCGATCTTGCCGAAGGCGGCCAGCGTCGCATCGCGCGCCTGCTCGACGGCCGCGGTGTCGGTGACGTCGACCTTGAAAACCTTCGTGTCGCCGCCGACTTCCTTGGCGGTTTTCTCGGCGAGCCCTGAGTCAAAGTCCCAGATCGCGACCTTGGCGCCGGAGGCGACGAAGCGCTCGGTGATGGCGCGGCCAAAGCCCTGCGCGCCGCCGGTGACGATGGCGACGCGGCCGTTGAGATCGATCTTGTTCATGCCGGAGGCCTCTGGCGTCAGAGCATGTAGCCGCCGTCGACGACGAGGTCGACGCCGGTGGTGAAAGCGCTCTCGTCGCTGCCGAGATAGACCGCCATGGATGCGATCTCCTCGGCGGTGCCGAGCCGGCCCATCTTCTGGCGGGAGATGAACATCTCCTTGCCCTGCGGGCCTTGCGCGGCGGCGCGGTCGAGCATCGAGGGCGTCTCGACGGTGCCGGGGCAGATCGAGTTGCAGCGGATGCCCTTGGTGATGAAATCGAGCGCGACCGCGCGCGACAGCAGCGATACCGCTGCCTTCGACGAGCTGTAGACGTAGCGGTTGGCCGGGGGCCGCAGCGCCGCGCAGGACGAGATGTTCACGATGCTGCCGCCGCCGCCCGCGATCATGTCGGGCAGGAAGGCCTTGATGGTCCGGTGCATCGACTTGACGTTGAGGTCGAACGAGAAATCAAAATCCTCTTCCGAGCACTCCAGGATGGTGCCGTGGTGCACGAAGCCAGCCGCGTTGAGCAGGATGTCGATCTTGCCGACGCGCTTGGCGAAGGCGTTGACGTCGGCGGTGTTGCGGACGTCGAGTTTTGCCACTTCGGCGATACCTTCCTTGGTCAGGCTGGCGATGCCGGCTTCGTTGATGTCGGTGGCGATGACGGTTGCGCCTTCACGCGCGAATGCGACGGCGCAAGCGCGCCCGATGCCGGCGGCTGCAGCCGTGACGACGGCGCGCTTGCCCTTGAGGCGGTCTGCCATGTTGTTGTTCTCCCTCTTGATTCTCATCGATCCGCCGTCATTGCGAGGAGCACTTGCGACGAAGCAATCCAGGCTGCCTCCGTGGACAAATCTTTGGATTGTTTCGCTTCGCTCGCAATGACGGTGTGGCTGCTAGTGATTATCGCGCGCCACGCCGAACGTGCCGGCGACGTTCTGATACCGCGTGGCGAGCTCCATGCAGGCGCCGGTCGACTGCTGGCCGACGGTGTTGCGATAGATCTCCTGCCACGGCGTCTGGTTCGGTGGATGCTTGAAGCCGCCGCTGGCCTTGAGCTCGGCGTGGCGCTTCTTCAGCTCCTCGTCCGAGATCAGGATGTTGGCGCTGCCCTTGTTGAGGTCGATGCGGACCTTGTCGCCGGTCTTGAGGATCGCGAGGCCGCCATTGGCGGCAGCTTCCGGCGAGGCGTTCAGGATCGAGGGCGAGCCCGAGGTGCCGGACTGGCGGCCGTCGCCGATGCAGGGCAGGGACAGGATGCCGCGTTTGATCAATGCTGCCGGCGGCTGCATGTTAACGACCTCGGCGCCACCGGGGTAGCCGATCGGCCCGGTGCCACGAATGAACAGGACGCAGCGCTCGTCGATGTCGAGCGAGGGATCGTCGATCCGCTCGTGATAGTCCTCCGGGCCCTCGAACACGATGGCGCGGCCCTCGAAGGCGTTCGGGTCCTTCGGGTTGCTGAGATAGCGGTCGCGGAATTCCTTGGAGATCACGCTGGTCTTCATGATCGCGGAGTCGAACAAATTGCCCTTCAGCACCAGGAAGCCGGCATCCTTCACCAGCGGCTTGTCGTAGGCCCAGATCACGTCGTTGTCGGGGACCGGCGCGTTCTTGCAGTTCTCGCCGATGCCGCGGCCGTTGACGGTGACGGCGTCCTCATGGATGCGCTTGTGCTTCATCAATTCGCGCACCACGGCGGGCACGCCACCGGCGCGGTGGAATTCCTCGCCGAGATAGAAGCCGGCCGGCTGCATGTTGACCAGCAGCGGCACGTCGTGGCCCACCTTCTGCCAGTCCTCGATCGAGAGCTCGACGCCGATGTGGCGGGCCAGCGCGTTGATGTGGATCGGCGCATTGGTCGAGCCGCCGATCGCCGAATTGATCACGATGCAGTTCTCGAACGCCTTGCGGGTCAGAATGTCCGAGGGCTTGAGATCTTCCCACACCATCTCGACGGCGCGTTTTCCCGTCTCGTAGGCGATCTGGCCGCGCTCGCGGTAGGGGGCGGGGATCGCCGCGCAGCCCGGCAGCGAGAAGCCGAGCGCTTCGGCGAGGCCATTCATGGTCGAGGCGGTGCCCATGGTGTTGCAATGGCCGACCGATGGGGCCGAGGAGGCCACGATCTCCATGAACTCTTCATAGTCGATCTCGCCCGCTGCGAGCCGCTCCCGCGATTTCCAGACGATCGTGCCGGAGCCGGTGCGCTCACCCGCATGCCAGCCGTTCAGCATCGGGCCGCCCGACAGAACGATCGCGGGCAGGTTCACGGTGGCCGCCGCCATCATGCAGGCCGGCGTGGTCTTGTCGCAGCCGGTCGTGAGCACGACGCCGTCGAGCGGATAGCCGTAGAGAACCTCGACCAGGCCGAGATAGGCGAGGTTGCGGTCGAGCGCGGCGGTCGGGCGCTTGCCGGTCTCCTGGATCGGGTGGGTGGGGAATTCCATCGCGATGCCGCCGGCTTCGCGGATGCCCTCGCGGACGCGATGGGCCAGCTCGATATGGTGGCGGTTGCAGGGGGAGAGATCGTTGCCGGTCTGGGCGATGCCGATGATCGGCTTGCCGGACTGCAGCTCGGCGCGGGTGAGGCCGTAATTGAGATAGCGCTCCATATAGAGCGCGGTCATGCCCGGATTGTGCGGGTTGTTGAACCATTCCTGCGAGCGAAGATGGCGGCGAGAGCCGTTGCTGCCGGCGGCATGCCCATTGGTTGGTTTCTTTGTCATTGGTTTCTCCTGCAATGCAAACGCGCTGGCGTCCGTCTCATGGTGTCGGCATGTGCGATGCCCAACGGCGCGAGCGACGATCTGCCTTCCCGCTGGCGGGTCGTTTCCTCACGAGTCCGATACTAGTCGTGGCTACTTGGTAACGCTATCATTTTGTTCGCCGCACCTGCGCCGGAAACGGCTGGCCTGCTGTCCGAACGCCGGGTCGACGAGCTTTGCCGCTCGATCACCTTGAAGCCGAGATCGAGCACCGGCTGCTCCGGGCGGCGCCCTTCGATCGCGTTGATCAGCATGGTGGCGGCCGTCTTCCCCATCTCGTAGCGGTTGGTGCGGATGCTGGTGAGGGTGGGGACGGCGGAGGCCATGAACTCGAGGTCGTTGAAGCCGACGATCGCGATCTGCCCGGGGACTGTGATCTCCCGGCGCCGGCATTCGAACAGCACACCGAGCGCGAGGTCGTCATTGGCGCAGAACACCGCGTCGATGTCGGGCTCCCGCGCCAGGAGATCGGCGAACAGCGCTCCGCCGAGCGTCACCGAAGTCGGCGTGGCCGTCGTGACGACGAGGCGCTGCTCGAACAGGCCAGCGTCCTTCATGGCCGAGACATATCCGTCCAGCCGCCGCTGGACCCGCGGGTCCATGCGCGCGCCGACGAAGCCGATCTTGCGGTGACCTTGTTCGAACAGGTGCGCGACCGCCGCGCGGGCTGCATCATAGTGCGAAAAGCCGATCATCATGTCGACCGGATCCGGGCCGATCTCCATGATCTGCACGATCGGGCAGTCCGCGGCTTCCAGCATCGCGCGGGATTCCGCAGTCTGGTCGATGCCGGTGACGATCAGCCCGGCCGGCTTCTGCGCCAGAAACAGGCGCAGCAACTTCTCTTCCTGGAGAATGCTGTAGCGTGTGTTGGACAACTGGATCGAGTAACGGCTGCCTTCGGACGCGTCATAGATGCCGCGCAGCACGTCCGAGAACACGTTATTGGTGAGGGAGGGGATCAACACACCGATGACTTCGGTGCGTTGCGAGGCCAGTGCCCTTGCGGCAAGGTTGGGCACATAGCCGAGCTCCTTGGCGGCGCTCTCGACCCGCGTCCGCTTGGCGACCGACAGGGCCTCCGGATTGCGGAAGAAGCGGGACGCGGTAATCGGGCTGACGCCGGCGAGCTCGGCCACTTCGGCCAGCCGGATTTTGCCTGACTTGGTGCGTTTTCGACCCATTTGCTGCTCTTAACACAGTCGGTCCCGCAAACAAAGGAACGTTGACAGCGCTACCAGCAACGACTAACCAAAGACAAATTGCCAAAACCGCACAAACTGCCGACAATGTTGCCCGCCAAGATCGGGCTTCGTACGGTGAAGTCTGAAAAACAAGACGGTCGCGGCGCTAAGAGGCGTCGTGGACTTTCGAGGAGGGAGCTAGATGTCGTCTGTGCAAATCCGCGACGTGCGGAAATCGTTCGGCAATTTTGAAGTCCTGCACGGCGTGACGATTCCGATCGAGGATGGCCAGTTCGTCGTCCTGGTTGGCCCCTCCGGTTGCGGCAAGTCGACGCTTCTGCGCATGCTCGCAGGCCTCGAGAACATCACCTCCGGCACGATCTCGATCGGCGACCGCGTCGTCAACAATGTCCAGCCCAAGGAGCGGGACATTGCGATGGTGTTCCAGAACTACGCGCTCTATCCGCACATGACGGTCGCCGACAATATGGGCTTCTCGCTGAAGCTGCGGAATGCGGGCGCCGACGAGATCAACAAGCGCGTCAAGCGCGCCGCCGAGATCCTCGCGCTGTCGCCGTTGCTCGACCGCTATCCGCGCCAGCTCTCCGGCGGCCAGCGTCAGCGCGTCGCCATGGGCCGCGCCATCGTCCGTGACCCGCAGGTGTTCCTGTTCGACGAGCCCTTGTCGAACCTCGACGCCAAGCTGCGCGTCGCCATGCGCACCGAGATCAAGGAGCTGCACCAGCGGCTGAAGACGACGACCGTCTACGTCACCCACGACCAGATCGAGGCCATGACCATGGCCGACAAGATCGTCGTCATGCATGACGGCATCGTCGAGCAGATGGGCACGCCGCTCGAGCTCTACGACAAGCCCGA
>NZ_AJQE01000164.1 GCF_000261685.1 Bradyrhizobium genomosp. I (2014) | reverse complement strand
CCCCCCCGCCATGAATTTCCTCAAAGGTCACGTGCGCGTCAACGGCGTTGCCACCTTCGAGGGGCCGAACGGCGTCAAGCTGCCGCTCAAGACCGCGCCGGCGGCGTCCGACGGCCGTCCCGCGGTCTACGGCGTGCGGCCGGAGCATTTCACCATCGCCGACGATGGCGCCGAGGCCGAGATCATCGTCGTCGAGCCGACCGGCTCGGAGACGCAGGTGTTCGCCAAGGTCGGCGGCGAGCAGGTCGTCGCGGTGTTCCGCGAGCGTCACCAGTTCAACCCGGGCGACAAGGTGCGATTGAAGCCCGACCCGTCACTGGTGCACTTGTTCGACGACGCGACGGGAAAACGCCTCAACGCGTAGTGTAGTTTAACCAAGACAAGAAAAAGCATCACAGGGAGGACGACATGCAAGACTTTACCCGCCGGACGCTGCTTCAAGGCGGAACGGCACTGGCTGCGACCGGCATGCTGACCGGGCCGGCACTTTTCGAGTTCGCCAAGGCCTGGGCGCAGAGCGCGCCCTGGAAGGCCGAGCCCGGCGCCAAGCTGACCGTGATGCGGTGGAAGCGCTTCGTGCCGCAGGAGGACGATGCGTTCAACGCGATGGTTGCGGCGTTCAAGGCTGCCACCGGCACCGAGATGAACGTGTTCAGTGAGTCCTTCGAGGACGTGCAGCCGAAGGCTTCGGTTGCAGCCAACACCGGCTCCGGACTCGATCTCGCATGGGGCCTGCACACGCTGCCGCAGCTGTTTCCCACCAAAGTGCTGAAGATGAACGACGTCGCCGATTATCTCGGCAAGAAATATGGCGGCTGGACCGATGCGGCGGCCAAGACCTGCAAGCAAGGCAACGACTGGCTCGGCATTCCCGTCGCGACCAACGGCGGCTACATGACGTACCGCAAGTCGGCGCTCGACAAGGCCGGCTTCAAGGAATTCCCGAAGGATTTCCCCGGCTTCCTCGAGATGTGCAAGGCCCTGAAGAAGAACAACACGCCGGCGGGCTTCGCGCTCGGTCATGCCTCGGGTGACGGCAATTCGTGGCTGCACTGGGTGCTGTGGGGGCATGGCGCCTACACGGTCGACCAGAACGACAAGATCATCATCAACTCGCCGGAAACGGCGAAGGCGCTGGAATATTGCAAGGCGCTGTATGACAGCTTCATCCCGGGCACGGCGTCCTGGAACGACTCCTCCAACAACAAGGCGTTCCTCGCCGGCGAGCTCTATTGCACGGCGAACGGCATCTCGATCTACGTCGCCGCCAAGACCGATGCGAGCAAGAAGGAACTCGCCGAGGACACCTATCACGCGCTCTGGCCGGTCGGCCCGGTCGGCAAGCCGACCGAGCTGCAGCTTGCGCTGCCGATCCTCGCCTTCAACTTCACCAAATATCCGAATGCGGCGAAGGCCTTTATCGCCTTCATGCTGGAGAAGGAGAATTACGAGAAGTGGCTGGATGGCGCGCAAGGCTATCTGACGCAGACCTTGAACGCCTATGAGTCGGCGCCGATCTGGAAGGCGGATCCGAAGAACGCCGTGTTCGCGCAGGCTTCCAAGCGCACTCTGCCGGCCTCCGGTATCGGGACCGTCGGCGAGAAGGCGGCAACTGCGATCGCCGACTTCATCGTCGTCGACATGTTCGCCAATTACTGCACCGGCGCCAAGGATGCGAAGGGCGCGATGGCGGAAGCCGAGCGCCAGCTGAAGCGCATCTATCGCTGAGGATCACGGAGCGGGCGGCCATCCGGCCGCCCGCTCGTCAACATTTCGATCAGGGATATCGGGCATGGCTGATGTCGCAATTCCCCGGGCCAAGCCTCAGATGAGCGAGGACAGCGCCTGGACCCAGCTCAAACACAATCGCAACTGGCTCGGCTTCTGGTTCATGGTGCCGGCCATGGCGTTCCTGATCTTCTTCCTGGCCTATCCGCTGGGACTCGGCATCTGGCTGTCCTTCACGGACACCCGTATTGGCAGGGTCGGGCACTTCGTCGCCACCGAGAACTATGAGTGGCTGTGGGACGATTCCATCTTCTGGCTGTCGGTGTTCAACACGCTGCTCTACACCTTCGTCGCCAGCGCCCTCAAATTCGCGATCGGGCTCTATCTCGCGCTCTTGCTGAACGAGAATATGCCGTTCAAGGCGATGCTGCGCGCGATGGTCCTGATCCCCTTCATCGTGCCGACGGTGCTCTCGGCGCTGGCGTTCTGGTGGATCTTCGACTCGCAATTCTCCATCATCTCCTGGTCGCTGAAGCATCTCGGCCTGATCGACCAGAACATCAACTTCCTCGGCGACACGACCTGGGCCCGCATTTGCGTGATCTTCGCCAATATCTGGCGCGGCGTGCCGTTCGTGGCGATCACGCTGCTCGCAGGCCTGCAGACGGTGTCGCCGTCGCTCTATGAAGCCGCAACGCTCGACGGCGCCACGCGCTGGCAGAATTTCCGGTACATCACCTATCCGCTGCTGACGCCGATCATCGCCGTCGTGATGACCTTCTCGGTGCTGTTCACCTTCACCGACTTCCAGTTGATCTGGGCGATGACGCGCGGCGGCCCCGTCAACGCCACCCATCTGATGGCGACGCTGTCCTACCAGCGCGCGATCATCGCCGGGCAGCTCGGCGAGGGCGCGGCGATATCCAGCGCCATGATTCCGTTCCTGCTCGCTGCGATCATGGTCTCCTGGTTCGGCCTGCAGCGTCGCAAATGGCAACAGGGAGAGAACAATGACTGATCTTCCTGCCTCGAAAGTCGATCTCAAGTCCGTGATGTCGGCGCCCGCGCGCGTCGACAACAGCGAGGGCATGAGCTATCTGCAGTCGGTGCCGCGGCGGATCGTGACGCTGTACCTGCCGCTGACGATCATCGTCGTGGTCCTCCTGTTTCCGTTCTACTGGATGGCGCTGACCTCGGTTAAACCGGACGATCAGCTCCTCGACCTCGACAGGTACAACCCGTTCTGGACCTGGAATCCGACCTTCAAGCATTTCCACAAGCTGCTGTTCGAGAGCTACTATCCGCACTGGCTCTGGAACACGATGTACGTGGCGATCTGTGCCACGGTGCTCTCGATCATCGCATCGGTGCTCGCGGCCTATGCCATCGTGCGTCTGCGCTACAAAGGCGCCAATCTCGTCGGCGGGCTGATCTTCCTCGCCTATCTGGTGCCGCCGTCCATCCTGTTCATTCCGCTCGCCACCGTCGTGTTTCAGTATGGCCTGTTCGACTCGCCGCTGGCGCTGATCCTGACCTATCCGACCATCCTGATCCCGTTCTCGACCTGGCTGCTGATGGGCTATTTCAAGACCATCCCGTTCGAACTCGAGGAATGCGCGCTGATCGACGGGGCGAGCCGCTGGCAGATCCTGATCAAGATCGTGCTGCCGCTCGCGATTCCCGGCCTGATCTCGGCCTTCATCTTCTGCTTCACGCTGTGCTGGAACGAATTCATCTATGCGTTGACCTTCCTGCAGTCGACCAGCAACAAGACGGTGCCGGTGGCGATCGTCAACGAGTTCGTGGACGGCGACATCTATCGCTGGGGCTCGCTGATGGCCGGAGCCCTGGCCGGCTCGCTGCCGCTCGTGATCCTTTACGCCTTCTTCGTGGAGCATTATGTGTCGGCGATGACCGGCGCCGTGAAGGAATGATCGCGGGGCTTGCCGAGGACGCATCGGAGCGGTGCGCTTCGGCCAACAACTAAGGAGTAGGCTCTTGCACATTCTGGTTCTGGGCGCCGCCGGCATGGTCGGCCGCAAACTCTGCGAACGGCTGCTGCGCGACGGCCGGCTCGGCAAGAGCGACATCACCAGTCTCACCATGCATGACGTGGTCGAGCCGAGGAAGCCGGAGAAGGCCGGTTTCCCGGTCGAGACGGTGTCGGGCGATTTCGCGGTGCCGGGCGCGGCCGAAAAGCTGGTCGCCGGGCGCCCGGACGTGATCTTCCATCTCGCCGCGATCGTCTCGGGCGAAGCCGAGCTCGATTTCGACAAGGGCTACCGTATCAATCTCGACGGCACGCGGATGCTGCTCGACGCAATCAGGCTTGCGGGCGGCGGCTACAAGCCGCGCGTGGTGTTCACGTCCTCGATCGCGGTGTTCGGCGCGCCGTTCCCCGATGCCATCGGCGACGAGTTCTTCCACACGCCGCTGCTCAGCTACGGCACGCAGAAGGCAATCGGCGAACTGCTGCTGGCCGACTATTCGCGCCGCGGCTTCCTCGACGGCATCGGCATCCGCCTGCCGACCATCTGCATCCGGCCCGGCCTGCCCAACAAGGCGGCATCGGGCTTCTTCTCCAACATCCTGCGCGAGCCGCTCGCCGGCAAGGAAGCGATCCTGCCGGTGTCCGAGGACGTCCGCCACTGGCACGCCACGCCGCGCTCGGCCGTCGGCTTCCTGTTGCACGCCGGCACCATGGATCTCGCCACCGTGGGCCCGCGCCGCAATCTGACCATGCCGGGCCTTTCGGCCACGGTCGGCGAGCAGATCGCCGCCCTGAAGCGGGTTGCCGGCGAGAAGGTCGCCGCCCGCATCAAGCGCGAGCCGGATCCCTTCATCGTCGGCATCGTCGGCGGCTGGCCGCGCAATTTCGACCCGAAGCGTGCGCGCGAGCTCGGCTTCACCACCGCCGAGAAGACTTTCGACGATATCATCCGCATTCACATCGAAGACGAGCTCGGCGGCAATTTCGTCGCCTGATCTCTGACTGAGCGGGCCCTGGTGATGGCGAGCGTTGCTTGCATCGGCGAATGCATGGTCGAGCTCAGGCAGGCGCAAGGCGGCGCGTCTGCCGGCCAGGGCGGCGGCCTCTACTCGCGCGGCTTCGGCGGTGATACCCTCAACACCGCCGTCTATCTGGCGCGGCTCGAGGTCAAGGTCGACTATCTCACCGCGCTCGGCGATGACGGTCTCAGCGATGAGATGATCGCGGCCTGGAATGCAGAGGGTGTCGGCACGCGGCGTGTCGTGCGGCTCGCGGGCAAGCTGCCCGGCCTCTACATGATCCAACTGGATGCGAAGGGCGAGCGCCAGTTCTTCCACTGGCGCGACAGCGCGGCGGCGCGGCAGCTGATGAGCCTGCCGGAGACGGACGAAATCCTCAACTCGCTGATGAGCTACGACGTCGTCTATCTCTCCGCCATCACGCTCTCGATCTACGACGCTTCGGGCCGCGATCGCCTGTTTGCGGCGATCAAGCGCGCGCGCCTGCTCGGCACCCGCTTCGTGTTCGACACCAATTTTCGCGCACGCGGCTGGCCGGATCGCGACGTTGCCCGCGAGGTCTTTGCCGCAGCCTTCGCCATCGCGGACATCGTGCTGACCTCGACCGAGGATCTGCTCGCGCTCTATCCCGGCGAGAGCCGCGACCAGCTGATGGCGCGTATTCCGAGCCCCGAGCTGGTGTTCCGGCTCGCCGAGCCCGTCAGCCTGCTGCGCTTTCCCGGTGCTACCCACGAGGTCCGCGCCGAGCCCATGACGAAACCGGTCGTCGACACCACGGCGGCCGGCGACAGCTTCGCCGCGGCCTATATCGCGGCGCGCCTCGCCGGTTCCGATCCGGTCGAGGCCGCCCAGGCCGGACATCGCCTTGCCAGCCTCGTGATCTGCTATCCCGGCGCCATCATTCCGGGCTATGCCATGCCGCCGAAGAAGCGGCACCGGCCGGCGGCCTCTCGCCAGGCGACCAAGTAAACGCGACCAAGTGAATAGAGACCTATGACCACGACTGCCCAACAGAACCACCTCGTCGCGCTGTTCAAGGCGGCGACCGTCATTCCCGTCCTCACCATCGAGCGGATCCAGGATGCCGTGCCGCTGGCGCGTGCGCTGGTCGCTGGCGGCGTGCGCACGCTGGAAGTGACCCTGCGTACCCCGGTTGCGATCGAGGCGGCGAGGGCGATGATGGCCGAAGTCCCCGAGGCGGTCGTCGGCATCGGCACGATCCTCAATCCGGCCGACTTCACCCGTGTCGAGAAGCTCGGCGTCGCGTTCGGTATCAGCCCGGGCCTGACCCCCGATCTGCTCAAGGCCGCAACCGACAGCTCCTTGCCGTTCGCGCCGGGCATCGCCACGGCCTCCGAGCTGATGATGGCGCTGTCCTACGGCTTCGACGTCGCAAAGTTCTTCCCGGCCGAGCAGGCCGGCGGCATCAAGGGCCTGCGCGCCCTCGGCGGCCCGTTCCCGAGCGTGCGGTTCTGCCCCACGGGCGGGGTCGGCGAGGCCAATGCCGCGAGCTGGCTCGCCGAGCCCAACGTGGTCGCGGTCGGCGGCTCCTGGCTGTGCCCGACGGCGGAGATCCGGGGCGGGAACTGGGCCGGCATAACTGCCATCTGCCAGCGCACCCTCGAGGCCCTGAAAGCCGCGTGAAGTCTTGCCATCCCTGGGCTAAGACTTAGCTCAGGAAGAGACCCCAGGGAGAAATGACCATGACTGCCAGCATCGTCGGATGGGCGCACACGCCGTTCGGCAAGTTCGATACCGAGACCGTGGAAAGCCTGGTCGTCCGCGTGGCCAATGAGGCGCTGGCCGATGCCGGCGTTTCGGCTGGCGATGTCGACGAGATCGTGCTTGGCCATTTCAACGCCGGCTTCTCGCCGCAGGATTTTACCGCCTCGCTGGTGCTCCAGGCCGATCCCAAGCTGCGCTTCAAGCCGGCGACCCGCGTCGAGAACGCCTGCGCCACCGGCTCCGCCGCCGTGCATCAGGGCCTGCGCGCGATTGCCGCAGGCGCCGCCAAGATCGTGCTCGTCGTCGGCGTCGAGCAGATGACACGCACGCCGGGCCCGGAGATCGGCAAGAACCTGCTCAAGGCGTCCTACCTGCCCGAGGACGGTGACACGGTCGGCGGCTTTGCCGGCGTGTTCGGCAAGATCGCCAGCTCCTATTTCCAGAAATACGGCGACCAGTCCGATGCGCTGGCGCTGATCGCGGCCAAGAACCACAAGAACGGCGTCGCCAACCCCTTCGCCCAGATGCGCAAGGACTTCGGCTTCGACTTCTGCCGCGCCGAGAGCGAGAAGAACCCTTACGTCGCCGGCCCCTTGAAGCGCACCGACTGCTCGCTGGTCTCCGATGGCGCCGCGGCGCTGGTGCTGGCCGATGCCGAGACCGCCAAGGGCATGAGCAAGTCGATCGGCTTCCGCGCCACCGCGCACGCCCAGGACTTCCTGCCGATGAGCAAGCGCGACATCCTCCAGTTCGAGGGCTGCACGGTCGCCTGGCAGCGCGCGCTGGAAAAGGCCGGTGTGACGCTGTCCGATCTCTCCTTCGTCGAGACCCATGACTGCTTCACGGTCGCCGAGCTGATCGAATACGAAGCGATGGGCCTGACGCCGAGGGGGCAGGGCGCCCGCGCCATCAAGGAAGGCTGGACGCTCAAGGACGGCAAGCTGCCGGTCAACCCGTCCGGCGGGCTGAAGGCCAAGGGCCATCCGATCGGTGCCACCGGCGTCTCCATGCATGTGATGACCGCGATGCAGCTTGCAGGGCAGGCGCCCGAGGGCATGCAGCTCAAGAACGCCAAGCTCGGCGGCATCTTCAACATGGGCGGCGCTGCCGTCGCCAACTACGTCTCCGTGCTGGAGCCGCTGAAGTAGGCCTTGTAGGGTGGGTTAGCCGCAGGCGTAACCCACCTCTTTTGTCTCCGCGGAGACACGGGTTGGTGGATTACGCCTGCGGCTAATCCACCCTACGACCCTTGCGCTAGATCATGGTGGGCCCGTCCGAGCCCGCCTTAATGCTTCTGATTGTGTTTGCGGGAAAAGCATTATGAGCACTGACTACGAAGACTCACTATCGATGGAAGCGCTGAACGACCGCATTGCGATCCTCGAGGACAATATCCGCCAGCTCATCGAGCAGGCCGCTGCCGCCTCGGGCGAGCAGAGTGAGTCGCGCATCGCCGACCGGATCAGCCAGCAGAACGAAGAGCTCGACCGGCTCCTGAAGATCCGGGAATCCCGCCAGAAGAAATAGCGGCCGATATCGCCGCGCGGCGCATGCCGCCATACGCCGCCCGCCCTTGCGCGAGCGGCGGCACTGCCGTTAGCTGGACCGCAATCGCGGGCCGCGCTTGAGCCCCGCGCAATCGGGAGCGAACGATGGGGCCGTTGAAGGGCATCAAGGTCATCGACATGACCACCGTGCTGATGGGGCCCTATGCGACCCAGATGCTCGGCGACTATGGTGCCGACGTCATCAAGGTGGAATCGCTGGACGGCGACGTCACCCGCCTGATCGGGCCGATGCGTCACGCCGGGATGGGCCCAGTGTTCCTGAACACCAACCGCAGCAAGCGCTCGATCTGTCTCGACCTGAAAAAGCCCTCGGGGCGCGAAGCCGTACTGCGGCTGCTCAAGGACGCCGACGTGCTCGTCTACAACGTTCGTCCGCAGGCCATGGCGCGGCTTCAGCTCGATTACGATGTCGTTTCCGCCATCAACCCGCGCCTCGTCTATGCCGGCGTGTTCGGTTTCGGTCAGGACGGGCCCTACGCCGGAAAACCGGCCTATGACGATCTGATCCAGGGCGCCACCGCGCTGCCGGCCTTGATGGCGCAGACCGGCGACGGCGTGCCGCGCTACGTGCCGAATGCGCTGGTCGATCGCATCGTCGGTCTCACCGCCGTCGGGGCGATCTGCGCCAGCCTCGTGCACCGCGACCGCACCGGGCGCGGCCAGCGCGTCGACATTCCCATGTTCGAGACCATGGCCGGTTTCGTCATGGGCGATCACATGGGCGGGCTCACCTTCGAGCCGCCGCTCGACAAGGGCGGCTATGCCCGCCACCTCTCGCGCGACCGCAGGCCGTACAAGACCTCGGACGGCTATCTCAGCGTCATCGTCTACAACGACAAGCAGTGGGAGAACTTCTTCAAGGCGACAGGGCGTGACGATCTGCGCGCCGATCCCAGGTTTGCGACCTTCGCCGGCCGCGCCGCCAACATCGATGTGGTCTACGCCGAACTCGCGCGTATCTTCGAGACGCGCACCACGGCGGAATGGATCGACCTGCTCACCAAGGCCGATGTGCCGGTCATGCCGATGCACGATCTCGCGTCGATCCTGCACGACGACCATCTGGAGGCGACGAATTTCTTCCCGGTCGTGACCCATCCGACGGAAGGGCCGATCCGCAGCATGAAGGTGACGGCGACCTGGTCGGAGACCGAGGCAGAGCCCGCGCGCCTGGCGCCGCGGCTCAACGAGCATGGCGCCGAGATCTTGCGCGAGATCGGCTACTCCTCCGACCAGATCGCAGCCATGGTCCGCGACGGCGTCACGCGATCGGCGCCGGAATAGGGGGAGACGATATGAAGACTCTCTCATCCGTCATTCCGGGGCGCGACGAAGTCGCGAGCCCGGAATCCATAACCACCATCGTGAGTATGGATTCCGGGCTCGCGCCTGACGGCGCGCCCCGGATTGACAGGGGGGAGAGAGCATGAGCTTCATCACCGGCGTCGGCCTCACGCCGTTCGGCAAGCACGAAGGCTCGTCCTCGCTCGACCTGATGAGCAAGGCCGCCCAAGCCGCGCTCGACGATGCCGGGCTGAGACGCTCGGACATCGACGGTATCCTCTGCGGCTACTCCACCGTCTCGCCGCACATCATGCTGGCCACCGTCTTCGCCGAGCATTTCGGCATTCGTCCGAGCTATGCCCACGCCGTGCAGGTGGGCGGCGCCACGGGACTCGCGATGACGATGCTCGCGCATCAGCTCGTCGACGCAGGCGTCGCTCGCCACGTGCTCGTGGTCGCCGGCGAGAACCGTCTCACCGGGCAGAGCCGCGATGCCTCGATCCAGGCGCTGGCGCAGGTCGGCCATCCCGACTACGAGGTGCCGCTCGGCCCGACCATTCCCGCCTATTACGGCCTCGTCGCTACGCGCTACATGCACGAATATGGCGTGACCGAACAGGACCTCGCCGAGTTCGCGGTGCTGATGCGCGCGCACGCCTGCACCCATCCCGGCGCGCAATTCCACGATCCCATCTCGGTCGCCGACGTCATGGCCTCCAAGCCGGTGGCGATGCCGCTCAAGCTGCTCGACTGCTGCCCCGTCTCCGACGGTGGCGCGGCGTTCGTCATCAGCCGCGAGCGGACAGGGGAAGCGGGTGTCCGCATTCGCGGCTGCGCCCAGGCGCACACCCATCAGCATGTCACGGCCGCGCCGGGCCTCAGCGAGCTCGGCGCCGAGATCTCGATCGCGCGCGCCAGGGAGGCGACGGGTCTTGCGATCTCCGACGTGCGCTATGCCGCCGTCTACGACAGCTTCACCATCACGCTCGCGATGCTGCTGGAAGATCTCGGGCTTGCCGGCCGCGGCGAGGCGGCCGCGCGGGTCCGCGCCGGTCATTTCAGCCGCGACGGCGCCATGCCGCTCAACACCCATGGCGGCCTGCTCAGCTACGGCCATTGCGGCGTCGGCGGCGCCATGGCGCATCTGGTCGAGGCGCATTTGCAGATGACGGGTCGGGCGGCCAATCGCCAGGTGCGCGATGCGTCCATTGCGCTGCTGCACGGCGATGGCGGCGTGCTGTCGTCTCACGTCAGCATGTTCCTGGAGCAGGTGCGATGAGCGAACGTCTGGCGGACTGGACCAAGGGCGAAGAGGCGATCACGTTCCAGACCTGTGGCGCTTGCGGCCACGTGCAGTATTTCCATCGCGCCTTCTGCGCGGCCTGCGGCGCACCCGATCCGCGCGAGCAGCGCGCCAGCGGCAAGGGCAGGGTCTACGCGACCTCGCTGGTCTGCCGCGCCGCCACGCCCGAGACGCGCGCCCACGTGCCCTACAACATCCTGCTCGTCGATTGCGCCGAGGGTTTTCGCATGATGGCGCACGGCGCGAACGATCTCGCCATCGGCGATTCGGTCGTCGCGAGCTTCAAAACGTTCGCGGGAAAGCTGGTGCCGTTCTTCACGAAGGGCACGTAGAGGGATTCGTCATTCGGGGGCGGTCCAAGGGACCGAGCCTGGAACGGGTATTCTGGGCCTGGCCTGTGCGAGGGCCACCCCGGAATGACGAAAGCACTGAAACGCTTAACTCAACGCCCGTAGAACAAGATGCTGGCGATGACGAGCATCGCCGTCACCGCCAGCATGTGCGCGAGCGCTCCCGAGGCCGCCCCCTTGGTGGCTTCCTTCATGCCGTTCTCTCCCTAGACTTGGGCGTGACTCATCGTTGCGCGGCTAGCGCACCCAATGGCCAATTGTTTTACTCGGAACACCCCACTTGCGAGTATTCACCGCGATTTGTCCCCACGCGGCGAATATCGACTGTCGCAGGGTCGATCAGCAATGCGGCGGCAATTTGACTCGATGATGTTGCTCCTGCGTCCGCGCGCGAATAAAGTCTTTGGGAGCTTATCCCCACGACGACAAAAAACATCAAAAGCTCAGGGAAAACTTCAGGAAAATCATGGCCCGCATTGACTACAGCGACCCGTCCAAGGCATCCGACCGCACCCGCGAAATACTGGACAAGAACCGTCATGCCAACATCTTCCGCATGATGGCGCACTCGCCGAGCTATTTCGAGCAGTACTGCCGCTTGGGGGGCGCCATCAGGCACAAGGGTGAACTCGATCCCATCGTCCGCGAGCTCGCGATCACCCGCACCGGAATCTTGTGCGAGGCGCCGTACGAGATCGTGGCGCACAAGCGGATCGGCAAGAATGTCGGCGTCACCGACGCGCAGAACGAGGCGCTGGAGAACTGGCAGGCCGCGACCTGCTTCAACGAGGTGCAGCGCGCCGCGCTCGCCTTCACCGACGAGATCGTGAAGCTGAAGAAGCCGACAGACGCGACCTTCAAGGCGATCGCATCAAAGCTGACGCCGGCCGCGCTGGTCGAATTGCAGCTCTCGGTCGGCTTCTACATCATGACCTCCAAATTCCTGGAGACCTTCGAGATCGATCTCCAGCCCGTCACCGAAGTGGTGGGCTAGATCGACGCAAGCGGCGGGGAATGCCGATGACGATCGATGAATATGCGGCCTGGGCCGCGAGCATTGCGAAAGTCGACGAGCGTCCGTCCAACGAGCGGCTGTCCTATCTCGGCCTCGGCCTTGCCGGCGAAGCCGGCGAGGTCGCCGATCACATCAAGAAGCTCTTGCGCGATGATTGGCTCGACAAGGCGGGTCTCGTTGATGAACTCGGCGACGTCATCTACTACTGGGCCTGCCTCTGCGCCGCGACCGGCCAGAAGCCGTCCGAACTGCTCGAAGCGAGCGCAAAGAAGATCAAGCGGCGGCTGAGTGAAGCCGCGAGCCGCTGAGCAAGAGGCGGATGCGGGAGCATGACGACCTCATCTGGATGAACGTCAAGCGCTCACGTCGACGTCAGAATATCCACCTTCGCGTTGGCGACGATCAGGCGGTCGGCCAGCAGCCGGGCGAGGTTGCGCATGATGCTTTCGCTGGCGCGCGGGTGCTGCTTGCGAAAGCGTTCGAAATCCTTTAGCGGCACCTCGAATGCGGTTGCCGCCATGTCGGCGAACACGTCGGCAGAACGCGTTGCCTCCAGCAGTGCCATCTCGCCGAACGCCATGCCCGCGGTGAGCGTCGCCAGCCGTACGCCGTCGGGCAAGGTGACGTGCACCGCGCCGCTACGCAGGAAATACAGGGCATCCGCAGGATCGCCGGTCGTCAGAATCTTCGCGCCGGACTGATAGGTTCTGATGGTGCAGAGCGAGGCCAGATCGGTCAGCTCCTCCTCGCTCAGCCCTGCCAGCAGCGGCTGCTCGGCGAGCTCGGTGGTCTCGTGAAAATCGATCGAGCCGCCGTAGCGATACACGATCTGGTCTTCGGCCCATTCGATCGCGGTGTCGAGCAGGTAGAAGTCGCGGACGTTCTTGAGCTCGGCGGTCCATTCGCGCAACGTGTTCCATTCCTTGGAGGCACGCCTGACGCCTGACAGCACGACCGTCACGTTCAGCGCCGCAAGCTCCTCGAACGCTTCGGCAACCAGCCGTGCGCCGGCGCGCGTGGTCGAGGTCACGCGGTGGAGATCGAAGATCACGAATTGCGGCCGCGGTCGCCCGGCAAGCCGCCGCGAGACGTAATCGACCGCCGACAGCGACAGCGTGCCGACCAGCTCGATGATTCGCACCTCCTGCTCATGTGCCGCCAGAATCTCGCGCTCCTGCGGGCGGCGCACGCGGCGCGAGGGGCTCCTGCCGATGTCGTAGTCCGCGATGACGGCGTTGCGCGCATCGTCGCTGCGGTTGAGCATGTGCAGATCGTAATGCGAGGACAGCGCCTCGCAGACCTTGATGCCGCGCACGCTGTTGCCGTGCTTGTCGAGGCGCGGCGAATAGCTGCCGAGGCCGAGACGCGCGGGGAGGGCGGCCAGAATGCCGCCGCCGACGCCGCTCTTGGCGGGAATGCCGATCCGGTAGATCCACTCGCCGGCATAGTCATACATGCCCGAGGACGTCATCACCGAGAGCGTGCGCGAGATCGCGTAAGCGCTCAGCACCTGCTCGCCCGTGACGGGGTTGATGCCGCGATTGGCGAGCGTCGCCGCCATCACCGCGATGTCGCGCGCGGTGACCAGCACGGCGCATTGCCGGAAATAGACGTCGAGGACGCCGGCGACGTCGTCCGAGATGACCGCGTTGGTCTTCAGCAGATAGCCGATGGCACGGTTGCGGTCGCCGGTCTGGCTTTCGGAAGCGTAGACGGTCTCGTCGACCGCGAGGTCGCGTCCGGCAAAGCGGCCGAGCGCGGCGCGGATCTGCTCGAAGGCCGCCACGCCCTTGCTGCCGTAGATCAGCCCGGTGCAGGCGATCGCGCCGGCATTGACCATCGGGTTGAACGGATGGTTCTCGGAATTGAGCCGGATCGAGTTGAAGGGATCGCCCGAGGGCTCGACGCCGATCGCGCTCTCGACCCTGCCGGCGCCGAGCAGGTCCAGCGCGAGCGCGAACACGAAGGGCTTGGACATCGACTGGATGGTGAAGGGCACCCGGCTGTCGCCGACCTCATAGACATGGCCGTCCAGCGTCGCCAGGCTGATGCCGAAATAGGCAGGGTCGGCCTTGCTCAGCTCCGGAATGTAGTCCGCGACATGGCCCGAGGCCTCGGCGGAGAATTCGCTGAGGCAATTGTCCAGAAACCGCAGCAAAGGCGGTTTCGATCGGGTCCAGGCCGAGGCGGCGGGCAGGTGCGGCTTCATCGCCGCACTTGTGCAACGCAATTAAGGCACGCGCAACCCGTCCGGCATCACAGGCTGGCGTCGGACCAGGACAAGCGCGATCAGGATCGTCGGCAGCAGGATCCCAAGGCCGAGCAACGTCACCTGCATCTGCGACAGCGGCATGATTCCGCCGCCGGGGGTCGCCACCACGAAGCCGCCGATCACCAGCAGCACGCGGATCGGCCATTCCAGCGCCCCGGCGCCGCGCAGATTGCCGACGAATGGTTGATACCCCTGGATGCCGCCGCAGATGAACAATGTGCCGAAGGCGGCGAGGCCCATCAGGCCGAGGCCGGCGAGATAGGGGCTCGGCCCCTGCAGCACCAGCGCCGGATTGAGCACGAAGAAGAACGGCAGGAAATAGATGATGCTGCCGACCCACATCGATTCCCAGCCGGTCTTCATCGCCGGCGAGCCGGCGATGCCCGCGGCCGCGAACGAGGCGATCGCGACCGGTGGCGTGATCGACGACAGCATGCCCCAGTAGAAGATGAACATGTGCACCGCCATGCGGTTGAGCCCGAGCTTCTCCAGCGCGGGCGCGACCAGGATGGCGAGGAAGATGTAGCAGGCCGTCGTCGTCAGCCCGAGCCCGAGAATGAGGCTGGTGAGCGCACACATGCCGAGCAGCAGGAAGGGACTGTCGCCGGCAATATGCAAGAGGTCGTTGGCAAGGCTCGAGACGACGCCCGTCATCGAGAATGCGCCGATCAGGAGACCGCAGCCGGCTAGGATGCCGACGAGCTCGACGAAGGTGCGCCCGTTCACTTCCAGGAATCGGCTGATCGTCGCCAGCGTCCAGCGCGTGTCCTTGGAGAAGAACTGGTTGAGAACCAGCAATAGCGCGGTCGCATAGAACGGCGCGTGGCTCTCGCGCTTGAAGTAGAGCAGCATCACGATCAGAAGCGCGATGACGAAGACGTAGTACCAGCCGTCCTTGATCGTATCCATGATCCGCGGCAGCTCGGCACGCGGAATCCCCTTAAGCCCGTGGCGGGCGGCATAGGCATCGACCTGCATGAACAGGCCGATATAGTAGAGCACGGCCGGAATGATCGCAGCGAGTGCGACGTCGGCGTAGCTGACGTTGAGGAATTGCGCGATCACGAAAGCGGTGGCGCCCATCACCGGCGGCGCCAGCACCGCGCCGGTCGAGGCGCAGGCCTCGATCGCCCCCGCATAGGAGGCGCGGAAGCCGCTCTTCTTCATGACAGGGATGGTCATGGTGCCGGCGGTGAGCACGTTGGAGATGATCGATCCGGACATCATGCCGAGCAGGCCGCTGGCAAAGATGCAGACTTTTGCAGCGCCGCCGCGGAAGGTGCCGCACAGCGCGAAGGCGAGGTTGATGAAGAATTTTCCGGCCCCGGTCATCATCAGCGCGGTGCCGAACACGAGGAAGCCGATCACGGTGTCGGCGAAAGCCTGAATGGGAATGCCGAGCAGGCTCTCGCCGGAGAGCACGTGATAGGCCGTCGCCTGCTCCAGCGTCGATTGCGTGCCGCGGAACGGCCCGAGCCAGCCGGCTTCGGCGAACAGGGGATAGACGGTGAAGGGCAGGACGCTGAGCAGCAGGCTCCAGCCACCGGTGCGGCGCAGCGCCTCCATAAGCATCGCCCACATCACGAGGCCGGCGGCGATCACGCTGTTCGGTGCGCCGCCGAATTCCCAGCCGGCCTCCGCCGCCTTGCGCACGTTCGACATCAGCAGCAGCGCCGCGGCGAAGGTCGCGACGAAGAGCAGCAGGTCATACCAGGGAATGCGGTCGAGCGGCGCGCGCGCAGTACCCGGAAAGATCAGGAAGGTGAACGGCAGCATCAACGCGATCAGGAGGTAGAAATACTCCGTGTTGAGCTGCGTGTAGCCGATGAAGAAGCGCAGCGAGAATTGCTGGTTGATGCACAGCAGGATCGTCGCCGCGGTCGCTGCGACCAGAGTCCAGCGCCAGGCGCCGCGCAGGGTGCGAACGCGCGTCACCTCGGCTTCCTGCATGTTGCCGGCGGCGCCATGCGGATCGTCGAACACGACCCGCCTGGCTTCGTCTTGCGGGGCGGTGGAGGTGGAAGAAGACATCATCGATCCCGCGCGTGGGCTATTGAACGCTGGCTGGTGCAATGGGCGCTGGTATCACCACCTTCTATTCTTCGAACCCGTTGGGCATGCCGGCCTTGGCAAGCGCCGCGGCGCGCGCCTTCATCCAGCCGTCGAGGAAAGCCTTGTCGTCGGACGGCGGACTGGATTTGCCGTAATCGGCCCACGCGGCTGCCAGTACCTCCTGGCGCTTGATCAGCTTGTTGTTGTGCGCCTCCTGCGCATCGCTCCATTGGCCGGCTTCCTTCAGCGCCTTCACGGCGCCGGGATGCACAGGCACCACCCAGTTCTTGGTCTGGCGGTCGGCGGCTAGCCCGCCGGCGCCGGGGGCGGAGTCCTTGTAGGCGTCGTAGTTCACGATCATGGCTTTGGTCACCGCATAGACCTGGTCGGCCGGTTGCGAGGCATAGGCGACGAAGATCGGATAGGGATAGTTGCCGAGCTCGACCGGCTTCTCCGGCGAGATGCCGGCGCCGCAGGTCGCAAGCTGCGGGAAGAAGAACGAGCCGACCTTCTGCATTCGCGCCCAGCCCTCCTTGTCCTTGGCGGGCAGCGGCGGCCAGATCAGCCCGCGCGGCGAGGTCTCGGCTTCCTTGGCGGGGCCGGTGATGGTGGTGCCGAAGGCGGCATCGACGTCGTTGTTGATCAGGCCCTTCCACATCGCGCCGTAGCTGGCGAACTCGACGGCCTTGACGTCCTTTTGCGTCAGCCCGGCGAAGGCCAGCACCGCGAGCGAGTTCTGGTTCAGCGCCGGCGAGCCGACCACGAAGCCGACACGCTTGCCCTTGAGGTCTTTCAGCTCCTTCACGCCGGTGTCGGCGGCGACGCCGAGCGAGCCGCAATTGCAGTCGACGGTCGAGAGCAGGATCTGGAGCGGCTGCGGGCCCCACTCCTTCGCTCCGAACTCGAACACACCTTCCTGCGCGAAATAGGTGCCGGATCCCATCGCTGCGGACGCCGCGCGCTTGGCGCGCAGTGGCGCGAGGCGGGCGACGTCGTTGCCCGCGGGGAGCACGCGCACGTCGGTGCCGTACTTGTCCTTCATCATCTTGCCGACGCCGACCGCGATGTTGAAGCCGGCGGTGCCGGTGTCGTAGGCGGTGAACGTCAATGTCGCCGGCAGCTTGATGTCTTCGGCGAACGAATAGCGTGTAGACGCAAAAGAAATGCCCGCCACCAAGGCAGGCGCGAGCACGAGCAGCCCACGAAGCATGTTTCCCTCCAATGATCCTCGCTTTGCCGCGAAGATTTTCTTTCTTTGTTTGAAACAACGTTTTGCTTGCAACAGATCATGTCACCGCCATCAGGCGATGGCAACGCGGTACCGTGCATGCGGGAATGAGACTGACAGATTGTCGCGGAATGACGGAGAGGGTCAGTTCGCGACAATCGCGATCGCTTGTCCTTCGGCAACGACGTCGTCGAGCTTGACGAGCAGCGATGTGATGGTGCCGCTCGCGGGCGAGGACACCGGGATCTCCATCTTCATCGCTTCGACGACCACAATTTCATCGCCATCGGCGACGGTTCCTCCAACTTGCACGGGAGTTGCGCAGATGCGTCCCGCGACCTCCGTGATGATCTTAATTTCTGGCATGCCATCCCTTTTTGTTGTCGTCGCAAAATGCCTGAGGTAGCGTCGTCTGCAAGTGGAATTTAATTCCGCAGAGCGGAACAGGCGGTAGGAAACATGGGACGACGATCGGAGCGGTTGAGTAGGCAAGGCATGCTCGCTGGCGATGCCGGTGAGGGTGATGTCATCCAGGTGGTCTCGCGCGCGTTCGACGTGTTGCGATGCTTCGAGGGCCACGATAGCAGGCTCGGCAATCTCGAGATTTCGAACCGCTGCGGGCTGCCGCGCTCGACCGTGTCGCGGCTCACGCACACGCTGACCCGCATGGGCCAGCTCGTCTATCTGCCGCGCGATCAGAAATATCGCATCGGCCCGAGCGCGGTGGCGATGAGCGCCTCGATGATGAAGGGCGCGCAGCTGCGCAGCATGATCCGGCAACGGCTCCAGGAAGTTGCCGAGCAACTGCCGGGCACCGTCGGCTTCGTCGTTCCCGATCGCTTCCATCTCGTCTATCTCCAGTTCGCGCGCTCGGCGACCGCGCTCGGCCTGCACGAGGGCACCGGCAGCCGCATCTCGATGGCTTCGACCGCCGCGGGCGCGGCCTACACCGCGGCCCTGGCGCCCGAGGTCGGCGATGCCTTCGTCGCCGACATGGAACGGGAAGCGCCCGAGGCCGCCAAGATCCTGAGGCCTCGCATCGAGGCCAACCGGCAATCGCTGCATGAGCGCGGCTACGTCACGGCCTGCGGCTTGTGGAGTCCGCACATCAACGGCCTCGCGGTGCCGATCTGGTCGCCGCAATACCAGACCTTCGTGGTCATCACGATCGGCCTTCTGTCCGCGATGTATGACGAGCAGCGTCTGCATGACGAAGTCGCCCCGCTGATGCTCGAGCTTGGCCGCTCGCTCGGCAGCCTGATGGAAGGCGCGGAAGGCGACGCCTTCAACAACCGCATCTCGCGCAGGCCGGTCGCCATGGCCGTGCACAACAATAACAAGCCGATCAATTCGGAGGGAGTGAATGAACTGGAAGCCGGAACTCGACGAGCTCGCCCGGCGCGAAGCCTTCGCGCGGGAGATGGGCGGCGTTGACAAGGTCAAGCGACAGCATGACCAGGGCCGGCTGACTGTTCGGGAGCGTATCGACAAGCTGATCGACAAAGGCAGCTTTCACGAGATCGGTGCCGTCTCCGGCATCGGCGAGTACGATTCCAGCGGCGAGCTGCAGAAATTGACGCCGGCGAACTGCGTGTTCGGCCGTGCGCGTGTCGACGGCCGCACCGTGGTCGTGGTCGGCGACGATTTCACGGTGCGCGGCGGCTCGGCCGATGCGTCGATCTCCGCAAAGCCGCTGATGGCGGAGGAGATGGCGCACGACTTTCGCCTGCCCATCATCCGCATCATCGAGGGCTCCGGCGGCGGCGGCTCGGTCAAGACCATCGAGACCAAGGGCGCGGCGAATTTGCCGGGCGGCATCGGCGGCACGCGTTGGTATCGTTTCACGACGGAAAATTTGTCGCGCGTGCCGGTGGTCGCACTCGGTCTCGGCTCGGTAGCGGGCCTGGGTGCCGCGCGTCTTGCCGCCAGCCACTATTCCATCATGACCCGTAAGTCCGCGATGTTCGTCGCTGGCCCGCCGGTGGTGAAGGCGCTGGGGCAGGACCTCACGAAGGAGGAGCTCGGCGGCGCCGACATCCAGACCCGCGCCGGCGCGATCGATCATGCGGTCGACACCGAGGAGGAGGCATTCGCCTGCGCGCGGCGTTTCCTCTCTTATCTGCCGTCATCGGTCTACGAGCTGCCGCCGACCTTGCCCTGCAGCGACGATCCCGAACGCAGCGACGAGGCGCTGATGAATGCGGTGCCGCGCAACCGCAAGCAGGTCTACAAGATGCGGCCCATCATCGAGTCCGTCGTCGACAAGGACTCGTTCTTCGAGGTCTCCAGGAATTTCGGCAAGCCTGTTATCGTCGGCCTCGCGCGGCTCGAGGGCAGGGCGGTGTTGCTGCTGGCCAGCGACAGCTTCCACTATGGCGGCTCCTGGACGGCCGATGCCTGCCAGAAGGTGGTGCGCTGGGTCGACTTCGCGGAAACCTTCCATCTGCCGATCGTCTATCTCATGGACTGCCCCGGCTTCATGATCGGCCTCGATGCCGAGAAGGCGGCCACCATCCGCCACGGCGTCCGCGTCATGGCCGCGGTCAACCAGACCACCGTGCCCTGGTGCACCGTGATCCTGCGCAACGCCTTCGGCGTCGCCGGCGTGGTGCATCAGCCGGCCGACCGTTTCTCGATCCGCTACGCTTGGCCGTCGGCCTATTGGGGCTCGCTGCCGCTCGAAGGCGGCATCGAAGCCGCCTACCGCGCCGACATCGACGCGGCCGAGGACAAGGCGGGCAAGCTGAAGGAGATCGAGGAGCGCCTCAACAAGCTGCGCTCGCCGTTCCGCTCGGCCGAGAAGTTCTGGGTCGAGGAGATCATCGATCCCAGGAAGACGCGGTCGCTGCTATGCGAGTTCGCCCGGCTGGCGGAGCCCTTGCGCAAGCCGGGGCCGCCGGAGAACATGACGATCAGGCCGTAGCATCCTTGTGCCAGCCGTGAAGCTCGTGCCCCGGACGCAGCGCAGCGCTTCCGCGGCGATGCGACGCATCGTCCGGCAGCGGTGCGCTGCAGAGCCGGGGCCCATCCAACAGCGAACTCGGACTCGCCTGGGTCCCGGCTCAGCGCCGCAACGCCTGAGGCGTTGCAGCGCGTCCGGGACAGGAGAGAAGGTTGGCGTGGATGCAATCCAAAATCCTTCCATGGTCAATCGATAACGAGCTAAGCTCGCTAAACAAGAACAACAGGAAGCGCCAATCGTGTACGACTTCATCATCGTGGGCGGCGGCTCGGCGGGGTCCGTGCTGGCCCACCGGCTCTCCGCCAGAAGCGCCAACAAGGTCCTGCTGTGCGAGGCCGGGCAGGACACCCCACCGGGCAACGAGCCGGCCGAGATCAGGGACAGCTATCCGGGCACGGCCTATTTCGATCCCCGCTTTCACTGGACCGAGCTCAAGGTCACGACGCAGGTCGTCAGCCATAACAATCCGAACGAATCGCGTCCCCCGTTGCGCAAATACGAACAGGCGCGTGTGCTTGGCGGCGGCTCGTCGATCAACGGCCAGATGGCCAATCGCGGCGCGCCGACCGACTACGACGAATGGGAGGCGCGCGGCGCCGAGGGGTGGAACTGGAATGACGTGCTGCCCTTCTTCAAGAAGGTCGAACGCGACCTGGACTTCGACGGGCCGTACCACGGCAAGGACGGCCGGATTCCGGTCCGTCGCATCCCCCGGGAGCATTGGACGCGGCATTCAGAGGCGTTCGCGCAAGCCTTCCAGCAGGCCGGTCACAAATTCCTGCCGGACCAGAACGGCGAGTTCGTCGACGGCTTTTTCCCGGTGACGCATTCAAACCAGGCCGAGCAGCGCGTCTCGGCCGCAATGGGCTATCTTGATCGCGACACCCGCAAGCGTACCAACCTCACCATCTCCACCAACACGCAAGTGCAGGAGCTGCTGTTCGAAGGCACGCGCTGCGTCGGCGTGAAAGCTGTCGTCGATGGACGCGAGCAGGAATTCCGCGGCCGGGAGATCATCCTCTCCAGCGGTGCGATCCATTCGCCGGCGCATCTCTTGCGTGCCGGCATCGGGCCGGTCGGCCACCTAAAGGATATGGGCATTCCCGTGTTGATGGGACTGCCGGGCGTCGGGCAGCGCCTGATGGATCATCCCTCGATCTCGCTGTCGTCCTTCGTCCGCCGCGGCGCGCGCATGAACGAGCACACCAGGCGCCACATGCAGCTGGGCCTGCGCTACTCGTCGGGGCTGCCTGATGTGCCGAAGGGCGACATGTTCGTCGTCCTGCTCTCGAAGTCGGCCTGGCATGCGGTCGGCGAGCAGATCGGCTCGCTTCTGACCTTCGTCAACAAGACCTATTCGGAGACCGGCCAGGTCAAGCTCGCCTCGCGTGATCCGTCCGCCGAGCCGATCGTCGAGTTCAATCTGTTGTCCGACCGGCGCGATCTCGATCGCCTGATGAGCGGCTTCCGCAACATGGCCGCGGTGCAGATGAGCGAGGTGGTCAAGGCGGTGACGGACAAGCCGTTCCCGGCCGCCTACACCGACAAGGTCCGCAAGATCGGCGTGGTCAACACCAGGAACAGGATCCTCACCAAGATCGCCGCGACCCTGATGGACGGGCCGGCGGCGCTGCGTCACTACATGATCGACAATTTCGTGGTCGAAGGTTTCACCTTCGACCAGGTGATGACCGACGACGACGCGCTGGAAGCCTTCGTCCGCAAGGCGACCATCGGCGTCTGGCACGCCTCCTGCTCATGCCGCATGGGCCGGGCCGACGATCCGATGGCGGTGGTCGACAATCAGGGCCGGGTCAATGGCATTCAGGGCCTACGCGTCGTCGACGCCTCGATTTTCCCGGTGGTGCCCTGCGCCAACACCAACTTCCCGGTCCTGATGTCGGCGGAGAAGATCGCTGCCGCGATGATGCAGTGAGCGGCAGCGGGTTCTGCCTTCGCAAGGCTCAAAACGCGAATCCGACTTGATTGCATGCCGCAAGCTTGACCCGCTGGGCGGGCATTCGTGCGCTGCGAGTTAATCGTCTCAGCCGCTACGCGTAGTCTATTTGACGATTGCAGGTCGTGGGCGCGATGCAGCCATTTTCAGCCGCTCTTTAGGCCCATTTCAGCCAAACTGTTATTGATTTCTCGGTGACCGGGGCAGGGCCTCTCATTTGGAGTCCTGCAATGTTCAAGCGAGTATTTTCTGCGTGCCTTTTCGTTGTTTTTGGTTGTGTCGCTTCGGAAGCTCGACCCTATCGTATTCATCAAGCCCCTGAATGCAATGTCACCATGCCTTGCGACTTCTCGTATTCGCAGACGCGACGCGAGCGGACTTCCAGATCCTCACCAGCGACCAGATCTTCTCTGATTTCCAGGTCCTCACTACAAGCCTATCGCTCGACGCAACTGACAGTGACCGATGCTGGGGGCACCGCCGCGCCGGCGACCGTCTCCAGTGTCTCCGGCGCTCGCATTGTCGGGGGCCGTCCGGCCGGTTGCCCTTCGTCCTTCTGCGGCTGCGGCGCGGCCCTGCGCGTGTTCGGCCGTATCGTGCCGGAATTGAACCTTGCGGCGAACTGGCTGCGCTTTCCGCGGACATCGCCCGCACCGGGAATGGTTGCTGCGCGACGAGGACACGTCTTCGTCCTGGAGCAGCATCTCGGAGGCGACGTCTGGCTGGCCTATGACGCCAATTCGGGCGGGCACTCGACGCGAATCCATGCGCGTTCATTGCGGGGGTATACGATCGTCAACCCGCGCGGCGGTTCGACGGCTTGAGGACAGCGGACGCCGCTCTCGACAAGACCGCGGACGGGTCGCAACATCTTTGCCACCCGTCCGCGCAGCGCCGATCACAGTCGCAGCACCTTGCCGGGATTCATGATGTTCTGCGGATCGAGCGCCCGCTTGATGGTGCGCATGATGTCGAGTTCGGTCTTCGACCGGTAGTGGCTGAGCTCGTCGAGCTTGTCGATGCCGATGCCGTGCTCCGCCGAGATCGAGCCGCCCATCGACGTGATGAGATCGTTCACGGCCCGCGTGATCGCGCCCTTGTATTGGGCCAGCGTCTGCTGATCCATGCCGACCGGCCCCATGAACGAGAAATGCAGATTGCCGTCGCCGATATGTCCGAGCGGGTAGGGCCTGATGCTCGGGAGAATGTCGAGCACGGCCTTTGTCCCCTTGTCGATGAACTCCGGTATCCGGGAAATGGCCACCGACACGTCGTAGCTCAGCCCAGGTCCTTCGGCGCGGGACGCCTCGGCGACATCCTCCCGAATCCGCCACATGTTGCGCGACTGGCTGACCGTATGAGCGATCGCGGCATCGAGCACACGACCGGCCTCGAGCTGATCGGCGAGAAACTGCTCCAGCTTCTCGGACATGCCCTCGGTCCCGTCCCGGCGTGCCCGCGCGGACGACCATTCCAGCAGGAGATACCACGGGGAGTCCGCCCTGAGCGGATCCTGGGTGCCGGGAATATGGCGCAGCACCATGTCGATCGCGCTGCGGCTCATCAGCTCGCAGGAGCCGACATTGTCCTCGGACGCGGCATGGGCTTCGGACAGGATCTCCAGCGCTGCGCGTGGATCCCGGATCGCCAGCCATGCGGTGCAGACGTCCTTCGGCGCCGGCCATAGCTTGAGCACGGCCTTGGTGATGATGCCCAGCGTGCCTTCGGCGCCCATGAAGAGGTGCTTGAGGTCGTAACCGGTGTTGTCCTTCTTGAGCGCGCGCAATCCATCCCAGACCTCGCCGTTGGGCAGGACGACTTCGAGCCCCAGGACGAGGTTGCGGGCATTGCCATAGCGCAGCACCTGCACGCCGCCGGCGTTGGTCGAGAGGTTGCCGCCGATCATGCACGAGCCCTGGGCGCCAAGGCTGAGCGGCAGGAATCTGTCGTGTTCGGCCGCTGTCTCCTGAAGCGTCTGCAGCACACAGCCGGCCTCGACCGTCATCGCGTAGCCGACGGGATCGACATCCAGCACGCGGTTCATGCGGCCCAGCGACAGCACGATGCCGGTGTGCGCAGGCCAGGGCGTGGCCCCGCCCATCAGACCGGTGTTGCCACCCTGCGGCACGATCGCGACGCCGTGCCGATGGCAGAGCCGGACCACTTTCGAGACTTCCTCGGTGCTGCCGGGACGAACGACGGCTCCGGCACGTCCAACCAGCAGTCCGCGCCAATCCGTCACGAACGGCTGCTTGCCGTACTCGTCCTCGATCAGGCCCTTCTCGCCGACGATCGCGCGCAGCGAATCGCGCATTTGGGCGGTCAGCGGAGCGGTTGGAATGATGGGTTCGGACGGACCGGCAGCCGGCATTTGCTTCCCCTGGCGCATCTTGGTGTGCACTGCGCACGTAACGTGCGTTTGGGGTATTGTCCACGTTTGCGCCGTGGAGTCTAACGGCAATATGGTTCTTGGCCCGGAAAGCCTGGCGAGCAGGGCGCTTCTTGCGTCGACCACCGTTCATGGGGTCGTTTTCGGCGGTCTTGTTTGAGCCGCCCCCCAGGCGCGCCTGACGCGCCCTTCGTCTGCCGGTGCACGTCGTGTACCCGCCGGTACCCCGCGGATGATTCCGTTAACCGTCGATCTCTGCGATCGCGTTTAGGCGGCGTTAATGATTCTTTCTCGATGCGACACATCTCACTTTGCTGCAGTCCATGTTTGTGGAGTGCCCGTAAGTGTTGATTAAGAAGGCCATATCCATATTCCGGCCTGCGACGCGCGGGCGATCGGCAGCAAGAACGCTGCGGCCTCCCCCATCACGAGATTTCAGGGAAGTGTTTTTGCCGCAACGGCGGCATTCAGGATGAAGGTCATGCTCCGCCGCGTAGTGCTCTGTTTCGCGAGAGATCGGAAGGCCAACGTCGCCGTCATTTTCGCGCTGACGATGGTTCCTATCATCTTTCTCCTGGGCATGACGCTCGACTACACGCTGGCCTTGCGCAAGCGCGAGCAATTGAACGCAGCCGCCGACGCGGCCGCGATTGCGGCCGTGAGGCCTGCGATGCTGACGCAGACCGACAAGGCCGTCGTCGAGGCGACTGCGGCCGCCGTCTTTGCCGCGAAGGCGAATCTTCCCGGTCTGGCGGCCGTGCCGACGCCGACGATCACGGTCACGGATTCCGGTCTCGCGCGGAGCATCACGGTTTCCTACACCGCGCAGTCCGTGAACAATTTTCCCGGCGTGCTCGGCAAGCAGACCTGGCAGGTGGCCGGTTCGGCGACGGCGAAGGCGTCCAGCGCGCCCAACATGAATTTCTACCTGTTGCTGGACGACTCGCCGTCAATGGCGATTGCTGCGACGCAGACCGACATCAACAACATGATCACGGCCACGAAGAACCAGCCTTCGGGTTCGAAGAACTGCGCGTTCGCGTGTCACGAGACGAACCCGCAAAAGGACAGCGGCGCAACATCCTCGACCAAGGATAACCTCACGATCGCGCGCAACAACAACATCGCGCTGCGTATCGATCTCGTGACCAATGCCGTCAAACAATTGCTCGTGGGGCCCTGGTCGTGCCCGCAGTCGGGTGTTTCGGGCGGCGTCATGCAGTGCATGTCGGCGCTCAACAACACCGCCTACAAGGCCGCCATCTATACCTTCGACTACGGCCTGAATACGATCCAGACGCTGACCACCCCGACCACCGCCGGCACGAAGATCGCCAACATTCAGCTGATGACGGTCGACCACCAGAACTGCATCGTTACCGACAGCAAGGGCAACTGCGTCTACAGCACTGACTACGGCACGGACATCTCGGGCGGGCTCACGGGCGTCAACGCGGTGATGCCGGCGCCGGGCACCGGCACCAACCAGGCGGGCGATACTCCGCAGGAGGTGGTCTTCCTCGTCACCGACGGTGTCGAAGACAAGCTGATGCCGAAGCCTGGGACCTGCGACCCCAATGCCACCTATCCGCTCCCGACCGGCAGCAGCACGACCGTGCGCTGCCAGCAGCCGCTGAACACGACGGTCTGCACGACGATCAAGAACCGCGGCATTCGCATCGCGGTTCTCTATACCGAGTATCTGCAACTTCCGAGCGACAGCTGGTACAACAGCCGCATCGCGCAATTCAACAATCCGTCCTCATCCACGGGCCAGATCGCGCAGAGGCTGCAATCATGCGCCTCGCCGGGTCTGTACGCGAGTGTTCAGACCGGTGGCGACATTTCCGCGGCGCTGACCAACCTCTTCATCAAGGTTGCGTCCAGCACGGCCAGCCTCGTGCAGTAGAGAAGAGCCGCCATGACTGGACCGGGTAGTGCAACGAAAAAGAGGCGCCGCAATCGCTGCGCCGCTTTCGCGCGGGACAGCAGGGGCGCCACGGCGGTCGAATTCGCGCTGGTCGCCGCGCCGTTCCTCGCCCTCCTCATCGCACTGATCCAGACCTTTCTCGTCTTCTTCGCCCAGCAGACGCTCGAAACCATCGTGCGCCAGTCGGCGCGCCTCGTCATGACCGGACAGGTTCAGTCCGCGCAGATGTCGCAGGCGGCCTTCAAGCAGAAGGTCTGCGATCAGATCGTGATCCTGTTCAATTGCAGCGGCCTGATGGTGGACGTGCAGGTGGCGACCGCGTGGACATCCGCGAACACGGCGATGCCCACCCTGACCTACGACGGCTCGGGCAAGGTCAGCAATGTCTGGCAATACGATCCGGGCAATGCCGGCGACATCGTCGTTCTCCGCGTGATGTACGAGTGGCCGGTGGTCCTCGGGCCGCTCGGTTTCAACCTCTCGAACCTTTCCAACGGCAACCGGCTGATCATGTCGTCCGCCGCGTTCCAGAACGAGCCAGGAGCCACCTGATGATCTCCGCCCTGACGTCTCGCGCGCGGCAGCTGTTGACCGACGTCCGCGCCGTTGCAGCGACGGAGTTCGCCATCGTGACCCCGTTCATGCTGGTGCTCTATGTCGGCGGCGTCGAGCTCGGCAACGGGCTGGCCATGAACGTCAAGGTCAGCGCGACCGCGCACAGTGTCGCCGACATGATCACGCAGAACACGGCCGTCACCTCGACCCAGATGGACGGCATTCTCGCGGCCGCGACGGCCATCATGGCCCCATATCCCATCAAGAATGGCAGCTCTTCCCTGATGACGATCACGGTCTCGGAGGTCTCGACCGACAGCAATGGCAAGGCGACGGTGCAATGGAGCAAGTCGACGAGCTCGTCGGGCGCACGAACCGTTGGTGAGCAGATGACCTTGTCGTCCTTTACCGCGCCGAGCGGTACCAGCAACGCCAACATCTCCCTCATCCTGAGCGAGGTGTCCTATGACTACACGCCCAACCTCGGCTTCACCATCGCCGGCACCGTCAAGCTGTCCGACAGCTACTACCTGTTCCCGCGCTGCTCGACCAACAGCCCGGCCACGTCGAGCTTTCCCTACTATGACGTGAAATATCCGGCGACGGCGACCTGCACCTGCGTGCAGCATTTGCAGCAGAAGAGCTGCTGATCATCAATCACAGCCGCGGCACCCGGCCGCGGGCCATGGCGTCAATATCGTCAGCGCCTGCTGACCATGCTCTTGGGGTTCCGATGCCGGCGGACAGGGGCGAATGGCCGGGAGAATGTCGAATAGCGGCCGCCTGGCCATCGCGCCGCCGCATGACGTCTTAAAATTCGCTTTACAAGAATTCGGATTTGTCGTAGATATCTGCGCATCCCGCCCGCCACAAGGGGCGTTTCGCGATCGTCACGAGACGCGGGCAGGGTGCGGTGGCCGCGACGGCGTCGGCGCGCTGGGCAAGCTGCAGGGCGGGAATCTCCGTGAGCAGCAGCAGGCGCGGTACGACACGGCGTCGACAGCGTCCTCGTTCGGCCTCGAAGGTGAGCGCACGCCAGCCATCGGGGACAGGAGCGGGGATGTGCGCGGACGGCAAAATCGTGTGGTCCTGACGACCGGGGTCTGTGCGTCAAGTCTTGCGGTGATGTGTGTTGCCCGACCGGGCGCGCACGTCAGCCATCCGCGAGGCGACGGGGGCAATAGTGCATCGCTCCCCGGGGAGAGCGCGACATAAGCCGTAAGACCATCCGCGCAGGGAAGGCCGGTCGCTCGGCTGCACCTGTAGTCCACCCCGTGCGCGTCTTGCTCGCACACGGGACCGCGGGTGCCAGCCGCGCCCGGCCTTCCCTGCGCCCTTTCTTGCGAGATGGGGCAACGAAGAGAGCAAAGCTCGGGCGAAATGAGTCGCGAGAATGCGAGGCCGTGTCTGCAGATCAAGTGTCAGTTGGGCAATCGCCACGGTGCAACTTGCTCCGTCATTGCGAGCGGAAGCGAAGCAATCCAGAATCTCTCCGCGGAGGCAGTCTGGATTGCTTCGTCGCTTCGCTCCTCGCAATGACGGATTGCGTGGCTATGACGCGCATCCCTCTCGTGTCCCGGACGCGCTGCAGCGTTCTTGCGCTGCTGCGCAGAGCCGGGACCCAACGGGCTACAGCACGTGCTGCAACATAGGCCCCGGCTCTGCAGCGCATCACTTCGTGCTGCGCAGCGTCCGGGGCACGAGAGCGGAGTTTGGCGCGAAACTGTTTCCACATCGTCATTGCGAGCGGCACTCGCAATGACGAGGAGGATGGAGCTACGCGCTCTCCGTCTCCCGGTGCACGTCGCGCACCACGAGGCCCATGCCTTGCTCCGGCATCTTTATCCAGTCGCGGCGCTTCAGGGTGCGCTTGGTGTCTTCATAGCCGCTCGTCCAGTGCTCGCGCATCGAGGTGCCCGAGAATTCGTGATCCTTGGCGTCGCCCTCATAGGCCTTCTGCTGGTAGATCAGATGCAGGATCGCGATCTCCGGCATGTTGCGCAGGCTCGCCTTGAGCTTGCGCTCCTCCTCGGAGAGCTGCTCGTCCGGCAGCTTCGCCAGCGCCTTGTAGAGCAGGACCTTGAGATTGTGCGTGCGGCGATAGACGTCGGTATTATGGCGCGTGCGCGAGGAGTACATGATGTCCTTGTGGCGGGCCATCACGTCCTGGATGGAGCGCGGCAGCATGCCCCGCGCGCTGAACAGGTCGACCTGGAACACCAGCGAATTGAGCGAATCCTCCTGGTCGAGCAGATGCTGGAGCGGCGTGTTGGAGACGATGCCGCCGTCCCAGAAATGATCGGTGCCGATCCGCACCATCGGCAGCGCCGGGGGCAGGGCGCCGGAAGCCATGACGTGCTCCGGCTCGATCTCGTCATGGGCGTTGTCGAAATAGATGAAATTGCCAGAGAGCACGTTCACCGCGCCGACCGCGAAGCGGACCTTCTTCTCGTTGATGAGATCGAAGTCGACCAGCTCGAGCAGGCTCTCCTTGAGCGGCATCGTATCGTAGTAGCTGGTCGCGGTTCGCGCGCCGACCGGGCTGAGCCAGGGATTGACCTGGTGCGGGGTGAAGAAGCCGGGCTGGCCCAGCGCCGACGTCATCCACGCGCTGGTGAGGTTGCGCCACTGGCGGAAGACGTCGCCATCGGGCGTGTAGTGCCAGATCTTGCGGTTGGTGATGCGCTCCCAGAAGATGCGCAGCGCATCCAGCCGCTTCTCTGGCCTGTTGCCGGCGATGATGGCGGAGTTGATCGCGCCGATCGAGACGCCGCAGGCCCAGTCCGGCTCGATGCCGGCCTCGTGCAGCGCCTGGTAGACGCCGGCCTGGTAGGCGCCGAGCGCGCCGCCGCCTTGCAGCACCAGCGCGACCCGGTCGCAGCGCTCGGGACGCCAGCCCCGCGCGGGCGGCTGATGTGTCGAATGCATCGGTTGCGACGTGCGGGCGTCCATGCTGTGCCTCCCTGCGTACTCTCAAACGATTGCGTCCCGCGGTGACGGCGTGATGACAAGGGGTGCTGCCGATGCATCGGCTGCATGCACGATGGCTGCAACGGAATGGCCGCGGGTCATGCGCCTGACGGAAATCCATCACATCGCAGTCAATGAGGCCGGCTAGCAATTCGCATCGACGGCCCGAGGCTGCCGGGCGGGCATCACCGACGTCGCCAGAGGAGACCAGCGATGCGCAGGGAAGACGTGCTGAGACTTCCGTCCATGCCGGCGGCCGGACCGAGCTATCCCGCCGGGCCCTATCGCTTCGTCAACCGCGAATTCCTGGTCATCACCTACGAGACCGATCCGGCGCTGATCCGCGCCGGACTGCCCGAGCCGCTGGAGCCGATCGACCAACCGATCGTGCATTACGAATGGATCAAGATGCCGGATTCCTCCGGCTTCGGCAGCTACACCGAGTCCGGTCTCGTCATTCCCGCACGCCTCAACGGCGAGGAGGTCAACTTCGTCTCCCAGATGTACCTGGACGACGATCCGCCGATCGCGGCGGGCCGCGAGATCTGGGGCTTTCCGAAGAAGTACGCACATCCAAAACTCGAGATCGTCAAGGATACGCTGACAGGCACGCTGGAATATGCCGGCCAGCTCGTCGCGATGGGCACCATGGGCTACAAGCACGAGAGCATGGCCGGCAACGACGATCTCACCCGCGCCACGCTGTCGAAGACGCAGATCAATCTGAAGATGATCCCAGGGGTCGACGGCCGCCTCGAAGTCTGCCAGCTCGTGGCCATCAACCTCACCGACATCGTGCCGAGGGGCTCCTGGATGGGACCCGGCCGATTGCATCTGGTGCCGCACGTGAATGCGCCGGTTGCGGATTTCCCGGTCCGCCGCTGCCTCGGCGCGCATCATTACATCGCCGACCTGACGCTGCCGTTCGGTCGCGTCGTCCATGACTACATCAGGGAAGCCGAGGCCGCCGCGACCGGCCTGGCCGCGGAGTAGGGTCCATCATCAAACTGTAACACTGGCGTAATTGAGTACCCGCGTGGGTCCGGAAGATGCCGTCAGCCATCCTCCGGATACGAGGCATCTGTTGATGGTTGGGGTTGGCCATGGTTGAGCCGGCGAAGCTTGTCAGCGCGCTGTCGAACACTGACCCCGCCATTCCCGGCCTCGTCTGGGCGTTCCGCCTGCACAGCGACGGCAGCGCCGAGGCGCTCCCGATCGACCGGCCGATCGAGTTCAGTCATGACGGCCGTCTCTGGCTGCATTTCAATCTGACCGACGCGCGCGTTCGGCCGTGGATCGCGGCATCACAACTGCCACAGCTGGCGCGCGAGCTATTGCTGTCGAACGATACCTTCCAGCAGCTTCACGTCATCGATCACTGCGTCTATGGCGTGTTCTCCGACCTCGTGCGCGAGATCGGCAGTCCAACGGAGGAGACCGCGTTCCTGCACTTTGCCATGACCGAGCGCCTCCTGGTCAGCGGCCGCCATCAGGCGCTCTGCTCGGCGGATGCGACGCGCCGCGTGCTCGAAGGTGGCTACCGCGTCGACAATGTCGCCCATCTCCTGGAGAAGATCGTCGACGAGGTCGCCGACACGCTCGACAGGATGGCCGACACGCTCGGGCAGGAGATCGACGACATCGAGGAACGCATCCTCGCCGACGATGCGAGGCCGGAGATGCGCCGCAATCTCGGCCGGCTGCGCCGGACCTGTGTCAGGTTGCATCGGCAGCTCACCGGCCTGCGCGTGCTGTTCCACCGCCTCGACCAGAAGGACACCGATCACCTGTCGCCGGCGTTGCGCATCCGCGCCGGCAAGCTGGCGCAGCGGCTCGACGGCCTCGATCACGACATCGTCGAGCTGCGCGAGCGCAGCCGGCTGCTCGAGGAGGAGCTGCGCTTCAAGAACGAGGAGGAAAGCAACCGCCACCTCCATACGCTCTCGATCGTGACCTCGCTGCTGCTGCCGCCGACGCTGATCACCGGCATCTTCGGCATGAACACCAAGGGCCTGCCGCTCACCGAAGTCGAGACTGGATTCCTCTGGGCGGCGGTGCTGATGGCTTCCTCGGTTGCTGCGGCCTACCTCTTCATGCGGCGGGCGGGCATCTTCAAGTAGCGTATCGATCGTGAGTTGGCTTGCCGAGAGAGCTCCGTTGCGACGCGCGGCCACGATTGCGCTGGCGTGCACGGCGGGGAGCACCAGTGCATTTGCCGGCGCCAAGGATGAGAGCGCGGCTGCATGGCTGTTCCCGAAATGGTTCAACGAGTGGCATGACGGCCTCGCCGACAAGGGCCTGAATTTCGGTGCGATCTATATCGCGGACAATATCGCCAACGCCACGGGTGGCGTGAAGCGCGGCGCCATCCATTTCGGACGCCTCGACCTCTCGGTCGATGCCGATCTCGACAAGCTGGTCGGCTGGACCGGCGGCCGCTTCTACGCCAATGCCTTCGTGATCTACGGCCGCGGACTCTCCCGCAACAACGTCCAGAACCTCGCCACCATCAGCGAGATCGAGGCGCTGCCCGATCAGCGGCTCTACAACGCCTATGTCGAGCAGAGCTTCTTCAATGATCGCCTGAACATCAGGGCAGGCCAGCAGGCGGCCGACGTCGAGTTCTTCGACAGCCAGACCGACGATCTCTTCGTCAACGGCACCTTCGGCTGGCCGGCCATCAAGGCGAGCAACCTCCCGGCCGGCGGCCCGGCGCCGCCGATCGCGGTGCCCGGAATCCGCATCAAGGCTGTGTTGACGGACAGGGTCACCGCCTATGGCGCGGTGTTCAATGGGGATCCGTCGGGGCCGGGCGATATCGATCCGCAGCTGCGCGACCATCATGGTCTGGCCTTCCGCGTCAACGATCCGCCCTGGTTCATCGGACAGGTCCGCTTCAACTACGATATCGATGTCGGCGACCGCCCGCTCGCCGGCAATTTCACGCCGGGCGTATGGAAGCACTATGGCTCGTTCGACAGCCAGCGCTTGACTGCGGAGGGCTTCTCGATCGCGGATCCCGGCGGCAGCGGCATCCCGGCGAAACTTCGCGGCAATTACGGCATCTTCGCCGTGATCGAGCAGGTGCTCTATCGCCCGCCGGAGGTGACCGAGACCAGCACCTCGGCCTCGCTCCCGGGCGTCACGGCGTTCGGCCGCATCGCCTACAGCCCGCCGGACCGCAATCTGATCGATCTGTACATAGACGGCGGCATCGGCTTCGTCGGCTTCACGCCGGGCCGGCCGCTCGACCGCTTCGGGGTGGCGATGGTCTATATGCGGATATCGAACACCGCGCGCAATCTCGATCTCGACACGCAGGCCTTCGCCGGCATCCGGAGTCCGGTGCGCAGCAACGAGACCCTGATCGAGACGATCTACGAGGCGCACATCAAGCCGGGCTGGCTGGTCGCGCCGTACTTCCAGTATGTGTTCCGTCCCTCCGGCGGCATCCCGAATCCGAACGATCCGACCGGAGTCTCGCGGATCGGTGACGCCGCCGTGTTCGGCGTCACCACCACGATCAGGTATTAGGCCGTCGCCGGCTGGAGTTTCGGCTGCCGGGACAGTGCCAGCACGATCAGGGCAGCGAACACGCAGAGCGCGCCGGCGATGAAGAACGCCGGCAGGTAGCTCTGATAGACCGTCCGCGAGAAACCGGCTCCGAACGCGGCCGTGCCTGCGCCGAGCTGATGGCCGGCGAAGATCCAGCCGAACACCAGATTGGCGCGCTCGGGCCCGAATTTCTGCGCGGTGAGGCGCACCGTCGGCGGCACCGTGGCGATCCAGTCGAGACCATAAAACATCGCGAAGACGGAGAGGCCGTAGAACGAGAAATCGCTGAAGGGCAGGAAGATCAGCGAGAGCCCGCGCAGGCCGTAGTACCAGAACAGGAGCCAGCGATTGTCGTAGCGGTCCGACAGCCAGCCCGACATGATCGTGCCGAAGAAGTCGAAGATGCCCATCGCGGCGAGCAGGCTCGCGGCCTGCACCTGCGGGATGCCGAAATCGAGGCACATCGGGATCAGGTGCACCTGGACGAGGCCGTTGGTCGAAGCGCCGCAGACGAAGAAGGTCGCGAACAGGATCCAGAACGCAGTCGACTTCGAGGCATCGCGCAGCGTGCCGAGCGCAACGCCCGTGATCGAGCCGTGACTCACCGGCGGTGCGGGCTGGGGTGTGGAGCCCTCGTCGCCGAACGGCCGCAGGCCGACATCGCTGGGACGGTCGCGCATCGCGAGCAGCACGGCCAGTGCGGAAACGCCGAGCATGACACAGACGAAACCGAGCGCGAGCCGCCAGCCATAGCGTTCGGTGAGGCTTGCCAGCAGCGGCAGGAACACGAGCTGGCCGGTGGCGACGCTCGCGGTCATGATGCCGACGACGAGGCCGCGTCTTGCTGCGAACCAGCGCGTGGCAATGGTCGCGCCCAGCACCAGCGCGGTCATGCCGGTGCCGATCCCGATCACCACCCCCCACAGGGCGACGAGCTGCCAGACCTCGGTCATGCCGAGCGAGAGCACGAGCGCCGAGACCACGATCAGCTGGGCGGCGAGCGTGACGTTGCGCAGGCCATAGCGGTTGAGCAGGGCGGCCGCGAACGGCGCCATCAGCCCGAACAGGATGAAGCGGATCGACAGCGCGGAGGAGATCTCCGCCGTGCTCCAGCCGAACTCCTTCTGAAGCGGCACGATGAACACGCCGGGCGCGCCGACCGTGCCGGCGCTGATCAGCGCGGCGAGGAAGGTCACGCCGACCATCACCCAGCC
>NZ_AJQE01000163.1 GCF_000261685.1 Bradyrhizobium genomosp. I (2014) | reverse complement strand
CGGGGAGCCAGTTCGAGATCATTGGGCCTCAATGTTGTTGGCGGGCCTCTGGGACCCGCGCCATCGTTGCAATCTGGCACAGAGAAGGAAAGTCTTAAATGACAGACTTCCCTCAATTTCGGACATCGGCGCTAGTGCGACAGGCGCTCCACGGCGATCGCCGTGGCCTCGCCGCCGCCGATGCAGAGCGCGGCGATACCGCGCTTGAGATTTTGCGCCTCCAGTGCGTGCAGCAGGGTCACGATCAGCCGCGCGCCGGTCGCGCCGATGGGATGGCCGAGCGCGCAGGCGCCGCCGTTGACATTCAGCTTCTCGCGGGGAATGCCGAGATCGCGTTGCGCCGCCATCGCCACCACGGCGAACGCCTCGTTGATCTCGAACAGGTCGACATCGGAGGCAGCCCAGCCGACCTTGTCGAGCAGCTTGCGGATCGCCGGAGTCGGCGCCGTCGTGAACCATTGCGGCTCCTGGCTGTGGGTGGCGTGGCCCTTGATCTCGGCGAAAGCAGGCAGGCCAAGCCGATCGGCGAGCGAGCGCTTCGTCAGCACCAGCGCAGCGGCGCCGTCGGCATTGGCGGAGGAGGCCGCTGGCGTGATGGTGCCGTTGGCGCGGAACGCCGGCCTCAGTCCGGGAATCTTTGCGGGGTCAACCTTCAGCGGATGCTCGTCATTGGCGATGACGCGCGGGCCGGCCTTTTCGCTCAGCGTGATCGGCGCGATCTCGGCCCTGAATGCGCCGCCCTCGACCGCCTTGCGCGCGCGACTCAGCGTCTCCATCGCGTAGGCGTCCTGATCCTTGCGGGTGAATTGATAGGCCTCGGCCGTGGCCTCGCCGAAATCGCCCATCGAACGGCCGGTCTCGTAGGCGTCTTCCAGGCCATCCATCATCATGTGGTCGATGATGCGGTCATGGCCGACGCGATAGCCGCCGCGTGCCTTGGCGAGCAGATAGGGCGCGTTGCTCATGCTCTCCATGCCGCCGGAGACGACGATCTCTGCCGAGCCGGCGCGGATGATGTCGTGCGCCAACATGGTCGCCTTCATGCCGGAGCCGCAGACCTTGTTGACGGTGGTCGCGCCCGTGGCGTCGGGCAGACCCGCTGCGCGCGCGGCTTGGCGCGCGGGGGCCTGGCCCTGTCCGGCCGGCAGCACGCAGCCCATGAAGACCTCGTCGACCTTCTCGGGCGCAAGCTTGGCGCGCTCCAGCGCCGCGCCGATCACGTGCGATCCAAGCCTGTGGGCGGGAAGCGGCGATAGTTCGCCCATGAAGCGGCCGAGCGGGGTGCGGGCGGCGGAAACGATGACGACGGGATCGGCGGCTGCGGCCATGACGGAACTCCCTGGCAATGATGGGTAAGATTATGGTCATCATATGATGCGGCGCAAAAAATGCAACCGCGGCCGGGATGAGAAAATCTTGCGGTTCGCATGAGATTTGGTCGTGCGAGCGAAGCTGGGCAGGCTCCAGGAACGAGGGCGCTCCTCCGAAGACGGCGTCATGCCCCCGGCTCGACCGGGGCATCCAGTACGCCGCGGCCTATCGATTCAACCATGACTGTCTCGGCCTACTGGGCGGATTCAACCGGTCGAGCCGGGCGATGACGGCGTCGCGCGCAGCGATCACCGTGCCTCCGCCCAGAACCTAGCGCTTCCGGTTCACAAACGCGCCCATCAGTCGCGTCGGCTCGTCCGTCAGGAACGACTCGCCGAACACTTTCACGCTGAGGTTCACCGACTCCGTCAGCGGCAATTCCTCCCACTGCCGCAGCAGCGCCTTCTGCGACCGCAGCGCCTCAGGGCCGCATTCAAGCAAGGCCTTCACCAGGTGCTCGATCTCGGCATCCAATCCGCCCACGGGGGCGACCTTGTCGATCAGACCCCAGGCGAGCGCGGTGGCTGCGTCGATATTCTCCGCCGTCATCACCAGCCAGCGCGCGCGGGCCCAGCCGATCAGCCGCGGCAACAGCGCGGCATGGATCACCGAGGGGATGCCGACGCGCACCTCCGGCATGCCGAAATGGGCATCATGTGCGGCGATGCGGAAATCGCAGGCCGCCGCCACTTCGAGCCCGCCACCGAGGCACCAGCCGGGCATGCGCGCGATCACCGGGGCAGGGAAGGCGCGCACCGCCTCGCAGAGATCGCGCAGGCGAGTGATGAAGGCTTCGGCGGATTTCTGGTCGAGCCTGGCCATCTCCTTGATGTCCGCGCCGCCGATCATGCTCTTCTCACTCTGGCCGCGCAGCACCACGACGCGGATGCTGCGGTCGGATGCAAGCTGCTGGAGGCCTTCGCGCATGGCGTCGGTCACGGGCGAGCCGAGAATGTTGAGCGAGCCGGCGTTGCAGATTGCGACATGGGCGACGCCGCGCGTGTCGCGCGTCACCCCGCAGTGGTTGTTGAGCATTTCCATCGTGGCATCTCGAAAGTTTCGTGGACGCGTGCGAGGCGCACTGGTCGGGACCACTTCCGGGCCGAAATGCACCGCTTGTCAAGCGGGCTGGCGGGACCGAGTTGCCAGCGCGAAGTCCGTAGCATAGTATGATTGATGTCATACAATGAGGTGGCCATGACCGATGTCGATCGAATCGCCCTGTTTTCGCCAGCGCAGCGGCGTGAGCGCGTGGTGGACTGGCAGGTGCCGGCGCCGGTCGCGAGAGCGGCCATGGGGCTGTCAGGCATGGACACCATGCTGGGAATTCGCGACGGCCGTCTGCCGCCGCCGCCTTTTGCGAAACTGATCGGTTTCACGGTGGGAGTGGTCGAGCAGGGCCGGATTGTCATGGAACTGGAGCCGCGCGAGGATCTTGAGAATACCATCGGTCTGCTCCACGGCGCGACCGCAGCGGCGCTGCTCGATACGGCCATGGGATGTGCGATCTCGACCCGGCTCGAGGCCGGACAAAGCTCGGTGACCCTTGACCTGAAACTGACCTATTTGCGCCCGCTGTCGGTTCGTTCCGGGCTGATCTCCGCCGAAGGCAAGATCATCAAGCTGGGACGCCAGACCAGCTACACCGAAGGTTTCGTCCGCGACGGTAAGGGGGCCCTGGCGGTGCATGCAACTGCAACCTTCTCCATGATCGGCAACAACTTAACATGAATTAATGCACCGTTCGGCCCACTTTCGTGCTATGGGATGATCTCCGACATTCAATGAGATCCGCATGCGCTATTCCCGGGAACACAAGCAGGAAACCCACGATCGGATCGTGAAGAAGGCCTCCGTGCGGCTGCGCGAGAAGGGCGCTCATGGCATCGGCGTCGCCGACCTCATGAAGGAGGCGGGCCTGACCCATGGCGGCTTCTACGCGCATTTCGATTCCCGCGAGGCGCTGGTGATCGAAGCGTTTGCCTATGCCATGGACCGCTCGATGGAGCACTGGCGCAAGCTCACCGGCGAAGCCGCTCCTGAAAAGCGGCTGGCGCTGGTCGCGGAAAGCTATCTCTCGACGCTGCATCGCGACAATCCCGGCCATGGCTGCTCGATTCCCGCGCTGGGCGCCGAGATCGCCCGCGAGAGCCCGAAGACGCGAAAGGCGTTTGCCGGCAAGCTCGACCAGATGATCGAGATGATGACCGATTACATCCCGAACATGCCGCGCAAGGCCGCGCGCAAGCAGGCGATCGCGACGCTGGCGACGATGGCCGGCACCATGCTGCTGGCGCGCATCGCCGGCTCGAGCGAACTGTCGGACGAGGTGCTGAAGGCGGGCCGGGACAGCGCGCTGGGCGGTGCGAAGCGCGAGCCGAAGGTGCCTGCTGCGAAGAAGCCGCGCGAGAAGCAGAACTAGCACCGGGTATGCGCCGGGGACCCCATCCCGAGGAGACCGCGAAGCGGTCGTCTCGAAGGATGGCCGCGGACGAGATTTGGGCCTGCATGGTTCGAGACGGCGCTTCGCGCCTCCTCACCATGAGGGGCTGGCTTTGTGCCTCGCTCCTGCGAATTCCTACCGTCCCGCAAACAGCGCCCGCTCGCGCTCGACGATCTCGCTGATGTAATCTGCCACGGCCCTGATCCGCGCGAGGTCCTTGCTGTCGGCGTGCATCAGCATCCAGAACGTGCGTGTGATCGAGATCTCCTCCGGCAGCACGGCCTCAAGCTGCGGATGGTCGCTCGCCATGAAATGCGGCAGCACCGCGATGCCGAAGCCGGAGAGCGTGGCATTGAGCTGCGCGATCAGATTGGCGCTGCGGAAGCGCGCGGAAATTCGCGGCGACACCTGCGGCAGGTAGTCGAGCTCCGGCGTGAACAGGAGCTCCTCGATGTAGCCGACGAAGCGGTGCGGCGGCAGGTCTTGCCGTGAAGAGATCTTGGGAAAGCGGTCGAGATAGGCCGGCGCGGCATAGAGGCCGAGGCGGTAGTCGAGCAGCTTGCGGCCGACGATGCGGCCTTCCTTCGGCATGGTCAGGCTGATGGCGATATCGGCCTCGCGCTTGGAGAGACTGAATAGCCGCGCGGTGGCCACAAGTTGCAAATCGAGATCGGGATAACGATCGGCGAAGGGGGCGAGCCGTGGCGCGAGGAAGGCAGTGCCGAACCCGTCGGGCGCACCGATCCGGACCGTGCCGGTCAGCCGTGCCACCGAGCCGCCGACCTGCTCCTGGTTGGCGACGATGGTCGATTCCATGGCCTCCGCGCTGTCGGCGACACGCTGGCCGGCCTCGGTGAGGAGATAGCCGGTCTTGCGCCGGTCAAACAGCTTGGCCGACAGGTGCCTTTCCAGCCGGTCGACGCGGCGGATCACCGTGGCATGGTCGACGCCGAGCTGTTTTGCCGCAGCCGATACCGAGCCGCCCCGCACGACGGCGAGCACGAAGCGAAAGTCGTCCCAGTCGATAGCGCCTTGATCCAGCATTTCCGCACATCTATGGTGCAATATATCAGACTTGAATCCTATAAAATGCAGGTCAATAGGATTTGTCAAAGCGACCACGCTCGGCCTGAAGGAGATCATTCCATGCGTTCAATCGGACATTTCATCGGTGGCAAGGAGGTCAAGGGCACCTCGGGCCGCACCGCCGACGTTTTCGAGCCGATGACCGGTGACGTCCAGGCCAAGGTGGCGCTGGCGTCCAAGGCCGAAGTCCGCGCCGCCGTGGAAAACGCCCGTGCCGCCCAGCCGGAATGGGCCGCGACCAACCCGCAGCGCCGCGCCCGCGTCATGATGAAATTCGTGGAGCTGGTGCAGCGCGACTACGACAAGCTCGCCGAACTGCTCGCCCGCGAGCACGGCAAGACCGTGCCCGACGCCAAGGGCGACATCCAGCGCGGCCTCGAAGTCGCGGAATTCGCCTGCGGCATCCCGCATCTGATGAAGGGCGAATACACCGAAGGCGCCGGCCCCGGCATCGACATCTACTCGATGCGCCAACCGCTCGGCGTCGTCGCCGGCATCACGCCGTTCAATTTCCCGGCGATGATCCCGATGTGGAAGTTCGCACCCGCGATCGCCTGCGGCAATGCCTTCATCCTCAAGCCCTCGGAGCGCGATCCCGGCGTGCCGATGCTGCTCGCCGAGCTGATGATGGAAGCGGGCCTGCCGGCCGGCATCCTCAACGTCGTCAACGGCGACAAGGAAGCGGTCGACGCCATCCTCGACGATCCCGACATCAAGGCCATCGGCTTCGTCGGCTCGACGCCGATCGCGCAGTACATCTATGAGCGCGCCGCCCAGACCGGCAAGCGCTGCCAGTGTTTTGGCGGCGCCAAGAACCACGCCATTGTCATGCCCGACGCCGACATGGACCAGGCCGTCGACGCGCTGATCGGCGCCGGCTACGGCTCGGCCGGTGAGCGCTGCATGGCCGTGTCCGTCGCGGTGCCCGTCGGCAAGTCCACCGCCGATCGCCTGATGGAAAAGCTGATCCCGCGTGTCGAGTCGCTCAAGATCGGCACCTCGATCGATCCGTCGGCCGACTACGGTCCGCTGGTCACGCGCGAAGCTGTCGAGAAGGTGAAGAGCTACATCGACATCGGCGTCAAGGAAGGCGCGACGCTCGCCGTCGATGGCCGCGGTTTCAAGATGCAGGGCTACGAGAACGGCTTCTATCTCGGCGGCTCGCTGTTCGACAACGTCACTAAGGACATGCGAATCTACAGGGAAGAGATTTTCGGGCCGGTGCTCTCGGTGGTGCGCGCGCACGATTACAAGGAAGCGCTGGCGCTGCCATCTGATCATGACTACGGCAACGGCGTTGCCATCTTCACCCGTGACGGCGACGCTGCGCGCGACTTCGCGGCCAAGGTCAACGTCGGCATGGTCGGCATCAACGTGCCGATCCCGGTGCCGATCGCCTATTACACCTTCGGCGGCTGGAAGAAGTCCGGCTTCGGCGATCTCAACCAGCACGGCCCGGACTCGATCCGCTTCTATACCAAGACCAAGACGGTGACCTCGCGCTGGCCGTCCGGCGTCAAGGAAGGTGCGGAGTTCTCGATCCCCCTGATGAAGTAAGGCTGGAGCCCAGCCCGTCATTGCGAGGAGCGTAGCGACGAAGCAATCCAGAGTCTTTCCGCGGAGGCAGCCTGGATTGCTTCGCGGAGCCTGTCATCGGGCCGCGCTTCGCGCGGACCCTGTGGCTCGCAATGACGATGGGGCAAGAGGGTAGCGGCAGCATGCAATTCGCTCTGAACGAGGATCAGATCGCAGTTCGCGACATGGCGTTGGCGTTTGCGGCGGAAAAGATCGCGCCGCACGCGCTGCGCTGGGACGAGGAGAAGCATTTCCCCGTCGACGTCATGCGCGAGGCCGCCACGCTCGGCATGGGCGGCATCTACATCCGCGACGATGTCGGCGGCTCCGCCCTGACGCGGTTCGATGCCGCGCTGATCTTCGAGGCGCTGGCGACGGGCTGCCCGACCACCTCGGCCTTCATCTCCATCCACAACATGGCGAGCTGGATGATCGATGCCTTCGGCAGCGACACCCAGCGCCACACATGGCTGCCTGAGCTCTGCACCATGGAGCTGATCGCGAGCTACTGCCTGACCGAGCCGGGCGCCGGCTCGGATGCGGCAGCGCTGCGCACGCGCGCGGTGCGCGACGGCGATCATTACGTTCTCAACGGCCAGAAGCAGTTCATCTCGGGCGCCGGCGGCACCGATCTCCTGGTCGCGATGGTCAGGACCGGCGGCGACGGCCCCGGCGGCATCTCGACCCTCGTCATCGACGGCAAGACGCCGGGCGTGTCGTTCGGCGCCAATGAGCGCAAGATGGGCTGGAACGCGCAGCCGACCCGCGCGGTGATGTTCGAGAACGCCCGCGTGCCGGTCGCCAATCGGCTGAGCGAGGAGGGCGTCGGTTTCAAGATCGCGATGGCTGGCCTCGACGGCGGCCGCCTCAACATCACGGCATGCTCGCTCGGCGGCGCGCAGACCGCGCTCGACAAGGCGCGCGCCTACATGAAGGAACGCAAGGCATTCGGAAAGCGTCTCGACGAATTCCAGGCGCTGCAATTCCGTCTCGCCGACATGGCCATCGAGCTGGAGGCCGCCCGCACGTTCCTTTGGCGCGCAGCTGCGGCGTTGGACCGCAAGGACCCTGATGCCACCATGCTGTGCGCGATGGCCAAGCGCTTCGGCACCGACGTCGGTTTCGAGGTCGCCAACCACGCCCTCCAGCTTCACGGCGGCTACGGCTACCTCAGCGAATACGGCATCGAGAAGATCGTGCGCGACCTGCGCGTGCACCAGATCCTCGAAGGCACCAATGAAATCATGCGGCTCATCGTGGCGCGCAAACTGCTCGAGGGCGCGCGATGACGTCAGTGGAGGAGGGCGATCTGGTCGCCCGTGTCGAGGGGGCGGCCGGCATCATCCGGCTCAACCGTCCCAAGGCGATCAATGCCGTCACGCTGGAGATGTTTCGCGATGTCGAGAAGGCGCTCGACCGCTTCGAGGCCGATCCGGCCGTGGCCGTGATCCTGCTCGAAGGCGCCGGCGAGCGCGGCTTGTGTGCCGGCGGCGACATCCGCACGCTCTGGGAAAGCTCGAAGGTCAATGGCGACCTCGGCAAGATCCTGTGGCGCGAGGAATACATCCTCAATGCCCGGATCAAGAAATTTCCTAAGCCCTATGTCGCGTTCATGGACGGCATCGTGATGGGCGGCGGCGTCGGTCTGTCGGCTCATGCCAGCCACCGCGTTGTCACGGATCGCACGAAGCTGGCGATGCCCGAGGTCGGGCTGGGATTCTTTCCCGATGTCGGAGGCACTTATTTGCTGTCGCGCTCGCCGGGCGAGATCGGCACCTATTTCGGGTTGACCGGCCAGACCATGAACGGGCCGGACGCAATCCACGCGAAGTTCGCGGACTGGGTGGTGCCGTCTTTGAGGCTCCCGGAGCTGCGCGAGGCGCTGACGAGGCTGCGCTCCGGGGTGAACGCAGCCGATGTCGGCAAGCTCATCGACGGCTTTGCAACCGGCGAGATCGCAGGGCCGGTCGCGGCGAAGGAGCCGGCGATCGATGCGCTGTTCGGCTTCGATCGCATGGAGGACATTTTCTCGGCGCTGAAGCGTGACGGCTCCGACTTCGCACAGGCCACGCTGAAGACGCTCAACGAGAAATCGCCGCGCGGCATGGTGGTGACGCTGAAGCTCTTGCGGCTCGCGCGCAGATCGTCGAGCCTGGAAGAGTGCCTGGTGCGCGAGTACCGCGCCGCGCTGGAAGTCTTCCGCAGCGACGATTTCCGCGAAGGCGTGCGCGCCGCCGTGATCGACAAGGACCGCAACCCGACCTGGTCGCCGCCGCGGATCGAGGATGTGACGCCGGAGATGCTTGCGCCGTATCTCGCCGAGATCGGCGCCGACGAATTGAAGTTCAACTAGTCAACGCTGCAGCGGAGGAAACGACAATGGCCACGATCGCATTCATCGGTCTCGGCAACATGGGCGGTCCGATGGCCGCCAATCTGGTCAAGGCCGGCCACAGGGTGGTGGCGTTCGATCTCGTCGAGGCCTCGCGCAATCAGGCCAAGGCCGATGGCGCCGGCATTGCCGAGAGCGCAGCCGGTGCGGTGAAGGGCGCCGATGTCGTCGTCACCATGCTCCCCGCAGGCAAGCACGTGCTCGGCGTCTGGAACGAGGTCGTGCCAGCCATGACCAGGGGCGCGCTGATCATTGACTCCTCCACCATCGACGTCGAAAGCGCGAGGGCCGCGCATGCGCTGGCCGCCAAGCAAGGTGTGCTCTCGGTCGACGCGCCGGTCTCCGGCGGCACGGGCGGTGCCAAGGGGGCGACGCTCACTTTCATGTGCGGCGGTGACGACAAGGCATTTGCGGTGGCAAAGCCGGTGCTCGAGAACATGGGCAAGAAGATCGTCCATTGCGGCGGCGCCGGCGCGGGCCAGGCGGCAAAAATCTGCAACAACATGATCCTCGGCATCTCCATGATCGCGGTGAGCGAGGCATTTGCGCTCGGCGAGAAGCTCGGGCTTTCGCATCAGGCCCTCTTCGACGTCGCCTCGACCTCCTCCGGCCAGTGCTGGTCGTTGACGACCTATTGCCCGGTGCCGGGCCCGGTGCCGACCTCGCCGGCCAACAACGACTACAAGCCGGGCTTTGCCTCGGCGCTGATGGTGAAGGACCTGACCTTGGCGCAGGACGCCGCGAAGGCTGCGGGCGCGGCGACGCCGCTCGGCAAGCATGCGCAGGAGATCTATCAGTCTTTCGACGCAGCCGGTCAGGGCGGGGTGGATTTTTCCGGAATTATCAAGCACGTTAGGAGTCTAGCCGGGAAAGCTTGATGACGACATTCCAGGAAGCGCGCGCGTTTCTGCTAAAGCACCGCACGGATTACGAGGCAGCGGTCAAAGGCTTCCGCTGGCCCGATCCGGCGCCCTTCAACTGGGCGCTCGACTGGTTCGACGCCGAACTGGCGACAAATGCGGACAGCAGGGATCGTCCGGCGCTCTGGATCGTCGATGCTGCGCAGGATCGGCAGACCAAGCTGTCCTTCTCGGTCCTCTCGAAGCGCTCGAACCAGGTCGCCAACTTCCTCCGCGCGCAGGGCTTGAGGCGCGGCGACCACCTTTTGCTGCTGCTCGGCAACGTGGTTCCGCTGTGGGAGACGATGCTGGCGGCGATGAAGCTCGGCGTCGTCGTGATTCCAGCGACGACGTTGCTCACCGCAGAAGAACTTCGCGACAGGCTGGATCGTGGCAAGGCGAGGGCGGTGGTGGCCGCTGAGGACCAGGTGGCGAAGTTTGCGAGCCTTGGCACCCGGAATGTCGCTCGCATCGTGGTCGGCGCGGCTTGCGATGGTTGGCTGGCCTATGACGAGGCGTCGAAAGCGTCGGAGAGCTTCACGCCTGACGGTCCAACCAATGCCGACGACCCGATGCTGCTCTATTTCACCTCGGGTACGACCGCAAAACCAAAACTGGTGCGGCACAGCCAGCGCAGCTATCCGGTCGGCCATCTCTCCACCATGTACTGGATCGGTCTGAAGCCCGGCGATATCCATCTCAATATTTCGTCGCCCGGCTGGGCCAAGCATGCCTGGAGCTGTTTTTTCGCGCCGTGGAATGCCGGGGCGACCGTATTCGTGGTCAACCAGCCGCGCTTCGATGCCAAAGCGCTGCTCGCCACCATCGGCCGCTGCGGCGTCACCACGCTGTGCGCGCCGCCGACGGTATGGCGGCTGTTCATCCAGGAGAACCTTGCATCGTTCAAGGTGGCCCTGCGCGAAGTCTGCGGCGCCGGCGAACCGCTGAACCCTGAAGTGATCGATCAGGTGCGCGCGGCCTGGGGCCTCACCATCCGTGACGGATACGGCCAGACCGAAACCACGGCGCTCGCCGGCAACTCGCCGGGCCAGAAGATCAAGGTCGGCTCGATGGGCCGGCCGCTGCCGGGCTATCGCGTGCAGATCAGCGACGCCGACGGGAGCCCGGCCAGGGAAGGCGAGGTCACGCTGGTGCTTGGGACTGAGCGCCCGGCCGGCCTGATGCAAGGTTATCAGGGCGACCATGGCGAGTTGCTGGGGGCCGAAGGCGAGCTCTATCGCAGCGGCGACGTCGTGTTCGAGGACGACGAAGGCTATCTCACCTTCGTCGGCCGCTCCGACGACGTATTCAAGTCGTCCGATTATCGCATCAGTCCGTTCGAGCTCGAGAGCGTGCTGCTGGAGCATGAGCTGGTCGCGGAAGCCGCGGTGGTGCCGAGCCCCGACCCGATCCGGCTCGCCATCCCCAAGGCCTTCGTGCTGCTGACGTCGGGCGCGGAGCGGTCACCCGAGACCGCGCTCTCCATCTTCGAACATCTGCACACGCGCCTCGCGCCATTCAAGCGCATCCGCCGCCTCGAAATCGTCACCGAGCTGCCGAAGACGATCTCTGGAAAAATCCGTCGCGTCCAGCTACGACGGCTGGAACGCGACAATGATCGCGACGATCCGCTGCGCGGCCGGGAATTCCGCGAGGAGGAGTTTCCGGAGCTGGCAAAGACACGGAGCGAGACCTAAGTGAACGAAGTCTGGAAGAAGCCGCCGATTACGCTTCAGGCCTATCAGGCCATGGTCGGCAAGGAGATCGGCGTGTCCTCGTGGCACCTGATCGACCAGCCCCGCATCGACACCTATGCCGACGTGATTGAGGATCACCAGTTCATCCATGTCGATCCGGAACGAGCGAAGAAAGAGACCGCTTTCGGCAGCACCATCGCGCACGGTTTCCTGACGATGTCGCTGCTGTCGATCATGTCCTATGAGGTGATGCCCGTCATCGCAGGCACCACGATGGGGGTGAACTACGGTTTCGACAGATTGCGCTTCATCTCACCGGTCCGCTCGGGCAAGCGCGTCCGCGGCCGCTTCGTGCTGGCGGAGGCCAAGTTGCGCAAGCCCAACGAGTTGCAGTCCCGCACCAACGTCACGGTGGAGATCGAAGGCGAGGACAAGCCCGCGCTGGTCGCCGACTGGCTCGGCCTGATCTATTTCGGCTAACCCAGAGGCGTCGTTGCCGGGCTTGACCCGGCAACCCATCGCTGCTCAAAAGCCTGTCGATTTGACGGCTGGCCGGGTCAAGCCCGGCCATGACGACTAGCATGTAGGAAAGCATTCATGGCAATCAGGTTCGACGGACGCGTCGCCATCGTCACCGGCGCGGGCAATGGTCTTGGCAAGGCGCATGCGCTGGGGCTGGCCAGCCGCGGCGCGAAAGTCGTGGTCAACGATTTCGGCGGCGCGCGTGACGGCACCGGCGGCTCGCTGTCGCCGGCCGAATCCGTGGTCGAGGAGATCCGCAAGGCCGGCGGCACGGCGATGGCCGACGGCGCTGATGTCTCGAACTTCGAGCAGGTCACTGCCATGGTCGAGCGCGCCACCAGGGAATGGGGCAGCGTCGACCTCTTGTGCGCCAATGCCGGCATCCTGCGCGACAAGTCGTTCGGCAAGATGGAAGCGGCCGATTTCCAGAAGGTGCTGGACGTGCATCTCGTCGGCACCTTCTACTGCTGCAAGGCGGCCTGGGCCGGCATGCGCGACCGCAACTATGGCCGCATCGTGCTGACCACCTCGTCCTCCGGCCTCTACGGCAATTTCGGCCAGGCCAATTACGGCGCGGCGAAATCCGGCATGGTCGGCCTGATGAACGTGCTCGCCGAAGAGGGGCGCAAGAACAACATCCGCGTCAACATCATCTCGCCGACGGCGGCGACCCGCATGACGGAAGAGCTGCTGCCGCCCCAGGCGCTGCAACTGATGAAGCCGAACGCGATCACGCCCGCGGTCGAGTATATGCTCAGCGAGGACGCGCCCACCCGCACCATCATGGGCGCCGGAGCCGGCTCCTTCGCCGTGATCAAGATTCTGGAGAGCGAAGGCATCAACCTGCCGGAGAGCGAGTGGACGCCCGATGCGGTTGCCGCGCATTTCGCAGAGATCAGCGACATGTCGAAGGCGAAAGCGCTGCGAGGCGCCTTCGAGCAGACGCAGAAATACGTCGCGCAGGCCGCGGCACGGGCGGGCATCAAGCTCTAGCTCCACTGGCGTTCCGGGGCGTCGCAAGGCGATGGGCCCGGAAATCGC
>NZ_AJQE01000162.1 GCF_000261685.1 Bradyrhizobium genomosp. I (2014) | reverse complement strand
CCGGGACAAGCCCGGGCATGACGACCTACTCCGCAGCGCCAGCCTGGCCTAAACTGCCGCCATGACCGCAACAGACAACCACGTCGCCGTCATCGGCGCCGGTCCCGCCGGGCTGATGGTGGCGGAGGTGCTGGCGCGGGGCGGCGTCCGCGTCACCGTCTACGACGCGATGCCGTCCGCAGGCCGCAAATTCCTGATGGCCGGCCGCGGCGGCCTCAATCTCACCCACAGCGAGCCGCTGCCGCAGTTCTTGGCACGCTATCGCGAGGCAGCACCTAAGCTGCAAGCGGCGATCGAGGCGTTCCCGCCGGACGCGCTGCGCGCCTGGAGCGAGGCGCTGGGCGAGGCGACCTTCGTCGGCACCAGCGGGCGGGTGTTCCCCAAAGCGTTCAAGGCTTCGCCCTTGCTGCGCGCGTGGCTGCGTCGGCTCGATGCCGCCGGGGTGCGCTTTGCGTTTCGTCACCGCTGGATTGGCCGGGACGAGCACGGCCGGTTGCTGTTTCGCACCGGCGACGGCGAACGGTCGATCGAGGCCAGGGCAGTGGTGCTCGCCCTCGGCGGCGCAAGCTGGCCGCGGCTCGGATCGGACGGCGGCTGGGTCGATCTTCTCGCCGCAAGGGGCATTGCCGTCTCGAAGCTCCGGCCGGCGAATTCCGGCTTCACGGTGGCTTGGTCCGATGTGTTTCGCGACCGCTTCGAGGGCCAGCCGCTCAAGGGCGTGGCGCTGACGATTGGTGCGCACACGATGCGCGGCGAAGCGATGGTGACGCGCAGCGGCATCGAAGGCGGTGCGATCTACGCGCTGTCGGCCGAGCTGCGCGAGGCGGTGCTGAATCTCGGGCAGGCGATGCTGATGATCGCGCTGCGGCCGGACCTTGCCGTCGCCGACCTGACAACGCGCCTGTCGGGCACGCGCGGCAAGCAATCCCTGGCTAACTTTCTGCGCAAGGCGGCGCAATTGTCGCCGGTCGGTATCGGCCTGATGCAGGAGGCGGCCATCGCATCCGGCCGGCCGCTGGCGTCGTTCTCACCGGCCGAGCTCGCGCGCCTGGTCAACGCAATTCCGGTTCGGCTCACCGGCGTCGCCCCGATCGATCGGGCGATCTCGACGGCAGGCGGAATCATTTTCGACGAACTCGACGAACACTTCATGTTGCGCAAGTTGCCAGGCGTGTTTGCCGCGGGCGAGATGCTGGACTGGGAGGCGCCGACCGGTGGCTATCTGTTGCAGGCCTCGTTCGCGACGGGCGCTGCCGCGGGCAGGGGGGCTCTGGAGTGGCTTGCTGGTGCAACGCCGTCATTGCCAGCGTAGCGAAGCAATCCAGGCTGTCTCTGCGCCGGGATTCTGGATTGCTTCGCTGCGCTCGCAATGACGAGTGTGGAAGCGGCGCGCCTACCGCAACTTCCCCCGCGCCGCGACCGGCAGCGTGCCGATGATCTCCTCGCCGCGCACCATCACCACTTCGTCCATCATGTTGACGACGACGCAGACGTGGTTCGGCACGATGCGGACGACGTCGCCGACATTCGGCCGCGTGTTGCTGCGGGAGAGGTCGAGGAAGCCGTGCTCCTCGGCGAATTTTGCGATCTTGGCTTCGGGATGCTCCAGGATCAGGCCGTGGCCGTCGAGGCCGCCGGTGTCCGTGGTCAGCGTCTTCGAGCCGGCATCAAGGATGCCGCGCTCGGGCGCGGCGCGGCTCACCACGGTAGAATAGATGTGCAGGGCGCAATCGTCCCAGGTCGCCGAGCCTGCAGCGACCTGCATGCGGTCGTTGTAGATATAGGTGCCGAAGCGATGCTCGGTGCCGCCCTTGAGCTTGCCGATGTTGACGAGGTTCGGCGTGCCGCCGGTCGAGACGATCCTGGCATCGAGCCCGTGCGCCCGCACGCCGGCCAACGCCTCGTCGTAGAACTTCTGCGCCTCAGCCCAGCCGGTCTCGGTCGGATACAGCAGGAAGCCGGCGAACTCGAGGCCCTTGCAGGCCGCGATCTCGCGCGCCAGCGCAATCGCCTCGGCCGGGGTCTCGACGCCCGCGCGCTTGCGGCCGGTGTCGCATTCGACCACGACCGAGAGCGGACGCCCCGATGCTGCCGCTGCCTTGGGCAACCCCGCGACGACGGTCGAATTGTCGGCGGCCACCGTCATGTTCGCCTTCGCCTGCAACGCGCCGAGGCGCGCCATCTTCTCCTCGCCGAGGAGATTGTAGCTGATCAGGATGTCGTCGATGCCGGCATTGGCCATGATTTCGGCTTCCCCGAGCTTCTGGCAGGTGATGCCCTTGGCGCCGGCTGCGACCTGCATCCTGGCGATGGTCGGGTTCTTGTGCGTCTTGATGTGGGGACGGTTGGCGATGCCGGCGTCGTCGCAGGCCTTCTGGATGCGCGCGATGTTGCGCTCGACCCGGTCCATGTCGATGACGGCGCAGGGCGTACCGTATTCGCGGGCGATTCTGGCGGCGAGGGATGTGGTCATGGGATGTCTCTATGTTCGGTCCTGTAGGATGGGTAGAGCGCAGCGAAACCCATCATTTGCAGCAACCGGGCAGGTGTCGATGGGTTTCGCTTCGCTCTACCCATCCTACGATTTAAGCCTGTTCTATCTCTTCTCTGAGCATTTCAAGTTCAAGCCAGCGCTCTTCAGCGGCGGACAGTTCCTCATGCGCCTTGGCGATGGCGGCGGACGTATCGTCGAATGTCTTGCGATCCTTGGCGTAGAGGTTGGGATCGTCCAGCACGCGCTGCAGCTTGGCGATATCGGCATGCAACGTTTCCATCTTCTTCGGCAGTGTTTCCAGTGCGTGCTTCTCGTTGAAGCTCAGCTTTCGCTTGGGCGCGGATGCTGGAGCAGCAGGCCGCTCCTCTTTCTTCTCCGCCGGAGCTTGCGCCTTCGCCGTTTCGCGTTTCAGGTCGGCGCCGCGCTGCGCCAGCATGTCGCTGTAGCCGCCGGCATATTCGATCCACTTGCCATTGCCCTCGGGCGCGATCACAGAGGTGACGACGCGGTCGAGGAAGTCGCGGTCGTGGCTGATCAGGATGACCGTGCCTTCGTAATCGCCGAGCATCTCCTCGAGCACGTCGAGCGTTTCGAGATCGAGATCGTTGGTCGGCTCGTCCAGCACCAGCAGGTTGGACGGCTTGGCCAGCGCGCGCGCCAGCATCAGCCGGCCGCGCTCGCCGCCGGAGAGCACTTCGAGCGGCGTGCCGCGCTGCTCCTGCGCGAACAAAAAGTCCTTCATGTAGCCGACGACATGCTTCGGCTTGCCACCGACCATGACGTGATCGCCGCGGCCGCCGGTGAGGGCTTCCGCCAGCGTCGATTTGGGATCGAGGCTTTCGCGGTGCTGGTCGAGCGTCGCCATCTCCAGATTGGCGCCTAACCGTACCGTGCCGGAATCAGGCTGCATGCCGCCGGTGAGCAGGTTGACCAGCGTGGTCTTGCCGGCACCGTTCGGCCCGATGATGCCGAGCCGGTCGCCGCGCTGGATGCGGGTCGAAAAGTTCTCGACGATCTTGCGATCGCCATAGGCCTTGGTGATGGACTTCGCCTCGATCACCAACTTGCCGGATTGCTCGGCTTCGCTAGCTGCGAGATTGGCGCTGCCGGCGGTGCTGCGATAGTTGCGGCGCCGGTCGCGCAGCGCATGCAGATTGGCGAGGCGCTTGACGTTGCGCTTGCGCCGACCCGAGACGCCGTGGCGCAGCCAGTGCTCCTCGTCGACGATCTTGCGGTCGAGCTTGTGCTGGTCGCGCTCTTCTTCCGCGAGCACCTCGTCGCGCCAGGTCTCGAACGAGGCGAAGCCGCGGTCGATCTGCTTGATCTTGCCGCGGTCGAGCCATGCCGTGGAGCGCGACAGATTGGTGAGGAAGCGGCGGTCGTGGCTGATGATCACGAGTGCGCTGCGGCGGCCATCGAGTTCCTGTTCCAGCCATTCGATGGTAGCGAGATCGAGATGGTTGGTCGGCTCGTCCAGCAGCAGAATGTCGGGTGAGGGAGCCAGCACATAGGCCAGCGCCGCGCGACGGGCCTCGCCACCGGAGAGATCATGCGGGTTCTCGTCGCCCGTGAGGCCGAGCTGCTCCAGCAGATAGCGCGCCTGGTGTTGGTCGTCGCCGGGCGCGAGCCCGGACTCGACATAGGCAAGCGTGGTCTTGTGCTCGCCGAAATCCGGCTCCTGCGGCAGGTAGCGCACGGTGGCGCCGGGCTGCACGAAGCGGGTGCCGCCATCGGGCTCGACGAGGCCGGCGGCGATCTTGAGCAGCGTCGACTTGCCGGAGCCGTTGCGGCCGATCAGGCAGACGCGCTCACCCGGCGCGACGTTGAGCTCGACCCCGCTGAGGAGCGGCGTGCCGCCGAAGGTCAGCCTGATGTCTTTGAGTTGGATCAGCGGCGGCGCCATGATCAGCCCTGACTCGTAGCGGCCTGGTCGGCGCGGCGGCGCTGGATCCGGCGCAGCGTCTGGTCGAGCGCCGAGAGGAAGGCGGAGCGGTCGCGCGGCGCGAACGATCGCGGCCCGCCGGTGACTTCGCCGGCCGAGCGCAGATCGGTCATCAGATTGCGCACCGCCAGCGTCATCCCGATCGACTCTTCGGTGAACGGCTTGCCGTTCGGCGCGATCACGTCGGCGCCCGCCTTCACGCACCGGCTCGCCAGCGGAATGTCCGATGTCACGACCACGTCGCCGGACCTGGCGCGCTCCGCGATCCAGTCGTCCGCTGCGTCCATGCCGGCGCCTGCGGCGATGCGCTCGATCAGCGGATCCTGAGGCACGCGAATGAAGTTGCCGGCGACGACGCTCACGGGCACGCCGTGCCGGAGCGCGACGCGGTAGATCTCGTCCTTCACCGGACAGGCGTCGGCGTCGACATAGATGCGGGTGGGGGTGACATTCATTCGCCGCGTGGTACCCCATTCGCGCCGCAAAGGCGAGGGGATTGACCCTGGTTCCTCAGGGCCTACGATCGCCCTGAAACAACAAGAATATGGGGAAAGCCAAGCCATGCCGAACCGGCTCGAAACCTGGCGCGTCGAGGCCTACAACACCGCCAAGCAGTCCGAAAACAAGATGCATGACGATACGGTCGCCCGCCGCTTCGGCTTTTCCGGCGGACTGGTCCCGGGCGTCGATGTCTTCGCCTACATGATGCACGTGCCGATCGCCCGCTGGGGACGCGATTTTCTATCGCGCGGGCTGGTCGAGGCCCGCTTCATCAAGCCGGTCTATGACGGCGAAACCGCCGACGTCGATGCCACCGAGCACAACGACCTGCTCACCATCGAGGTGTTCAGCCGCACCGAGCTTTGCGCCACGGGGACGGCTTCGCTGCCGGCGAAGGCGCCTGCCGTGTCATTGAGCGACTATGTTGCGGTCCCCGCGGTCGCCGAGCGCAAGCCGGTCAGCCCGGCGACGTTCGAGACCGGAAGATGGCTGGGCACAGTGCCGCGCCGATGGGCCGGGCAGGATGCGGCCGACTATCTCGCGGACATCAGGGAGATCGACCCGATCTTCGCGCGCGAGGGGCTTGGCCATCCCGGCTTGATCCAGCGCGTCATGAACCGCGTCCTCGTCGACAACACCATTCTGGGGCCCTGGATTCACGTCGGCAGCCGCATGCAGCTGCTGTCTGCCGCACGCGCCGGCGACGAGATCACCGCGCGGGCGAAGGTCACCGCGAATTACGAGAAGAAGGGCCACCGCTTCGTCGAGCTCGACGCGCTGGTGGTCGCCAACGGCACCACGCCGCTGGCGCATTGCCAGCATACGGCAATCTATCAGCCGCGGGAGCAGGCGGCGGCGTAGAGGGGAAGGGCACACCGTCACCACATCGTCATGCCTGGGCCTGTCCCGGGCATCCACGTTCTTTGTGCGTCAAGGCGTGGATGGCCGGGTCAAGCCCGGCCATGACAACGGAAAGAGCGCGTGCTCAGGCGCGCCTACGCCGCCTTGGCCTTCGCCTCCTGGATCGCGCGCCACACGCGCTCCGGGGTCAGCGGCATGTCGATGTGCTCGATGCCGTACTCTGACAGCGCATCCAGCACCGCGTTCACCACGGTCGAGAGGCTGCCGGCGCAGCCGGCTTCGCCGCAGCCCTTGCTGCCGAGCGGATTGGTGGTGGCGGGCACCGGATGATCGCCGACCGTCATGTTCGGCACGTCCTCGGCGCGCGGCAGGGCGTAGTCCATCAGTGAGCCCGTGATCGGCTGGCCGCTCTCGTCGTAGCGGATGTGCTCCATCAGCGCCTGGCCGATGCCTTGCACGACGCCGCCATGGAGCTGGCCCGCGACCAGCATCGGGTTGATCACCGTGCCGAAATCGTTCACGGCGCTGTAGCGCACGATCTGCACCACGCCGGTTTCCGGGTCGATCTCGACCTCGGCGACGTGGCAGCCGTTCGGAAACGCCGAGGCGATCGGTTCGCTGGTGTGATCGACGTCGAGCGAGTCGGGCACGCCCTCCGGCACCTTGCCGTCATGCAGCTTCTTGGCCAGCTCCATGATGTCGATGCTCCGATCGGTGCCGGCGATCGTAAAACTGCCGCCTTCGAATTCGATGTCGGCTTCGGACGCTTCGAGCATGTGCGCTGCCGCGCGCTTGCCCTTCTCGATGACGAGCTTTGCGGCCCCCACGATCGCCTGGCCGCTCGCGGTGATCGAGCGCGAGCCGCCGGTGCCGTTGCCGGTGTGGACGATGTCGCTGTCGCCCTGCACCAGCTTGATGCTCTCGAAGGGCACCCCGAGCTGCGCGCTCAGCACTTGCGCGAACGGGGTGGCATGGCCCTGGCCGTAATCGAGCGTGCCGGTGATGAGCTGCACGGTGCCGTCAGGATCGAACACGATCTTGCCGAGCTCCGGGCTCGGCGGCGCGGTGACTTCGAGATAGGAGCCGACGGCGATGCCGCGCAGCTTGCCGGCCTTCCTGCTCTCCTTCTTGCGCTTGGCGAAATTCTCGTGGTCGGAGATTTCGAGCGCCTTGTTGAACACCGCCTGGAAGTCGCCGCTGTCATAGGTGACGCCGGAGGAGGCCGGGAACGGCATCTGGTTCGGCTTGATGAAGTTGCGCTTGCGCAAGGTCAGCCGGTTGATGCCCATCTCGTCGGCGGCGCGGTCGATCAGCCGCTCCATGTAGTAGTTCGCCTCGGGCCGGCCGGCGCCGCGATAGGCGCCCATCAACGTGGTGTTGGTCAGCACCGTCTTGATGTCGACCGCCATCAGCGGCGTGCGATAGACGCTGGAGAAATTCTTGCCGGTGTTGAGCGAGAGCGGCCCCGGCGCGACGCCGGTGATGTAGGCGCCCAGATTGCCGTAGCCGGAAAGCTTCGCCGCGAGAAAATGCCCCTCGGCATCGAGCGCGAGCTCGGCATGGATCTTTTGCGCACGGCCGTGGCTGTCGGAGAGGAAGCTGGTGGAGCGCTCATCCAGCCACTTCACCGGACGTCCCAGCGCCTTGGCCGCATACAGGATGCACATGTACTCGGGATAGTTGACGTTCTTCATGCCGAAGGAGCCGCCGACATTGGCGGTGAGGATGCGTACCTTCTCGTTCGGCACTTTCAGGTTCTTGGCCAGATTGGCGCGGTTGCCGGCCACGCCTTGCGTCGGCACCTGAAGCGTGTAGCGCTCGGTCTTCTTGTCGTAGGAGGCAAGGCCAACGCGCGGCTCCATCGAGACCACGGCGACGCGGGTGTTCTCGATGTCGAGCTTGGTCACATGAGCGGCGCTGGCAAAGGCCGCGTTGACCTTGTCCATGTCGCCATAATGGTAATCGAGCGCGACGTTATCAGGGATGTGGTCGTAGAGCTGCGGCGCGCCGGGCTTGGCGGCTTCCTCGGGATCCGTCACCGCCGGCAGCGGCTCGATGTCGAGCTCGACGGCCTCGGCCGCATCGCGGGCCTGTGCCAGCGTCTCGGCGACCACGAAGGCGACGGGATCGCCGACGAAGCGGACCTTGTCGGTCGCCAGCGGCTGGCGGTTGGTCTGGAGCAGGGGCGAGCCGTCACGGCTCTTCAGCGGCAGGCCGCAGGTGAAGGGGCCATAACCGGCGGCATCGAGATCCTTGCCGGTCCACACCCCCAACACGCCCGGCATCGCCTTGGCGGCCTCGCCGTTGATGCCGCGGATGACGCCATGGGCATGGGTGGAGCGGACGATCACGGCATAGGCCTGGCCGGGCAGGTTGAAATCGTCGGTGTAGCGGCCCTTGCCGCGCACCAGCGTGTCGTCCTCCTTGCGGCGGACCGGTTGCCCGACGCCATATTTTTGCAGTGCAATAGCGTTTTCGAGCGTGGACGATTTGGTGTGTTCTTGCATGGAATTGACCTGAAAAGCCGGCATTTGCGCATTTTCGCGGCAGCGGAGGACCGGACCCTGTTCAGATAACCCACCGCCCCGTTCACGACAACGCACGAATGGGCATGGTCCCATGTGATGCGTTGTTGCGCAGGGCGACCGCGCTGCTAATGTTTCAGGCGAAAAATCAATTCCAGACCGGCCCGACCGGCCGCGGAAAGACAGTTTGTATGAATGACCACACGCGGCTCCGCGACGGCCATGTAAGCCAACATGGGCCGCACGGCGAGCTGGAGGGGTCAATGGCGACGGTGGCGTTGGCCGCCGATCCGGCCATTGGCGCGCAAGCGCCGGGAACCGGCGTCTATGCGGCGCTGGACCTCGGCACCAACAATTGCAGGCTGCTGATCGCCTGTCCGACTCATGACGGCTTTCGCGTCGTCGATTCCTTCTCGCGCATCATCCGGCTCGGAGAGGGCGTCTCGGCGACCGGTTGCATCAGCGACGCCGCGATCGAGCGCGCCATTGCGGCGCTCAGCATCTGCCGCGACAAGATCAACTTGCGGAAGGCGCGGCGGCTGCGGCTGATCGCGACCGAAGCCTGCCGCGCCGCATCGAATGCGGAGGGGTTCCGCAGCCGGGTTGCGGCCGAGACCGGCATCGAGCTCGAGGTGATCGACCGCGAGACCGAGGCCTCGCTCGCCGTGCTCGGCTGCTCGCCGCTGGTCGACTCCAGAGGACGCGGCGCCGTCCTGTTCGACATCGGCGGCGGCTCGACCGAGCTGGTGCGGATCGAGCGCGACGCTGAAAATCCGCAGCCGCGCATCAAGGCCTGGATGTCGATCCCCTATGGCGTCGTCACGCTCGCCGAGCAGTTCGGCGGCCGCGACGTCACGCCGGAGATCTACGCTGCGATGGAGCAGGAGGTCGCGAACCACGTCGCGCCGTTCGCCAAGGAGCACGGCGGCGATCTCGCGGACATGCATCTGCTCGGAACCTCCGGCACGGTGACGACGCTCGCCGGCATCCATCTCAATCTTGCGCGCTACGACCGCCGCCGCATCGACAGCATCTGGATGAACGATTCCGACATCACCGCGACCATCAACAAGCTGCTCGGCATGAGCTACGAGGAGCGCGCGAACAACAACTGCATCAGCGTCGAGCGCGCCGACCTCGTGCTGGCCGGCTGCGCCATCCTCGATGCCATCCGCCGCGCCTTTCCGCTGCCGCGCCTGCGCGTCGCCGACCGCGGCCTGCGCGAGGGCATGCTGGTCGAGATGATGCGCGAGGACGGCGCGCTCAGGAGCTGGTGAGATGGCGAAAGACACCACCGGCCGCTTGCACGTGCAGGTCAAGACCAAGGTCAAGACCGGCGGCAAGCGCAAATTGTCGTCGAAGCTGTGGCTGGAGCGGCAGCTCAACGATCCCTATGTCGCCAAGGCCAAGGCGGCAGGCTATCGCTCCCGCGCCGCGTTCAAGCTCTTGGAGATGGACGACAAGTTCCGGTTCTTGAAGCCCGGCATGGCCGTGGTCGACCTCGGCGCGGCCCCCGGCGGCTGGAGCCAGATCGCCGCCAAGCGCGTCGGCTCCACGGAAGGCAAGGGCAAGGTGGTCGCGATCGATCTGCTGGAGATGCCGGAGATTCCCGGCGTCGATTTCGCGCAGCTCGACTTCATGGACAACGACGCGCCCGAAAAACTCACCGCGATGCTGGGCGGCGGCGCCGACGTCGTGATGTCCGACATGGCCGCCAACACGACAGGTCACCGCAAGACCGACCAGCTCCGCATCGTCGGCCTGGTCGAGACCGCCGCAGCCTTTGCCTGCGACGTGCTCAAGCCCGGCGGCACGTTCCTCGCCAAGACGTTCCAGAGCGGAGCCGACGCCGACCTGCTCGCCCAGCTCAAGCGCGATTTTGCAACGGTGCGGCATGTGAAGCCCGCCGCGAGCCGGCAGGATTCCTCGGAGCGCTACGTGCTGGCGACGGGATTTCGGGGAGCTGTCTGAGCCGACCTCCGCTGTCGTCCCTGCGAACGCACTGCCTTCGCAGGGACGACACCGAATGTGTGGTGTCTTCGTCCGTTGCCGACTACCCCAGCCGCTGATCCCGCACGTCCTGCGTATCCTCGCTCGCCGCCTTGACGGCGGCCTTGGCCGCGCCCTTGCCGGCGCCCTTGCGGCTCGCGATCTCCACCGCCTTGCGGCCGGAGATCTCGTGGCCGGCATCCGCAGGCATCTGCCAGAAGAACCAGCTCGAGGCGGCCGAGGTCAGCGCCACCACGACGAAGGCCGGTGCGAACACGGTGGCGTTGAGCTCGCTGACATGGCTGAACCACATCGTGGTCTCGACAGAGGCCGCGCCGACGGCGACGCCGGCGGAGACCGCGAGCTGCTGGTTGACGCTCACGAGCGTGGTGGCACGGCTCATCTGCGCAGTCTCGACGTCGGCATAGGCGACCGTGTTGATCGCGGTGAACTCCAGCGAGCGGAAGAAGCCGCCGACCACCAGGATGACCATGATGATGAGCAGCGGCGTCGTCACCGTGAACAGCGCGCAGACGCCGAGGAAGAAGGCGCTGACGATCGCGTTCACCGTCATCAGATTGCGGAAGCCGAAAGTGCGGATGATCCGCGCCGCCAGCGTCTTCATGCCCATGGCGCCGAGCGAAGAGGCAAAGGTGACGAGGCCGGAATGGAACGGCGACAGCCCGAAGCCGATCTGCATCAGGAGCGGCAGCAGGAACGGCAGCGCGCCGATGCCGAGCCGGAACATGAAGCCGCCGAACACCGCCGCGCGCAGTGTCGGCAGCTTCAGGAGCGAGAAGTCGAGCGCCGGCGAGCCCGTGCGCCGGGCGTGCAGGACATACAGTGTCATCGAGATCGCTCCGCCCACGACCAGGGCGGCGACCGTGCTCCACGGCAGAAGGTTCAGTCCGGCAACGGAGAGGCCGAACGCGATGCCGGCAAGCCCGATACCCGCGAGCACCATGCCGTAGAGATCGAACGGCTCCTGAGTTTCGCTCTTGATGGGATCGATGAAGCGCAGCGCCATGAAGATGCCGAGCAGCCCGATCGGGATGTTGATCAGGAAGATCCAGTGCCAGGACGCATAGGTGGTGATGAAGCCGCCGAGCGGCGGGCCGATCACGGGGCCGATCAGGGCGGGGACCGTCACCCAGGCCATGGCATTGACCAGCGCGCTCTTGTCGACCGAGCGCAGCAGCACGAGGCGTCCGACCGGCGTCATCATCGCGCCGCCCATGCCTTGCAGGATGCGCGCGAATACGAAATCCGTGACCGAGGTCGAGAGCGCACAGCCGACCGAGCCGACCATGAACACGCCGACCGCGATCGCGAACACCATGCGCGCGCCGAACCGGTCGGCAGTCCAGCCGCTCGCCGGGATGAACACCGCCAGCGACAGCAGGTAGGACGTGATCGCGAGCTTCAGCGTCAGCGGGCTGGTGCCGATGTCGGCCGCGATCGCCGGCAGCGAGGTGGCGATGACAGTCGAATCCATGTTCTCCATGAAGAGAGCAGTGGCCACGATCAGTGGAATGACGCGTTGCTTGTCGACCATGACGGATTGGTAATTGAAATCGGAAGGACCGGCGGAGTTGCGGCTTATCACCGCCGTCTGCCGGGGACCATTGCGGATCGGTGCAAGGCACCTAGATCCCGCGTAACAGCGGTGTGACCCTCCCCCTCGTCATTCCGGGCTCGCGGCGTCGCAGCGGCCCGGAATGACGAGGGGTGCCCGCACCGGGCTATCCCGCCTGAATCGGCCAAAAAAGCCTGTGCATGGCTGGCAGGCGGCCCGAATTGCTTTGATTCGTCACGCGGCCGTGCTATCGACCGGCGTCAACCCCACCGATGGGCTCCGATTCTTAAGGCGATGCCGCAAGGTACGCCGAGGGCGGCGCTCATCCATAAGCATTTGCGGCAGGGCCGCAGGAAGGAGTTGGCATATGGCCACGGTGCAACTTCAAGGCATCCGCGAAGCCTTTACGTTCGACGACGTGCTGTTGAAGCCGGGCCTGTCCGACGTCATGCCGGGCGAGGCCGACATTCGCTCCCGCGTCACCCGCGCCATTCCGCTCAACATCCCGATCATGGCCTCCGCCATGGACACGGTCACCGAGGCCCGCATGGCGATCGCCATGGCGCAAGCCGGCGGCCTCGGCGTCATTCACCGCAATTTCGATCCCGAGGGGCAGGCTGCCCAGGTGCGGCAGGTCAAGCGCTACGAATCCGGCATGGTGGTGAACCCGCTCACCATCAGCCCCGAGGCCACGCTCGACGACGCGCTGAAGCTGATGAGCGACCATGGGATCTCCGGCATTCCCGTCGTCACCGGCGCCGGCAAGTCGACGCCCGGCAAGCTGGTCGGCATTCTCACCAACCGTGACGTGCGGTTTGCGACCAATCGCCAGCAAAAGATCTCCGAACTGATGACGCACGAAAACCTCGTCACGGTCCGTGAGAATGTCAGCCAGGACGAGGCGCGGCGGATGCTGCACCAGCACCGCATCGAGAAGCTGCTCGTTGTCGACGAGCAGTATCGCTGCGTCGGTCTCATCACCGTGAAGGACATGGAGAAGGCGGTCGCCCATCCGCTCGCCTGCAAGGACGCGCAAGGGCGCCTGCGCGTCGCTGCGGCCACCACCGTCGGCGACACAGGCTTCGAGCGCACCGAGCGACTGATCGATGCCGGCGTCGACCTCGTCGTCGTCGACACCGCGCACGGCCATTCCCGCCACGTGCTGCACGCGGTGAACCGCATCAAGCGCCTGTCCAACTCGGTGCAGGTCGTCGCCGGCAACGTCGCCACCACGGAAGGCGCGCAGGCGCTGATCGATGCAGGCGCGGATTGCATCAAGGTCGGCATCGGCCCGGGCTCGATCTGCACCACCCGCATCGTCGCCGGCGTCGGCGTTCCCCAGCTCACCGCGATCATGGATGCGGTGGAGGCGGCGAAGAAGTCGGACATCCCCGTCATCGCCGACGGCGGCATCAAATACTCCGGCGACCTTGCGAAGGCGCTCGCTGCCGGCGCCGATATCGCCATGGTCGGTTCGCTGCTCGCCGGCACCGACGAGACGCCCGGCGAAGTGTTCCTGTGGCAGGGCCGTTCCTACAAGGCCTATCGCGGCATGGGCTCGGTCGGCGCGATGGCGCGGGGATCGGCCGATCGCTACTTCCAGCAGGACATCAAGGACACGCTCAAGCTCGTCCCTGAAGGTATCGAGGGCCAGGTGCCGTACAAGGGGGCGGTCGGCCACGTCATGCACCAGCTCGCCGGCGGCCTGCGCGCCGCGATGGGTTATGTCGGCGCGCGCGACATGAAGGAGCTGCACGAGAAGGCGCAGTTCGTCCGCATCACCGGCGCGGGCCTGCGCGAAAGCCACGTTCACGACGTCACGATCACGCGCGAGAGCCCGAATTATCCGGGCGGGGGTTAGTCGCCGGTCGCGCTTTCAGCTCCGGTCTCGTGCCCCGGACGCAGCGCAGCGCCTCTTCGGTGATGCGCTGCAGAGCCGGGGCCCACGTCTCCGCTTCCTGCCGTGTCGCGTTCTGGGTCCCGGCTCTGCGCAGCAACGTTTCACGTTGCAGCGCGTCCGGGACGCGAGAGCTGTGTACGTCTCTGCATAACCGCTCCATTGCTTTTATATTGACGCAGCTACCTTCCTCCGCTTCCGTCCACGTCGAAAGACAATCAGGAGGAAGCCATGTCCCAAGCAAAACGCATCGTTCTCGCCGCGCGTCCCGTCGGGGAGCCCAAGCCGTCTGATTTTCGCCTGGAGGAATTCGCTGTCCCGACACCCGGCACAGGCGAAGTTCTGCTGCGCACGATCTGGCTGTCGCTCGATCCCTATATGCGAGGGCGCATGAGCGAAGGCCCGTCTTACGCTGCGCCGGTGCCGGTCGGCGGCGTGATGGAGGGCGAGGCGGTCAGCGAGGTCGCGGCCTCCAACAATCCCGACTTCGCGGTCGGCGACATCGTGCGCATCCGCTCGGGCTGGCAGACGCACGCGATCTCGAACGGCAAGGGGCTGATCAAGGTCGATCCCAAGCTCGGTCCGATCTCGACCTCGATCGGCGTGCTCGGCATGCCCGGCATGACGGCGTACACGGGCCTGCTCGACATCGGCAAGCCGCAACCGGGCGAAACCGTCGTCGTCGCCGGCGCCTCCGGTGCGGTCGGCTCGGCCGTCGGCCAGATCGCCAGGATCAAGGGCGCACGCGCGGTCGGCATCGCCGGCGGCAAGGACAAGTGCGACTATGTGGTGAAGCAGCTCGGCTTCGATGCCTGCATCGATCACCGCGATCCCGACCTCGCCGCCAAGCTGAAGGACGCCTGCCCGAAAGGCATCGACGTCTATTTCGAGAATGTCGGCGGCGCCGTGTTCGAGGCGGTGTTCCCGCTGCTCAATCCGTTTGCGCGCGTGCCGGTCTGCGGCCTGATCGCCCATTACAACGACACCGAGGCCAAGCCGCCGAAATGGGCCGCAAGCCTGATGCGCGCCACGCTGACCAAGCGCCTGACCTTCCGCGGCTTCATCGTCTCCGACTTCGCCGCCCGCCATGGCGACTTCCTGCGCGACATGTCCGGCTGGGTTCGTGACGGCAAGGTCAAATACAAGGAGTTCGTCACCGAGGGCCTGGAAAGCGCCCCCGGCGCCTTCATGGGCCTGTTGAAGGGCGCCAATTTCGGCAAGCAGCTGGTCCGGGTCGGACCGGACAGGGCCTGACACGCCGCTTCCGCCTCCGGGGCGGCGGGAGACATGGTTAACAAAGAGTGACCGATCGGCCACACCTGTTCCGCAAAAGCCGCAGGTGTGATCGCCGGTTCATTGACCCCAAGGCGAAGACGTTGAATCATCGCGCATATTTCAGGTGCTGCGATGTTAGAGATTGGTTTTTTCTGCGTAATCCTGTTGGCCGCCGGTTATTGGACGACCATGTTCGTCATGGGCCGTCGCGACGACGTCATCCATGGCAAGTTCGTCCATGTCGACGAGGAGGGCGATTTAGCCCGCCCCGCGATGCCGGCGCCGCCGCCATTTCCGAAGCGACCGGGCAAGCCCGTGCAAACTGCCGGGCAGCCGCCTGCCGATGATCCCGCGGCCAGGCCGGTGAACAGCGAGGCGCTGCAATCCCTGCTCGCCGCCATCCAGCAGGATCTCAAGAGCGTCGCCTGAGTGGCCGCGTCAGTGCTCGCCGCCCATCTGCGCGAGAAGCTCCTCGATGTCGACGTCCACCTGGCCCGCCGCGCGGACGTGGCGAACCTCGAGGCCGTCTGGCTGGAAGCGGTATTCGACGAGGCCGACTTCCTTGATCGCGATCCGGTCCTGGCGCTGATCGTTGATGACGAAACCGGCCGACGGCGCCCAGACGTGGCGGGTGTGGCGATGGGTAAAGTCACGCCGCTGGTGCACGTGACCGCTGGCGATGAGACGCAGGTCGATAGTGCCGAACATCTCGATCAGCCGCGCCCGCGCCGGTTGTGGCACGTAGCGAATCGAGGTTTCCGGCGTCTCGGGGTCGTCGGGCAGGCCGAGAAACAGCGGCTTGTGCAGGAACAGCGCGACCGGCCTGCCGTTCGTGCGCGCGATCTCGGAGGCGAGCCAGTCGAACTGCTCGGCCTCGAAGGCGAGGCCTGAATTCATCACCAGCGAATTGAGGCCGATGAAGCGCCAGCCCGCGGCCTCGAACGACCAATGGTCTTCGCCGATGATGTCGTAGAAAAGCTGGCGGTGCGTCTCGCTGACCGGCGGCTTCGGCGCCGGCCCGATCGCGGTCGGATTGTCGCCGATGTCGTGATTGCCGGGGAGGTAGCGGCAGCTGACGGGCAGGGCCTCGTGCAGGCCTTTCGCGAATTCGACATCGTCCCGGTTGGTCGGCCCGTCGAATGAGACGTCGCCGGTGTTGACGACGAGATCGGGCCTGTCGGCGTCGATGTGCTCGCTGATACGGTGGAAGTTGGCGATGAGGCCGGGAAAGCGCCGGCCGAGATGGGTGTCGGAAATCTGGGTCAGGCGAAATTCGGGCATGCGATTATCCTACCCGTCGTCGCGCGTCGGAACGATGACGGCGCGGGCATGGATCGCAACGAACAAAGTTTAAAGCACGCGGTAGCGGATCGTGTAGCCGTCCTGCGGGGCGACGGGGCCGGCGATCGGCGAGGCGATGCGGTCGGCGAGATGCCAGGGGCCGAACTGCTCGGAGCGCCGCGGCTCAGCCGGCAGGCGGAGGCGGAACTCGAAGGTGCCCTTGCCGGGCAGGTTCACGACCAGAACGCGATCCGCGGTGCGGTGGTTGAGCACCACTGCGCCGCGCAGCACCGCCCGCCCGTCTGAGAGATCGCGCACCCCGTCGACCAGCGCCAGCGTCTGGTTGCGATCGGTATGCAGCTCGATCTGGGTGTCGGTCGTCGCCGCCTTCAGCATCTCCCTGGGCATGCGAATCTCGAACTCGACGGCGGGCTTGGACGGATTGAGGCCGAGATAGGCAAGCGCAGCGTGGCCCATGTCGTAGGCGGCGAAGGCGAGCAGTGCGAAGGCGGTGAGCGCAGCCAGGCCGTGCCGGGCGAAGTCGCGCCAAGTCACGTAGATCATTCGGTAGCTCAAGCGAAAATAGACTGTCATCGCCAGCGCGACCGCGAGCGCCGCGGCGATACCGGATAGCGTCGACATCAGGATGCCGAGCCGGCCGTCGGCGGATTCGGTGAAGAGGCTGGACAAGGTATTCATGGCGCTATCTCGCCGCGGGTCTCAAGGGCCGAAATCGCTTTAACTGTCGGTGGTTGGTCGCAAGACCGGGAACGCCGGTTCAAGTCGTTCATTGTCAGCGGCAAAAGTCGCGGCTAATGACGGTCGGCGGCATTTCGCCTCTCGGGAAAGTTCCGATGTCCGTTCAAATGGTTTTGCTGCCGGTCTTCGTGCAGGTCGCTCTCACCTTCGCGCTTCTGATCGGCATGGTCGTCGCGCGCCGCAAGACGCTGGTCTCCGGCGAAACCAGGATTCGCGACGTTGCGCTGGGCGAGCCGAACTGGCCGAAGGGCGCCACACAAATCGCCAATTGCTACCGCAACCAGTTCGAGCTGCCGGTCCTGTTCTACGTCCTGATCGCGCTGGCATTGCCGTTGCGTCGCGCCGATCTCTTCATCGTGCTGATGTCCTGGGTGTTCGTCGTGACGCGCTTTGCCCATGCCGGGATCTTCGTGTCCTCGAACGATCTGGGCCGGCGCTCCACCGTCTGGCTTGCCGGCGTGCTGGTGCTGCTGGCGATGTGGATTTACTTCGCGCTGAAGCTGCTGCTGCTGATCTGATCGCGCATGATCCGGAAAAGTGGATGCCGGTTTTCCGATAGGTTCATGCGCAAAACTGAAAGACTTAAATGACCCCCGCTGCCCGGCTGTCCGCAGCCATTGAACTGATCGACACCATCGAGAGGGATCGCGTCCCCGCGGCCAAGGCGCTGAAGGAGTGGGGCACCGCGCACCGCTTCGCCGGTTCCGGCGACCGCGCCGCGATCGCCGGTCTCGTCTGGGACGTGCTGCGTCGTTACGCTTCGAGCGCGCATCTGATGGATTCCGATACCGCGCGGGGACGGCTGATCGGCATGCTTCGCCTCGAGCGCAACCTGGACACGGCCACCATGGCCGCGCTGTTCGACGGCAGCCGGTTTGCGCCGGCGCCGCTGACCGAGGCCGAGCAGACCGCGCTCGCCTCGCGCTCGCTCAAGGACGCGCCCGCCGCCGTGGCCGGCGACTATCCCGAATGGCTGGATCCGCACCTTGAAAAAGTCTTCGGCGAGACCCGCGCCGCGGAAGCGGCCGCAATGGCCAGCCGGGCCCCGCTCGATTTGCGCGTCAACACGCTAAAATCCAATCGCGACAAGGTACTGAAGGCGCTTGCTCATCTTCATGCGAAACCGACGCCGTGGTCGGCAACGGGCCTGCGCATCGAGCTTTCGGCCGATGCGCGCAACCCCGGCATCCAGGCGGAAGAGGATTTCATCAAGGGCGCAATTGAAGTGCAGGATGAAGGATCGCAGCTTGCGGCCCAGTTCACCGCGGCAAAACCCGGCGAGCAGGTGATCGATCTCTGCGCCGGCGCCGGCGGCAAGACGCTGGCGCTCGCGGCCTTGATGCAGGGCAAGGGCCGGTTGATCGCGACCGACCGTGACAAGCGCCAGCTCGCGCCCATTCACGAACGGCTGTTGCGCGCCGGCGTCCACAATGCCGACGTTCGCACGCCCAAGGGCGAGACCGATCCGCTGGCGGACATTCGCGCCTCGGCCGACCTCGTCGTGATCGACGCCCCCTGCACGGGAACCGGTACCTGGCGCCGCAACCCCGATGCCAAATGGCGCATGCGCCCCGGCGCGCTCGAGATCCGCCTGCGCGACCAGGCCGAGGTGCTCGCGCGCGCCGTGCCACTGGTGAAGCCGGGTGGCCGCATCGCCTACATCACCTGCTCGGTGCTGGCGGAAGAGAACGGCGAGCAGGTGAGGGCGTTCGTCGCGCGCCATGGCGAGTTCGCGGTCGTCCCGCCCGAACAGACCGCCAGCGTGCTCTGGGACAAGGCGGAAGCTTTTGGCGAGGCCGCGCTGCAGTCGGCGGAAGGCTGGCTGATGACGCCGCTCCGTACGGGAACGGACGGGTTCTTCGTGTCGGTGCTGCGGAAAGCGGGCTGACCGCACTCCGCCGTCATTCCGGAATTCGGGAAGCGAGAACCCGGAATCCATCGAGGCGCAGAGAACCACCGTGCGACTGATGCCGGGGTCGCCCCTCCGCGCGCCCCCGGAACGACAGGGGGCCAAAACAAAAGCCCCGCGAACCGAATCCCGGTTCGCGGGGCTTTCTTCGTTTCTAGCGCTTCTGCCGGTACGTCCGTGGTCAGAAGCGCCGGTGCGCGGGCGTTAGCCGACGCGGAGATTGTCAGCCGAGGACTTGCCGCTGCGGCGATCGGCGACGATGTCGAACGAGACCTTCTGGCCCTCGTTGAGGGTGGAGAGGCCGGCGCGCTCGACCGCGCTGATGTGCACGAACACGTCCTTCTGGCCGTCGTCCGGCTGGATGAAACCATAACCCTTTTGGGTGTTGAACCACTTCACGGTGCCCATAGCCATGGGAATTTCCTTTGTTAGAGAGGGTACGCACGCGGACCGGTACGCGTCGCTGCGCCCTTGATCCTGTTCAGTCGATGTTTGGAGAAGTCATCTGAAGCGTGCGCGCCCGTCGGTAACGAAGCGAAGCGGCCCAGTCGTTCGGCCAAGTATCGATGATCACAATATAGCGAGAATTTGGGGCTACTTCAAGGCACCACCCGTGGCTCGGGATGTCGCCCCTCTTTGCTATTTTGCGGTGCAAATAAACCGTCCCGGCGCATCAGTCCACGATAAAGAGCGTGGCGCCGGTGGCCGTCGAGGACCGGTGGGCGGCGTCGCCGAAATCCGACACCTGGTAACTCATTCCTGCGGTGAGCTTGAAGGTGCGCCCGTCGCGCAGCTCGGAATCGAGCTCGCCCTTCAGCACGTAGAGCACGTGGCCGCGATCGCACCAATGGTCGGCCAGGTAGCCCGGCGAGTATTCCACCATCCGCACCCGGAGATCGCCGATATTGAGCGTGCGCCACTTGGCCTCACCGCTCTCGCCGGGATGCGTGGTCGCCTCGATCCGGCTCCAGTCGGTGACGGTAAAGGGGGAGGTGGGGAGTTTCATGGGAAGGCCCTGAAGTGAGAGCGGCGCTGCTTTGCCCAGCTCTTAGCAGCAAACTCCGTCATTGCGAGGAGCTCTTACGACGAAGCAATCTAGGACTGGATCCGCGGAACGATTCTGGACGCCGTTACATCAAGAGGGGTCGGCCCTCGGCCGGTGCTAAACTCGCAATGACGGGGATAGGCTTAGTGCACCAAATGATTCGCCGAACCCTGCACGATCAGCCCGGCGTCGTTCACCCGCAGGTATTCGCAAATCTTCTTCCCCCGCTCGTTCTCGTAGAACACCACGACACTGTCCGGGCTGACGAACAGATCGATCAGCGAGAAATGCAGTTCCGGCAGCAGGGCGAGCGCCTTGCCCCAATAGGCGCGCAAGCTGTCCTTGCCGCGGACGGTGCCGCTCGCGTCGAACCCCAGGGCGGGGATGCGGTCCGAGGTCATCACAGCCGCCTCGTCATAGAGCGCAAGCACACGATCGAGATCGCGCGCATTCCAGGCCTCGATCCAGGTCCGGCCGAGCGCGGCAAGCGATGATGGCTGATGATGCTGTGACATGGCATTCTCCGTGATCGCCCCTGTTTGAGAGTGGAGCACAATAGGTCAATATTACTTACCTATATGCCCCTGTCCATGCCCAAAGAAGCATGTGGGCGCGCCGCCACCGCGGTTGCGGCCCGGGTCGCGCCAGCGTATCTGCTGGCCATGACAGCAGCACAGAACGACCGCTCCGCGTCGACGCCCTCCGTGGCCTCGGCGCATGACAAGATTCTCATCGTCGACTTCGGCAGCCAGGTGACGCAGCTGATCGCGCGTCGCGTGCGCGAGGACGGTGTCTATTGCGAGATCGTCCCGTTCAACAAGGCCGAAGAGGCCTTCAAGGAGATGAAGCCTAAGGCGGTGATCCTCTCCGGCGGCCCGGAGTCGGTGCACGAAGCCGGCTCGCCGCGCGCGCCGCAATTGATCTTCGCCTCCGGCGTGCCCGTGATGGGCATCTGCTACGGCCAGATGACCATGGCGGCGCAGCTCGGCGGCGAGGTCGAGGGCGGCCATCACCGCGAGTTCGGCCGCGCCGACGTCGAGGTCAAGGCCGAGAGCAAGCTGTTCGAGGACGTCTGGTCGTCAGGCAGCAAGAATCAGGTCTGGATGAGCCATGGCGACCGCATCACCAGGATGCCGCCGGGCTTCTCCGTCGCCGGCACCTCGCCGAACGCGCCGTTCGCGATCATCCAGGACGAGACGCGCAAGTATTACGGCCTGATGTTCCACCCCGAAGTGGTGCACACGCCCGACGGCGCGAAACTCATCCGCAACTTCGTGCGCAAGATCGCCGGCCTCACCGGCGACTGGACCATGCGCGCCTTCCGCGAGGAGGAGATCGCAAAGATCCGCCAGCAGGTCGGCAAGGGCAGGGTGATCTGCGGCCTCTCCGGCGGCGTCGATTCAGCGGTCGCGGCGGTCTTGATCCACGAAGCCATCGGCGACCAGCTGACGTGCGTCTTCGTCGACCATGGCCTGATGCGCCTCAACGAGGCCGAGCAGGTCGTCGACCTCTTCCGCCACCACTACAACATCCCGCTCGTGCACGTGGATGCGTCCAAGCAGTTCCTCGGCGAGCTCGAAGGCGTCACCGATCCGGAAGCGAAGCGCAAGACGATCGGCCGCCTCTTCATCGAGGTGTTCGAGGCCGAGGCCAAGAAGATCGGCGGCGCCGACTTCCTGGCGCAAGGCACGCTCTATCCTGACGTGATCGAGAGCGTCTCCTTCACCGGCGGCCCCTCGGTCACCATCAAGTCGCACCACAATGTCGGTGGCCTCCCCGAGCGCATGAACATGAAGCTCGTCGAGCCCCTGCGCGAGCTGTTCAAGGACGAGGTCCGCAAGCTCGGCCGTGAGCTCGGCCTGCCCGAAATCTTCGTCGGCCGCCACCCGTTTCCGGGCCCGGGCCTTGCCATCCGCTGCCCCGGCGAGATCACGAAGGACAAGCTCGACATCCTGCGCAAGGCGGATGCCGTCTATATCGACCAGATCCGTAAGCACGGCCTCTACGACGAGATCTGGCAGGCCTTTGCCGTGCTGCTGCCGGTGAAAACCGTCGGCGTCATGGGCGACGGCCGCACCTACGACTACGTCGTCGGCCTGCGCGCCGTCACCTCCACCGACGGCATGACCGCCGACTTCTATCAGTTCGACATGAAGTTTCTGGGCGAGACCGCGACGCGCATTATCAACGAGGTGAAGGGCGTGAACCGGGTGGTGTATGACGTGACGAGCAAGCCGCCCGGGACGATTGAGTGGGAATGAGGGGCTTTAGCCTTAAGATCATACCGAGTGGCAAGGTGTGGGGATGCATCCACTTCCGCACAAAGATCAGCTTGATTATCTCGTGGGCTCAGAACTCACGCAGTTCACTATTGGTCACTATGAGGTCCGCTTCTTGCTAAGTGGACCCAATGTTGACGCGGGCATCACGGTTAGCGCGCCTTTCTACTATAGCGATCGTCGTGTGGAAGAGACGTTCGAGCCGAACAAGGGTTGTCGAACTCAAAATCCGGTACGTTTCCACGCATTGCTTGGGCAGAAGCTATGTGTTCTAGACGTTACACCTGAGGGCGATCAGCCTTCGCTCAAATTTGACGATGGCCAAACGCTGACGATCTCGTTCGAAATTGGCGGGCCATACGAATCTGGCTCCATCCAAGGCAACGGGAAGCTGTGGATTTTCTAGCCCGCAGGATGGGTTGAGCGCGGCGAAATCCATCGCCCTCAAGAAGCATCTTGAAAGAGGACGGGATGGCATGAGCTTCGAACTCATGATGCTGGCAGCCGCAATCGTTTGGGGCTTCCTTCAACTCGTCGCCGCAGCACAAGCTGCGAACGCGCAGTACGGCCTGACTTGGGCTGCAAGCCCGCGCGATCGCGAGATACCTCCGCTTAGGCCGATCCCGGGGCGGATCAACCGCAACTTCCGCAATTACATGGAGACGTTTCCATTCTTCGCTGCGGCGATCCTCGTCGCTCAGGCGGCCGGCGTCCACAATGAGCTGACCCGTTGGGGGGCGATCGCCTATATCGGCGGTCGTATCGCTTACAGCGTGCTTTATGTCTCCGGCGTCCCGCTCATCCGCTCTCTGTTCTGGAACGTTGCGGCTTTTGGCATGCTCGCAGTGTTGGCTGCGCCTTTCCTGCCATACTGAGGCTCGTGCATTCGGGTTCAGCGCAACCCGTCGTTCCGCTCCAACCTCCGAGTCGGAGCCAGGCTTCGCGTAACGACGATCACCTCGGCGCAAACGCCGGATGTGGGCCGCGCGCTCCCATGGTACGACGCCGATATCGTGCCCTCCGGAGCTCCCTTCATGTCCGTCGCGCCCACCGCCAGCCAACCTGCATCCTCCACCGCCACCGACCCCGAAACCCTCGGCTGGATGCGCGGCTTTCCGCCGTCGCCCGACCGCACCATCACCTTCCAGGACGGCTCCTTCCGCAGCTTCCCCGAACTCCGCTGGGCCTGGAGCAACATCCGTCAGCTGGTGCCGACGGTGAACGTCTGGCGCGGGGCAGGGCCGGCGTCGGTGTTTTCGCGCGAGGATCACGACATCGGCGCGGTGGCCTCGACCACGATGGACGGCCGGCCCATGACCTTCGCAAAGATGCTGGAGGAGACCTACACCGACGGCATCGCCGTGCTGCATCGGGGCAGGCTGATCCATGAGCGCTATTTCGGCGCGTTGCAGCCGCACAAGCCGCATATCGGGATGTCGGTGACGAAGTCCTTCACCGGCGTTCTCGCCGGCATTCTGGTCGCCGAGGGCAAGATCGATCCGCAGGCACAGGTCGCGGACTACGTGCCGGAGTTGAAGGCGAGCGCGTTTGGGGACGCGCGCGTGCACGAGGTCATGGATATGACCACGGGGCTCGCCTACACTGAGGTCTACACCGACAAGAATTCGGACGTGTGGGGCCTGCGGCGCGCCAACGGCATGGCGCCGATCCCGGCAGATTATGACGGCCCGACCACCATCTTCGATTTCCTCATCGCGCAGAAGAAGCAGGGCGAGCACGGCAAGGCCTTCGCCTACAAGACCGTCAACACCGACGTGCTGGCCTGGATCTGCCGCCGCACCAGCGGCATGACGCTGTCCGACCTGCTCTCCGAGCGCATCTGGCAGCCGATGGGGGCGGAGGAGGATGCGCATTATCACGTCGACCGCATCGGCACCGAGAGCGGCGGTGGTGGCCTCTCCACCACGCTGCGCGATCTCGCCCGCTTCGGCGAGACCATGCGCAATCACGGCCGCTTCAACGGCCGCCAGATCGTGCCGTCACAGGTGGTCGAGGACATCGCGCGCGGCGGCGACGTCGAAAAGTTCAAACCGGCCGGCTACACCACGCTGCCAGGCGCATCCTATTGCAATCAATGGTGGGTCACGCACAACGCGCACGGCGCCTACATGGCGCGCGGCGTCTACGGCCAGGGTATCTATGTCGATCCCAAGGCCGAGATGGTGATCGCGCGCTACGCCTCGCACCCCATGGCGGGCAATGCCGCCAACGATCCCGTGACGCTGCCGGCGTATATGGCGCTGGCGAAGGCGCTGATGGCGGGCGTAATATAAGTATTGACTTATATTAGTGAAGATCGATATTCCTCCTCCAACGAGAGACCATCAAGAGGAATCCAATGCAGATCGACGTCGCCAGGGTGTTGGGGCTCGTCACGCGTTCGGTGACGAATTTCGAGAAGGACGGGAAACCGGCGAGTGCGGTGACGCTGACGCGGCTCTACGACACCAGCGTCGACGATCTCTGGGATGCCGTGACTAGCAAGGAGCGCATTCCGCGCTGGTTTCTGCCGGTCGAGGGAGACCTCAAACTCGGCGGCAAGTACCAGCTCAAGGGCAATGCGGGCGGCACCATTACGGCGTGTACGCCGCCGACCCATTTTGCCGCGACATGGGAATTCGGTGGCGCGACGAGCTGGATCGACGTCAAGCTGACAGCAGAACGAAGCCAGGCGCGCTTGACGCTTGAGCACACCGCGATCATCGAGGATCATTGGAATCAGTTCGGCCCGGGTGCGGTGGGCATCGGTTGGGACCTCGCGCTTGCGGGACTTGACCGATATCTTGCGACCGGGGCATCGGTCGATCATGAGACGGCCGAGGCCTGGATGGGCTCGCCCGAGGGCAAGGAATTCATGACGACAAGCGGCGAGTATTGGCGCGCAGCGCACGTCGCAAGCGGGGTCGATCCCGACACGGCGAAGCAGCGTTCGGACCGCACCATTGCCTTTTATCGTGGCGAGGTGCCGCCCGACATCGCTCATCCCGGCACAGGAAGCTGATGCACGCCTTCGAGGTCCTCGCCGATCCGGTGCGCCGCCGCATTCTCGAGCTGCTCGCGCCCGGCGAAATGGCGTCCGGTGAGGTCGTCGAAGTGGTCGGGGCCGAGTTCGGCATCACCCAGGCGGCCGTGTCGCAGCACCTCAAGGTGCTGCGCGAGAGCGGCTTTGCCAGCGTACGGGCGGAGGCGCAAAGGCGGCTCTATTCGGTCGACGCTGCCGGGCTTCGCGCCGTGGATGCATGGATCGGCCAGTTCAGGAATTTCTGGGAGCCGAAGCTGGACGCGCTGGCAACCGAAATCGCGCGCGGCAAACGCGAGCGTCGCAAGGCTCCGATCACTGGGCGGAGCGGGAAGAGGGCATGAGCTCGTTGGGCACGTCAGCGAGAGGGAGTGCACTTCCCTGGAGCAATCCAACCTGATCCCATCACGCTTCAATCCACCTTACGAGTTCCGCGACATCTTCTCGAATCTCTTCACCAGCCGCTCGCGCTTCAGCCGCGACAGCCGCTGGATCCAGAATACGCCGTCGAGCTGGTCGATCTCGTGCTGGTGGCACACCGCGCGCAAGCCGTCCGATTCCTCGGTTCGTCTGTCGCCCTCGACATCCTGATAGCTGATCCGCACCCGTGCATGGCGCTGCACCTCGTCGTTGACCCCAGGCATCGAGACGCTGCCTTCACGATGCAGGATCATCTCGGGCGAGGCCCATGTGATCTCCGGATTGACGTAGGTCCGCGCGCCGTCCTTGGCGTCGAGCTCCAGCACCACGACGCGCAAGGGGACGCCGATGTGAGGCGCGGTGATGCCGATGCCGGGCGCGGCGCGCATGGTCTCCAGCAGGTCGTTCGCAAGGTGGCGCAAGGAATCGTCGAATGCAGTGACGGGGCGGGCCGGCAGCGCAAGCCGGGGGTCGGGATAGCGGACGATCGGGCGAATGGTCATTCAGGCTCCTACCACTCACTCACGGATCATTGAAGCCATTCCGCTTGACCGTCTACCTACTGGAAGGTAGTTAAAGGCCATGAGCACTGTTTCCTCGACCGCCGACGACATTCTCGCCTGCGCCCGCACGCTGATCATCGCGGGCGGCTATAACGGCTTCAGCTACGCCGACATCGCCGATGTCGTCGGCATCCGCAAGCCGAGCATCCACCACCATTTCGCCAGCAAGGTCGACCTGGTCCGCACCCTTGTCTCCCGCTATCGCGAGGAGGCCCAGGCGGGACTGTCGGCGCTCGAACGCCATGTCGCAGACCCAGGCGAGCAGCTCAAGAGCTATGTCGCGTATTGGGAGGCGTGCATCAGGAACGCGACGGCCCCGTTCTGCGTCTGCGCGCTCCTGGCCAGCGAGCTTCCGATCCTGCCTGAGGAGGTGGCGCTCGAAGTCCGCGCGCATTTCCGTTCCCTGGCGTCCTGGCTGACATCGGTCATGGAGCGCGGCAAGCGGCAAGGGCGGCTTCACCTCTCCAGCACGGCACGGGTCGAGGCGGAGGGATTCATGGCGACCGTCCACGGCGCGATGCTGTCGGCGCGCGCCTATGGCGATCCCAAGATGTTCGGGATCATCACCCGGCCGCTGCTGGACCGGCTTTCCACCAGACACTGACGAGGTCGACACGGGTGATGCCGGTCAGGGCGGCTCGGGCTTTCTGTTTCGCGTGCAAGACTACCAACTAGTAGGTAAGGATAGGACAATGAAAGATGGCGAGATGGTTTTGGGCGCGGCCGACCAGGCGCAATGGCTGAAACACTACTACTTCCTGCGTGCCGCGTTTTCCGTCGCCTGGGTGATTGCGGCCTTCGCGATCGCGCCCTCGTCGACGGTGATCGCAGCGGCGCTGCTCGTCGCCTATCCGGCATGGGATGCCGCGGCCAATTATCTCGACGCGCTCTGCAGCGGCGGGTTGAGCCAGAACCGCACGCAGGGACTGAACGTGCTGGTCAGCCTGGCGACGACCGTCGCGGTCGTCCTGGCCTTGCAGGTGAGCATGAACTGGGTGCTCGGAATCTTCGGGACCTGGGCCATCCTGTCCGGAGTGCTCCAGCTCGGCACGGCTGTGCGGCGCTGGAAGCGTTTCGGCGCGCAGTGGGCCATGGTGCTCAGCGGTGGCCAGTCGGCCCTGGCGGGCGGCTTCTTCATCTTCCAGGCCTCGATGCCTGCGGTGCCTTCGATTGCGAATGTCGCGGGCTACGCTGCGGTCGGCGCGCTCTACTTCCTGGTCTCGGCGGTCTGGCTGACCGTGAGCACGTGGCGCCGCAGCGCGGCCATGTGAGGCGTTGATCCAGACGCTTCACGCGTCAGGATAAGGCGTGCCGTCCTTGTGCAGGAAGCGGCCGTCGGACGCCGGACTCATCATGTCGATGTCGGAACAGGTGATGAGGTCGGCTTGCGAGCGCGAGCCGACTTCGAGATAAACCGCCGTCACGCTCGACCTGTTGATCATTTGATGGCCGTTGCCGCTTGCCTTGGGGAAGGCCGCGCAATCACCGGCGCGCAGCACGGTTTCACCATCATCCTCGACCAGCGTCACTTCGCCTTCGAGGATGTAGACGAACTCGTCCTCATGCGAATGCCAGTGCCGCTGGCTCGACCAGCCGCCCGGCGGCAGGCGCATCAGGTTGACGCCGAAATCCGACAAGCTTCCGGCATCGCCGAGCCGCTTGCGAATGCGCTCGGCGCAAGGCGCGTCGAAGGGCGCCGGATAGCCGGAGCCCTTGCGGGCCGGCACGGCAGCGATGTCGATCTTTGGCATGATGGGATTGTGCAGGTGCTTTGCCCGAAGTGTCAAATCACCGATGGCGTCAGGCCTCGGCGAGGCCTCGCGCCGTCGAGAGGATCAATCCATGGCCGGCAAGCCCTTGAGAACGCAGGAGCGGCGGACTGTGGGGAACCGGGACGTTGCGGCTACAACGACCCGGGCCAAGCGGCTATGCTGAAAGCTCAAAACCGGATCCTGGAATTGCTGCAAGTGCTCTCGGACGTTCTCAAGCGCAAGTCGATCTACAATTACTTCAGCCGGTCGGCGATGGAAAAGGCGGTCGCCTATCAGGCCCAGCGCCGCGTCTCGAACGTGAACGTCAGCGCCGACCTGAAGCACGTCAGCGCGCAGGTGCGCGGCAGCGGAGCCAACAGATATCGCGTCGACATCCTGTTGGGGTTCAGCGGTGACGAGCTCACCGACCTCGATGGCGATTGTAGTTGTCCGATGGACTACAATTGCAAGCATGTCGCCGCAACCATGCTCGAGGCGCTGAGCGGGAAGGAGGCCCCGGCAACGCACACACAAGCCGTCCACAGCGCCCCCTCGGCACCTCCGGTTCTCTCGTCCGAGCTCAACAGCTGGATCGACAGTGTCGGCCGGGCGGCACGAGGCAGCGGTGGGGATCAGAGCCAGTGCCTGCTGTATTGCCTGGAGCCCTCCGATCACGCAATGCCGCGGCTGGAACTGTCCTTGCGGTCCGTCCGCGTCCTCAAGGACGGCGGCTTCGCCGATAATTATAGCAGCCCCAGCCTCCACGAGTTCAAGCCTGAGCGGGCGCCGAAATACTTCCGCGATGTCGACGTCGACATCATGACGCAAGTGGTGGCCGGCGCCCGCAGCTATTACGAGCAGGGACCTTATCCGGAGGAACTGCTGCAGCGGATCGTGGCGACCGGACGGGCGTTCTGGCGCGACCACAAGGGCGCGCCGCTGAAGTGGGGAGACGCGCGCGAAGGCCGGCTCGAATGGCAGCAGTTTGGAAAACGCGGCCTCACACCTCGTCTCGCCGTCGCGGCAGCGGTCGCTCTCAACGCCGAGCCACCGGTCTATGTCGATGTGGCGTCCGGGCTGATCGGACCGGTGCAGCTGGGCGTGCCGCCACGACTGGCCTTCCAGATCCTGTCAGCTCCCGCCATTCCGCGCGCGCAGGTGGAGGAGGTCTCGCGCCGGCTCGGTCAGAAGCTGCCCGAGCTTCATCATGGCCTCCTGCCGGCGCCGCCGACTGTCGCGGTAACGATCGAAGAGGACCCTCGTCCGGTGCTGCGGCTGCGGCAAGGTCACCTCGCGAGCTACTACTTCCACTCTCGCGGCGGGACCCAAGAGCGCGGGCCGGCGGCCGTCGCCAGCCTGGGATTCCGCTATGGCGGGTTCGACATCGATCCAACCCAGCGAGCGAGCCGGGTGGAGCTGTTTCAAGCCGGCAAGTTGTTCGCGATCGCGCGGCGACAAGGCAAGGAAAAGCAGGCACGCAAGCGGCTGGCAGATATCGGTCTTCGTGATGCGAGGGCGGCGCTGCCGACGCTCGATTACCGTCATGCCGCGGATCTCACGCTGACCGACCAGGGCGGCTGGTTCGATTTTCTCGCCCAGCATGCCGAGCAGTTGCGATCGGAAGGCTTCGAGATTGTGGTCGACGAGGATTTTCCGTTCCGGCTCGCGGACTCCTCGGGCGACTTCGATGCCGCGATTGAATCGAGCGGCATCGACTGGTTCGAGCTCGCGCTCGGCATCGACATCGACGGCAAGCGCCACGACCTTGCCCCGCACGTGGCCGCGCTGGTCTCGGCGCCCGACTTCACGCCAGACCGGTTGAGACAACTCGCTGAAAAGGGCGATCGATTTTATCTGCCGCTGAGCGACGGCCGCAAGCTGGCGCTGGCCGCCGATCGCTTCCTTCCGTTGGTGCTGGCGCTGCATGGTTTGTACCTGAACGGTACGCTCGCCGATGGTTCGAAGCAGATCAGGCTATCGCAAGCGGAGGTCGTTCCGCTGCTGGGAGTGGAGAACGAGAGTTTCGTTTTCCGCGGCGCCGATAATCTCCGTCGTCTCGCCAGCCTGCTTCGGGTACGGGGATTGACCGTGCCTGAGCTTCCGCCGACCTTTCGCGCGACGCTTCGGCCCTATCAAGCCCAGGGTGTGGCATGGCTCGATCTGCTCCGCGAGAGCGGATTGGGCGGTGTCCTCGCCGACGACATGGGCCTTGGCAAGACAGTTCAGATTCTGGCCTTGATCATGCTGGAAAAGCAGCGGGGGCGGCTCACCAGCCCCGTGCTGGTCGTCGCGCCGACGAGCCTGATGACCAACTGGTCGGCCGAAGCGCAGAAATTCGCGCCGGATTTGAAGGTGCTCGTGCTCCAGGGGCCAGCCCGCAAGGAGAAGTTCGCGGCCGTTGCCGAGCATGATCTCGTGCTGACGACGTATCCTTTGATCGCGCGGGACCGGGAGGTGCTTCTGACGCGGGAATGGCACATCGCCGTGCTGGACGAGGCGCAGGCCGTCAAGAATCCCGCCGCTGCCACCACGCGCTGGTTGCGCGACATCAAGGCAGCGCACCGCTTCTGTCTCACCGGCACGCCGATGGAAAATCATCTCGGCGAGCTGTGGTCGATCATGAGCTTCGCAAATCCGGGCTATCTCGGGGACAAGGCGACGTTCTCGCGCCAATGGCGCACGCCGATCGAGAAGCGTGGCGACAAGGTTCGTGCCGCAGCGCTGGCGCAGCGGACCAGGCCCTTCCTGCTGCGCCGGACCAAGACTGAAGTGGCCACGGAACTGCCTGCCAAGAGCGAGATCCTGGAGACGATCGCGCTCGAAGAGCCGCAGCGCGACCTCTATGACTCGATACGGCTGTCGATGTCGCGCAGGGTTCGCCAGGCCATCGCAGAGCGTGGCTTGGCGAAGAGCCACATCGTGGTGCTGGAGGCCCTGCTGAGAATGCGGCAGGCCTGTTGTGATCCGGCGCTGCTGAAGTTGCGGGACGGCGTGGAGCGGCCGTCGGCCAAGCTCGAGCGTCTGATCGAGATGGTATCGGAGCTGTTGAGCGAGGGCCGGAAGATCATCGTCTTCTCCCAGTTCACCTCCATGCTCGATCTTATCCGGCGCCGCTTCGACGCCGACGGCCTGCATTACAGCCTCCTCACCGGCGATACCAAGGACCGCAAGACAGCGATCGAAGCCTTTCAGAACGGAGCGGCGGACGTGTTCCTCGTGAGTCTGAAGGCGGGTGGGGTGGGCCTCAATCTCACCGCCGCGGACACCGTGATCATCTTCGATCCCTGGTGGAATCCCGCCGTCGAGGAGCAGGCCATCGATCGTGCCTACCGGATCGGGCAAGACAAGGCGGTGTTCGTTTACAGATTGGTCGCTGCCGGCACCATCGAGCAGAAGATGGACGAGCTCAAGGCCCGAAAGCGGGCTCTGGCCGACAGCCTGTTCGAACGCGAGGGACAGATCGCTTCGGCGCTCACCGAGGACGACGTCAAGGCCTTGTTCGAGGCTTGACCGAGCGCGGCGCTGCGGTGTCCGGCGTTGGACTCTAGGGCGCGATGCTGTCAAATGGGGAAGACGCCACTATGCCGGTGTTTTGCCCGACATCGCAAATGACTGTCCTCGTAAGTCATTGATCCCGCTGGTGCCGGCTACTGTGCATGGGGTTGTTTTTTCATTTTTGCTTCAGGTCACAAAAGCGTGCGGCAAAAATCACGTCACTCTTGTCGGCCGGTGCTGTTCCCGTTCGTCTTCCACGTGAGACAGACCTGACGGAGGCCGAAATGATTTCTTCCAACTATCGCTGGGTGATTGTCGCCGCCGGTGGCTTGCTCGGCTGCGTCGCGATCGGCGGCATGTTTTCGCTGCCGGTGTTCCTGCAGCCGATCGCCAAGGACACCGGCTGGTCGGTGACCGGAATCTCCAGCGCGATGACGATCGGCTTTCTGGCGATGGCTTTCACCAGCATGGCCTGGGGCACGGCGACGGACAGGTTCGGGCCGCTGCCGGTGGTGCTGACGGGGTCGACCGTGCTTGCGCTCAGCCTGTTCGCGGCGAGCCACGCGACCTCGCTGATCGTGTTCCAGATCGTGTTCGGCCTTCTCGTCGGCGCCTCATGTGCCGCGATCTTCGCGCCGATGATGGCGACCGTCACCGGCTGGTTCGACACCAACCGCAGCCTCGCGGTGTCGCTGGTCTCGGCCGGCATGGGCATGGCGCCGATGACGATGTCGCCGCTGGCGGCCTGGCTCGTCTCCGGCCACGACTGGCGCACCTCGATGCAGATCGTCGCGCTCGTGGTCGGTGCCATCATGATCCCGGTCTCGTTCCTGGTGCGCCGTCCGCCTGCGCTTGAGCATGCAGCGGCCGCACCGGCCGGCGAGGGCGCTGCGCCAGGCGAGATGTCGATGGGCGAAGCGCTGCGCTCGCCGCAATTCCTCATCTTGCTGGCCACCAACTTCTTCTGCTGCGCGACCCATTCCGGCCCGATCATCCACACCGTCAGCTATGCCGTGAGCTGCGGCATCCCGCTGGTCGCGGCGGTGACGATCTACAGCGTCGAGGGGTTTGCCGGCCTCGGCGGGCGCATCGCCTTCGGCCTGATGGGCGACCGCTTCGGCGCCAAGCGCGTGCTGGTCTCGGGCCTTCTGCTGCAGGCGTTCGGCGCGCTCGCCTATGTCTTCGCACATCAGCTCACGACGTTCTATGCCGTCGGCGCGATCTTCGGTTTCATCTATGCCGGCACCATGCCGCTCTACGCCGTTCTCATCCGCGAGAACTTCCCGCTCAAGATGATGGGCACGGTGATCGGCGGCACCGCGATGGCCGGCAGCCTCGGCATGGCGACCGGCCCGCTCGCCGGCGGCCTGATCTATGACGCCTTCTCGAGCTATGCCTGGCTCTACATCGCCTCCTGGGCGATGGGCTTGGGTGCCTTCCTGATGGCGATGACGTTCCGTCCCTTCGCAAAGCCGCAAGGTGACGTGGCGCCGGCGGCGGCGTGAGCTCCGGATCGAGGCGCGGCGTCAGAGCTGCGCCTCGATCGCGGCCTTGTCGATCACCGACCAGACCTGCCGGATCTTGCCGTCGCGAAATTCGTAGAACACGTTTTCGCCGAAGGACACGCGCTGCCCATTGACCGCAAGGCCGAGGAATGTCCCGGGTGGCGCGCAATCAAACTTCAGTCGGGCGGCGATGCGGGGAGGATCGGAGATCAGCATCTCGATGTGGAATTGCAGATCCGGGATCTCCCGAACGTCTCGTTCCAGCATCGCGCGATAGCCCGCCAGTCCGAGAGGCTGCGCGTTGTGGACGACTTCCTCATGCACGAATTGTCCAAGGGCCGGCCAGTCCCGCCGGTTCAGGCAGGCGACGTAGTCGCGGTAGATGGCGGCAAGGTCGTCTCTCATCATATCGAAGCTCCTGCGGCTTCGACCATAACGCACGAGGATCGAGCACCGGTCCAGCTCAGAGGCGTTTCTCGAAGAAGAGGTCCGGATAGGGATCATCGTTGAAGCGGGGGATCTCGCGCCAGCCCGTGCTGCGATAGAGCTGACCGGCTTCGGGCAGCGCACTGTTGGTGTCGAGCCGCAGCAGCGTGATGCCGAGTTCCCGCGCCGCGCTCTCGGCCGCGTCCATCAGCCGTCGGCCGAGCCGCAATCCGCGCGCGGCAGGCGCCACCCACAGCCGCTTGATCTCGGCATAGCCGTGATCGGTTCCCTTCAAACCCACGCAGCCGATCGGCAGGCTATCCGACGTCGCGACGATGAAGGTGCCGCGCGGACGGCGCATGTCCTTGGCATCGGGATCGCGCGACAGCGAAACGTCGAAGCCTTGGCTGAAGCGGCGGCCGAGCTCGGCATAGTATTCGCCGAGGCAGTAGCGCGCTTCCTCGCGCCGCGGATCCATCTCGTCCAGCGCAATTCGCTCGCGCGTCAGCGCGGAAGCGATCAGGTCCATCGCCGCCAGCAGCGCCTCGCGTTGCGAATGTTGCGCGAGGAGGCCTTCGGCCTGGGCGTTCGACAGCGCCTCGTAGGCCGCGAACTCGCGACGGCCCGTCCGCGTGAGCTTTGCCGTCCGCCGGCGCGCATCGTCCTCGCGCGCGGTGGTCTCGACCAGGCCTTCGTCCTCGAGGCTGCGCAGCAGGCGGCTCATCAATCCGGAATCGAGACCGAGATAGTCGCGGATTTCCGCCACGTCCGAGCGCCCGTGCCCGATCGCATTGAGCACGCGCGCCGCCCCGAGCGGCCGGCCCCGCCCGAGGAACGAGGTATCGAGCGCACCGACGGCAGACGTGACGGCCCGGTTGAAGCGGCGGACGCGGGAGACGGCATCGAGCATGATGTCTGACCTTAGTCAGATATCAGGGTCTGTCAATCGCGCTCGCGGTTGCGCGCCTCATTGTGAGTTGTTCCCGTGCCGCGAGCCGCTACCATGCGCCCGCGCGGGGAGTTCGGGTCTACAACAAGCGGAGGCGACATTGAGCGGGCAGGAACGCAAGGCAAAGGGATCGGACCTGTTTGTCGCGGCGCTCGAAAACGAGGGCGTCGATCGCATCTTCGGCGTCCCCGGCGAGGAGAATCTCGATCTGGTGGAATCGCTCCGCACCTCAAGGATCGAGCTGATCCTGACCCGCCACGAGCAGGCCGCCGCCTTCATGGCCGCCACGCATGGGCGGCTGACCGGCAAGCCCGGCGTATGTCTGTCGACGCTCGGCCCCGGTGCCCTCAACCTGTCAACCGGCGCCGCCTATGCGCATCTCGGTGCGATGCCGATGATCCTTATCACCGGCCAGAAGCCGATCATGAGCAGCCGGCAGGCCCGTTTCCAGATCGTCGACGTGGTCGCGACCATGAAGCCGCTGACGAAGCTGTCGCGGCAGATCGTCAGTGCCTCCAGCATTCCGACGGTGGTGCGCGATGCCTTTCGTGTGGCGATGGAGGAACGGCCGGGGCCGGTGCATCTCGAACTGCCCGAAGATATCGCCGGTGATGAAGTGCCCGATGTCCCTGTGATCCCGGTCCATCCGATCGAAATCCCCGTCGCACACCGCGCCGCGCTCGACCGCGCCGCCGAGATGATCATAGCCGCGAAACACCCGCTGGTGATGATGGGGGCTGCGACCAGCCGGCCGCGCGCGACCCACGGTATCGCCAGCTTCGTGCGGCGGACTGGCATTCCGTTCTTCACCACGCAGATGGGGAAGGGCACCGTACCCGGCGGCACCAATCTCTACATGGGCACCGCCGCATTGTCCGAGCGCGATTATGTCCACGACGCGATCGACGCCGCCGACCTGATCGTCGCGATCGGTCACGATCCGATCGAGAAGCCGCCCTTCATCATGGGGCCCTCGGGCCCGAAGGTCATTCACGTCAGCTACACGCCGGCGAGCGTCGAGCAGGTCTATTTTCCCGATGCCGAGGTCGTCGGGGACGTCGGCCCGAGCCTGGAACTGCTGGCGGATCGGCTCGAAGGCAAGCTGCCGCAGGCCGCAGCGCTGCTCCCGCTACGCGAAGAGATCCTGAGGCATATCGCCGATCGCGCCACCGAGGCGCGCTGGCCACCGACGCCGCAGCGCATCGTGCACGACATCCGCCAGGTGATCCCCGAGAACGGCATCGTCGCGCTCGACAACGGCATGTACAAGATCTGGTTCGCGCGCAACTACCGCACCCGCGTCGCCAACACGCTCCTGCTCGACAACGCGCTGGCGACCATGGGTGCCGGCCTGCCGTCGGCGATGATGGCGGCGATGCTCTATCCCGACCGCCGCGTGCTTGCCGTCGCCGGCGACGGCGGCTTCATGATGAACAGCCAGGAGATGGAGACCGCCGTCCGCCTCAAGCTTAATCTGGTCGTGCTCGTGCTGGAGGACAACGCCTACGGCATGATCCGCTGGAAACAGGCCGTCGACCATTTCGCCGATTACGGCATGACCTTTGGCAATCCTGACTTCGTTCTCTACGCGAAGGCTTATGGGGCGAAAGGACATCGGATCGAGAGCATCGACCGCTTTGTCCCCACTCTGGAGGCGGCATTCAAGGAGGGCGGCGTACACCTCGTCTCGATTCCGATCGACTATTCGGAGAACGTGCGCGTGCTCGTCGACGAGCTGCGAATGCACGAGAAATGGAAGGCGTGAATTTTGTGCGACGCTCTCACCGTTCGTCATTGCGAGGAGCCCTTGCGACGAAGCAATCCAGACTGTCTCCGCGGAAAGAGTCTGGATTGCTTCGCTGCGCTCGCAATGACGGAGCCTGCGGCAGACGCCTCGTTCCAATATGACAACCGCACTTGTTGCACTCCCCGATCGCCGACACTTCCAGTCACCCAACCAACCACAGGAATATGAAATGACACGTGTTCGCTGCGTCACCGAGATGGGCATGGGCGTCGACGTCCACGGCAGGGACGCCACCAAGGCCGCCAAGCGGGCGGTGTCGGATGCCATCAGGCATTCGAGCCTCGGCTTCTTCCGGATGATCGGCAAGACCGCTAACGACATGTTCGTCGATGTCACGATCGCGGTGCCCAATCCGGAAAGCGTCGACAAGGAAGCCGTCGCCAAGGAGCTGCCTTACGGCACGGTGACCGTCAACGCCGTCAAGGGCGGGCTGGAGATTCCCTCGGCCACGGAAGTGGCCAACGACCCCATTCTCATCGCCAATGCGGCGGTGATCGTCAGCTTTGAGAAGGATTAGGCGGGTGTCCGATAGCGATTTGGCGCTGCTGGATCGTCCAATCTGGAGCGCACTGACGACGCGCCAGAAGCACCTGGCCGAGGGTGGTCCGCGGGCGCTGCGTTACCCCGTGGACATGACGCCCTTTGCCGACATGGTCGACATGTCCGCCGCAAGCTTTGCCGCGCTCGGCGATCTACTGTCCGGCACTCGGGTCGCTGCGCTATTCACGCCGGAGCCGGTCGAAATTCCTTCCGGCTTCAAGGTGGTGCTCGCCGAGACGGGTGAGCAGATGATCGGCTCGCCCGCCGACAGTCCGCTTCGCGATGCCGAGATCGTCACATTGGGTGCTGCCGACGTTCCCGCCATGATGGCACTGACTGAGCTGACGAAGCCCGGTCCATTTGCGCTGCGGACCCATGAACTCGGCACTTTCCTTGGCATCCGAGCCGGTGGCGAATTGGTTGCGATGACGGGGGAGCGGATGAAGCCGGGAAGGTTCGTCGAGATGACGGCCGTCTGCGTGCATCCGGACTATCGCGGCCGCGGCTATGCACAGGCGCTGCTCGCGGCGGTCGCGCGCCGGATCGAGGCGCGCGGCGAGATTCCGTTCCTGCACGTGTTTTCGAACAATACGTCTGCGATTGCGCTGTACCAGCGGCAGGGAATGCGGATTCGGCGTCGCCTGCACGTCACAGTGCTGATGAAACAGGGATGAGCTGCGCGGCGGGCTTCATATCCCGCGAATTCGCGCTATATCGATGCCAACCACAATTGGGGGGAATACATGGACGCGAGAACACCTGATTTTTCCGCCGCACGAACGGCGATGCAGCGCTATGTCGATCAGGAGATCATTCCGGGCGCATCCTGGGCGGTTCTGCGTGGGCGCGAGGTGGTCGACCAGCAATGCGTCGGCTTTGCCGACCGCGAGGCGAACACGACGCTTCGGCCCGACCATATTTTCCGCGCGTTCTCGAACACCAAGATCTTCGTCACCTGCGCGATCATGCTGCTGGTGGAGGAAGGCCGCATCGGGCTCGATGATGCGATCGAGACATTCCTGCCGCAGCTCGGCAATCGCAAGGTGCTGAAGCAGGGTGCGGCAAGTCTGTCGGACGTCGAGCCGGCGAAGAGCCCGATCACGATCCGCCAGCTCCTGACCCACACCGCCGGTCTCAGCTACGGCATCTTCGATCCCGGCACGGTGCTGTTCAAAGCCTACAACGAGGCGCGCGTGCTCAATCCGCTGACACCGCTCGCCGACCTGATCGACCAGCTCGCCGAGCTGCCGCTGTCCTATCACCCCGGTACGGCCTGGGAATATTCGGTGGCGACCGACGTGCTCGGCCGTGTCGTGGAGGTCGTCTCCGGCCAGGCGCTCGATGTCTTTCTGAAGTTGCGCATCTTCGATCTGCTCGGCATGACCGATACCGGCTTCCACGTTCCGGAGGCGCAGCAAGGCCGGCTGGTTGCGCTCTACAATGGCACCGATGTGCTCGATCCCATGAAGCCTGGCCTCACCCGGGCCGACCATCTGCCTTATCCGCAGGCCTATCGGCGGCAATTGCCGCGCCTGTCGGGCGGTGGCGGTCTGGTCTCGACCTTGCCCGATATGCTGGCGCTGGCCCGCGCGCTGCTGCCGGGTTCGGATACGCTGTTGAGGCCGGACACGCTCCGGCAGATGATGACGAACCAGCTGCCCGCAGGCCAGACCATCCGCTTTGCCAATCTCGGTCCGAGCCCCGGAAAAGGGTTTGGCCTCGGCGGCGCCGTCACCTTCGCGCCGACGCCGTTCGATCCCCCGAACTCGATCGGCGAATTCCAGTGGGGCGGCCTTGCCGGCACCCATTGGTGGATCTGTCCTGAGGCCGATACCGCCGGCGTGCTGATGACGCAGCGCTACATGGGATTCTGGAATCCGTTCTTCTTCGAGTTCAAGCGCTTGGCCTATCAGGCGGTCGGAGGCTGATCCCGAAAGAATTGGACACCGCCGCGCAGTGGTGACCGAGATGACTTCCAGATATCGGAATCCATAGATTGCCAAACTATCTCGGCCTCGATGGTTTTCGCTTCGGCTGGGTCGCAGCGTGGATCGACGAGCGCGGCCATCACGGCTTCGACTATTCGCCGGGCCTGACGCGCCTGCTCGCGATGCCGCATGCGCGCACGATGATCGACATGCCGATCGGATTGAATCCGCGCGGATACCGCGCTTGCGACCTGCGTGCACGCGAGCTGGTCGGCCCCGCCGTGTTTCTCGGTGCGCGCCGCGACCTCTGGACGTTTCCCGATATGGCGACTGCCAACCGCCACTACTGGCAGCACGAAGGGGCGGGCAGGGGTGTATCCGCCCAGCTCTGGAACATCAGGGACAAGATCCGGGACGTGGATGCGATCATGACGCCGGCGCGGCAAGCGGTCGTCGGCGAGGCGCATCCGGAATTGATCTTCTGGAATCTGGCAGGGAGAGCACGTCTCGCGAGGAAGACATCGGCGCAAGGCCGCGAGCAGCGCACCGCGCTCCTGGCGCAGCGCGGTTTCACGCGACTGCAGGGATGGCTGACGCAACGCCACGGCACTGGCATCGGCAGCGACGATCTCATCGACGCCTGTGCCTGCGCGGTCGCGGCACGTGACAGCGCGCAGCGTGTCGGCGGCGAGGAGGTCGATCCGCGCGGCTTGCGGATGGAGATCAACTATTGAAACCGATCGAGCCTCTCGATCGCTTTCACCTGCAAAATGCCCGCGTTTACGGCTCGGTTTCACGGAGTCATGCTCGTCATCCAGTCTTGCGCTTCTCGATGTTCGTCCGTCTCCGATGCGCAGCACGGCCAATGGTCCCTGTGAAATCCGTATCGCCTTGCGCCGTTCGCCGGCTCGCCTAGATTGGGCGACGTCTCGCGAATGCAGCCGGAGTGCCGATGTCCGATCTGTCCGCCTTTCCCATCACCAAGCGCTGGCCCGCCAAACATCCCGAACTGCTTCAGCTCTATTCCTTGCCGACGCCGAACGGCGTCAAGGTCTCGATCATGCTGGAGGAGATCGGGCTTCCCTACGAGGTCCATCTGGTCGATTTCGGCAGGGACGACCAGAAGACGGCCGAATTCCTCTCGCTCAATCCGAACGGCAGGATCCCGGCGATCCTCGATCCCAATGGCCCCGGCGGCAGGCCTCTGCCGCTGTTCGAGTCCGGGGCGATCCTGCAGTACCTCGCGGAGAAGACCGGCAAGCTCCTGCCGGAGGACGCCGCGCGCCGCTACCAGACCATCCAGTGGGTGCACTTCCAGATGGGCGGCATCGGGCCGATGTTCGGCCAGGTCGGCTTCTTCCACAAATTCGCCGGCAAGGATTTCGAGGATAAGCGGCCGCTCGAACGGTACGTCAATGAGTCCAAGCGCCTGCTCGGCGTGATGGAGACGCATCTTTCCGGCCGGCAGTGGTTCATGGATGACGACTACACCATCGCCGACGTCTCCATGCTCGGTTGGGTGCGCAATCTCATCGGCTTCTATGGCGCCGGCGATCTCGTCGAGTTCAGCCGGTTCAAGGCGGTCGGCAACTGGCTCGAACGCGGGCTGTCGCGTCCGGCGGTGCAACGCGGGCTGAACATTCCGAAGCGGCCGTGATCCTAGAACAGCCGTCCGCCGTTCGCCACGGGTCTGCTCGGCTGCACCAGCACGACCTTGCCGTTCGCATCGGGGAAGCCGAGCGTCAGCACCTCGGAGACGACTGGGCCGATCTGGCGCGGCGGGAAATTGACGACGGCCGCGACCTGTTGCCCCACGAGGGTATCGAGTGGGTGGTTTTCAGTGATCTGGGCCGAGCTCTTGCGCACGCCGATGGCGGGGCCGAAATCGATCCACAGCCGCCATGCCGGCTTGCGCGCCTCGGGGAACGGCTTGGCGTCGACGATGGTGCCGACGCGGATATCGACGGCGAGGAAGCTGTTGAAGTCGATCGTCGGCGAGGCGGCCGCTGCGGGATCGTGGGTGACGTGCATGGGATGTCCGTTCGGCGAGTTGGCGTCGTTCGCAATATTGTCGCGCGAACCGGAGTTTCGTACAACGCCACGTCCATCACGATACGCCATGCGCGAGGAATGTCTTGCCCAACATCATCTACGGCATCAAGAACTGCGACACCATGAAGAAGGCCCGCGCCTGGCTCGATGCCCATGGCGTGGCTTACGAGTTTCACGACTACAAGGCGGCGGGCGTGGAGAAGGACCGGCTCAAGCAGTGGAGCGACGAGGTCGGCTGGGAGATTCTGCTCAATCGCGCCGGGACGACCTTCAAGAAGCTCCCCGACTCCGACAAGGAAGGCTTGAGCGAGAAGAAGGCGTTGGCGTTGATGCTAGCGCAACCATCGATGATCAAGCGGCCGGTGCTGGAATTCGGCGGCAAGCTGCTGGTCGGCTTCAAGCCGGACATCTATGCCAGGGAGGTCGGTGGCAAAGCGCGCTGACTGCTAGTTCAGCTCGATGATCTCGGTGGTGATGCCTTGATCCGGCTGGTCGGAGAACTCGACCGCCTCGGCGGGTGCGATGCGGCCGGGAGCGCGATGAAACAGCTCGCGATCGATCACTGCGCGCATCTTTGGGCGGGGCAGCGCGTCATTTCCGCGCATCAGATTCTTGATCTCGAAGCCGCCGTCCTCGCAGAACGTCTTGATCGAGGCGATGACGTGACAGACCCGCCCGTCGATCTGGAAGGGCAGCAGCAGCCGTTCATAGGCGACGATGCGCCCGCTGCTGTCTTCGACGTTGGCCACGCTGTAGACGGGCAGCCCGCGCGCCACGCATTCATGATAGATCGGCATCACGAACGGAACGAGCCGCGGCCCGACATAATCGTCGAGCAGAACGCCCTTGCCGGAATGTCCATAGGCGCGCGAGATGCGCGTACCCTCGCTCTGGATGATGAGGCGGGGCGTCGGCGTTGAAAATTCCACCGTATAGTAGATGATATCCGACAGCTCGTCCTCGAGCCGTGCAGGCTGGTACTCCCAGATCGCGGGCGCGATCTGCTGGCGCGCATAAAGTCGCAGCCACGTGTTCAGGAGATCTCGTTGCCGGATCGACTTGACGACGGAGGGAGCGGCGCTTGCAAAGTCCAAAGCAATATTCTCCGCACGTGAAGACCCTCGCATGATCCCGCTTGCGAGAAAATTTTTGATGAAGGCTGGCGCACGGAACGAAAGACCGTTAACGACGGCTTGATGGCCGGTGCCTTGCGAACCGGGAGGCCGGGCAGGCACGCATCAAGACATCTCCGACTAAGGGAGCATTCGTACCCCAGCCGGAGGCTTGATCTGCTCAGCTTTCCACCTTGCCTAACCCCCGTCACCTCCGGCATATTCCGCGCCCGGAGGCGGCGCCCCCGGGTGGGCCCAAGGGCCTCCGGACAGCCGAAGCAACAAGGACAGCCACGCGCCTTGCGGGCAGGGGGAAATCTGTTTGGCCGATGAGTTCATTCTCGAAACGGAAGGCTTGACCAAGGAGTTCGCGGGCTTCTTCGCGGTCCGCGACGTTGCGCTCAAGGTTCGCCGTGGGAGCATTCACGCGTTGATCGGCCCGAACGGGGCCGGCAAGACGACCTGCTTCAATCTCCTGACCAAGTTTCTCAAACCGTCAGCCGGAAAAATCCTGTACAAGGGGCAGGACATCACGGCGATGGCGCCGGCCGACGTGGCCCGCATGGGTCTTGTGCGTTCGTTCCAGATTTCGGCGGTATTTCCGCATCTCACCGCGCTGGAAAACGTCCGTGTCGCGCTTCAGCGTCAGCACGGCTCTTCGTTCGATTTCTGGCGCTCCAAGTCCGTGCTCAATCGCTTCAACGATCGCGCGCGCGAGCTGCTGAGCGATGTCGGCCTCAGCGAGTTTGCGGGCACGCCCGCGATCGAGATGCCTTATGGGCGCAAGCGCGCACTGGAGATCGCAACGACGCTCGCGCTCGACCCAGAGATGATGCTGCTCGACGAGCCGATGGCCGGCATGGGCCACGAGGATATCGACAAGATCGCGGCGCTGATCAAGCGCATCTCCGCGAAATACACCATCCTCATGGTCGAGCACAATCTGAGCGTCGTCGCCAACCTTTCCGACATCATCACCGTGCTGACGCGCGGGCAGGTGCTCGCGCAGGGCCATTACTCCGAGCTCACCAAGGACGAGCGCGTCAAGGAAGCCTATCTGGGAGCCGGTCATGCCTGACACTGCGATTGCCGAGGCTCCGGCCAGGGCTGCGAGCGGCGGAAACATCCTTCAGGTCCGCAACCTCGAAGCATGGTACGGCGAGTCCCACATCCTGCACGGGATCAATTTCGACGTGAACGCGGGCGAGGTCGTCACCTTGCTCGGGCGTAACGGCGCCGGCAAGACGACCACGCTGAAGTCGATCATGGGCATCATCGGCAAGCGCTCGGGCTCGGTGAAGTTCAACAACCAGGACATCATCCGCGCGAGCTCCGACAAGATCGCGCGGATGGGCATCGCGTTCTGCCCGGAAGAGCGGGGCATATTCTCCAGCCTCGACGTGCGGGAGAATCTGATGCTGCCGCCGGTGGTCCGTGAAAGCGGACTGCCGCTCGATCAGATCTTCGAGCTGTTCCCGAACCTGAAAGAGCGGCTGGGCAGCCAGGGCACCAAGCTGTCGGGCGGTGAGCAGCAGATGCTGGCGATCGCGCGCATCCTGCGCACCGGCGCGAGCTTCCTGATGCTGGACGAGCCGACCGAGGGTCTCGCGCCCGTCATCATCCAGCAGATCGGCCACACCATTGCGCGGCTCAAGAAGGAGGGTTTCACGATCCTCCTCGTCGAGCAGAACTTCCGGTTCGCGTCCACCGTCGCGGATCGCTATTATGTGGTCGAGCACGGCAAGATCATTGACGGATTTTCCAACGCCGAGCTTGCCGCCAACATGGACAAGCTCCACACCTATCTCGGTGTCTAGGGCGATCGGAAATTTCACCAACCAAAAACTTTGAGGAGAAGCCGCATGCACACCAAGTCAATCGCTGCATTCTTGCTCGGTACGGCGCTGGCGATTACCGCGACCGGCGGCGCTCTCGCGCAGGACAAGACTGTCAAAGTCGGTGTCTTGACCGACAATTCCGGCCTCTATGCCGACCTTGGCGGCCCGGGCTCGACGTTGGCCGCACAGATGGCAATCGAGGATTCCAAGCTTGCCACCAAGGGCTGGAAGGTCGATCTGATCTCGGCCGACCATCAGAACAAGCCTGACATTGGCACCGCGATCGCGCGACAATGGATCGACGTGGAGAAGGTCGACGTCTTCATGGATGTGCTGAACTCCGGCGTGGCGCTGGCGGTCAATAACGTCGTGAAGGAAAAGAACTCGGTCATGATCAATTCGGGCGCGGCGACGTCCGATCTCACGAACGCGCAGTGCACGCCCAACACCGTGCACTGGACCTACGATACGTACATGCTGGCACACAGCACGGGGCAGGCGTTGGTGAAGGCCGGCGGCGATACCTGGTTTTTCATCACGGCCGACTATGCCTTCGGTCACGCGCTCGAGCGCGACACTGCGGCAGTCGTCAAGGCAGCCGGCGGCAAGGTTCTCGGAGACGTCAAGGCGCCACTGAATAACGCTGATTTCTCCTCTTTCCTTCTGCAGGCCCAGGCATCGAAAGCGAAGATCATCGGCATGGCCAATGCCGGCGGCGACACCACCAACACGATCAAGCAGGCTGCGGAATTCGGCATCGTCAAAGGCGGTCAGAAGCTGGCGGGCCTCCTGCTGTTTCTCACCGACGTCCACTCGCTCGGTCTCAATGTCGCGCAAGGCCTGAATCTTAGTTCGACGTTCTACTGGGATATGAACGATCAGACCCGGGCGTTTGCGAAACGGTTCGCCGAGCGTGCGAAGAACAAGGCGATGCCGACTATGGTCCAGGCGGGCGTCTATTCCGGCCTGCTGCATTATTTCAAGGCGCTCGAGGCCCTAGGCGGAAATCCGCACGATGGTGCCAAGGTGGTCGCGAAGATGAAGGAGATGCCGACCGACGATCCGTTGTTCGGCAAAGGAAGCATCGAGCCGAACGGCCGTGCACTGCATCCTGCATATCTTTTTGAGGTGAAGGCGCCTTCGGAATCGAAAGCACCCTGGGACTACTACAAGCTGGTCGGCACGACCCCGGCGGACAAGGCCTTTAGGCCGCTCTCGGAGAGCGCCTGTCCGCTGGTGAAGAAGTAAACATGGCTTGCGGCCGTCGGCGTTCGAGAGACGCTTGCGGCCTCTTCGACGCAAGCCGAACGAGATAATTGGGACCGGGTGCGGGATCGATGCAGGCTCTATTCGCTCAGCTACTGGTGGGACTGATCAACGGCTCGTTCTACGCGCTGCTCAGTCTCGGGCTCGCCGTGATCTTCGGCATGCTCAACATCATCAATTTCGCCCATGGCGCGCTCTACATGATGGGGGCCTTCGTCGCCTATTTCCTCCTGAACCTCGGCGGGATCAACTACTGGTGGGCGCTGCTGCTGGCGCCCATCATCGTCGGCATCTTCGGCATGATCCTGGAACGGACCATGCTGCAATGGCTGACCGGGCTCGATCACCTCTACGGCCTGCTGCTGACCTTCGGCATCGCGCTGATCGTGCAGGGTGTGTTCCAGAACTATTTCGGCTCCTCCGGCCTGCCTTACGCCATTCCGGACCAGCTCAGGGGCGGCATGAATCTCGGCTTCATGTTCTTGCCCGTCTATCGCGGCTGGGTGGTCGTGTTCTCGCTGGTCGTGTGTCTTGCGACCTGGTTCCTGATCGAGAAGACGCAGCTCGGCGCCTACCTGCGCGCCGCCACCGAAAATCCGACGCTGGTGCGCGCCTTCGGCATCAACGTGCCGCGCATGATCACGCTGACCTACGGCCTCGGCGTCGGTCTGGCCGCGCTCGCGGGCGTGCTCTCGGCGCCGATCAACCAGGTGCGGCCGCTGATGGGCGCCGATCTCATCATCGTCGTGTTCGCGGTGGTCGTGATCGGCGGCATGGGATCGATCATGGGCTCCATCATCACCGGCTTTGCGCTCGGCGTGATCGAGGGCCTGACCAAATATTTCTACCCCGAGGCCTCCAACACCGTCGTGTTCGTGCTGATGGTGCTGGTGCTCCTGGTGAAGCCAACGGGATTGACGGGAAGGGCGGCCTGACATGACAACCCTGACGGACGACACGCTGCCGACAACCCCTCGCGCGGTGCGCGACGAGATGATCGTATTCGTGATGATGGCGCTGCTGCTGGCAGCGGTGCCGTTCACGGGAGTCTACCCGTTCTTCGTGATGCAGGCGCTGTGCTTTGCGCTGCTCGCCTGCGCCTTCAATCTGCTGATCGGCTATGGCGGATTGCTGTCCTTCGGCCACGCGATGTTCCTGGGCACCGCCGGCTATTGCAGCGCGCATGCGCTGAAGGTGTGGGCGTTGCCGCCCGAGCTCGGCATCCTCGTCGGCATCGCCGCGGCTTTCGTGCTCTCGATCATCACGGGCTACATCTCGATCCGCCGCCAGGGCATCTATTTTTCGATGATCACGCTGGCGCTGTCGCAGCTCCTGTATTTCATCTACCTCCAGGCCCCGTTCACCCACGGTGAGGACGGCATCCAGGGCATTCCGCAGGGGCACATGTTCGGCGTCTTCGATCTGTCCAAGCCCACGGTGCTGTACTATGTCGTGCTGGCGGGCTTCCTCGCCGGCTTCCTCTTGATCTTCCGCATCATCAACTCGCCGTTCGGCGAGGTGCTGAAGTCGATCCGCGAGAACGAGCAGCGCGCGATCTCGCTCGGCTACCGCACCGACCAGTACAAGTTCCTGGCGTTCGTCCTGTCGGGGACGCTGGCCGGCTTTGCCGGCGCGCTGAAGGTGTTCGTGGCGCAAAACGCCTCGCTCACCGACGTGCACTGGACGATGTCGGGCGAGGTCGTGCTGATGACGCTGGTTGGCGGTCTCGGTACCATCTTCGGACCCGTGGTCGGCGCCTTCGTGATCATCGCCATGCAGCAATATCTGGCGGGCTTCGGTCAGTGGGTGACGGTCATTCAGGGTTCGATCTTCGTGATCTGTGTGCTCACGTTCCGCCGGGGCGTCGTCGGCGAAATCGCGCATTACTTCCGGCGATCGCTCTAAGTATCTGATTCAACATTGGTTTATAGGTCGTTTGAAAGCGGTGGATGACCCGGCTCCGCGGGCGTGAGATGACACGCGCGCGGATCGAAAATGGTCTATGACAGTTTTGTGACGGTCCCTTCGGGCCTGGCCATTTCCAACCGGTAGCCTATCCCCATGATGCGATGGTTTCGTGCGTTCCTGCCCAAGGAGGAACGGTTCTTCGACCTGTTCGACCGGCATGCCCAGACGGTGATCCAGGGGGCGATCGCGCTCCAGGGCATGCTCAACGGAGGCGAGGAGACGCCGGTCTATTGCCAGCGGGTCAACCAGTTCGAGAACGATGCCGACAACATCACGCGTGAGGTGCTGACGGCGGTGCGCCGCACCTTCATCACCCCGTTCGACCGCGGCGACATCAAGAACCTCATCACGTCGATGGACGATGCCATCGACCAGATGCAGCAAACGGCCAAGGCGGTCATGCTGTTCGAGGTTCGCACCTTCGAGCCTCCCATGCGCGAGATCGGCGGGCTCCTGATCGAGTGCGCCAATCTGGTCGGGCGTGCGCTGCCGCTGATGCAATCGATCGGACCGAACGTCGCCATGCTGTCCGCCATCACCGAAGAACTCGGCAAGCTGGAGGGCCGGGTCGACGATCTCCACGACATCGGTCTGAAGGAGCTGTTCCTCAAGCATCGCGAGGGCAATGCGATGGACTTCATCGTCGGCGTCGAGATCTACGACCACCTCGAAAAGGTGGCCGATCGGTTCGACGACGTCGCGAACGAGATCAACAGCATCGTCATTGAGCAGGTGTAACGCATGATCCGGAAAAGTGTGCCGCGGTTTTCCGCACAGATCATGCGCAAGGTTTAAGGCAGGGTTGCCGTGGATGCCGCGTTGGGTCTTCCCGTCCTGGTCGGCTTGATTGCCGTCGCGCTGCTGTTCGACTTCCTGAACGGCCTGCACGACGCCGCCAATTCGATCGCGACCATCGTCTCGACCCGCGTGCTGCGGCCGCAATTCGCGGTGTTCTGGGCCGCGTTCTTCAATTTCGTAGCCTTCATGGTGTTCGGGCTGCACGTCGCCCAGACCATCGGCACCGGCATCATCGATCCCGCGATCGTCGATGCCCAGGTGATTTTCGCCGCGCTCATGGGTGCTATCGTCTGGAACCTCGTGACCTGGGCGCTCGGCATCCCGTCCTCCTCGTCGCACGCGTTGATCGGCGGGCTCGTCGGCGGCGGCGTGGCCAAGGCGGGGATTTCAGCGGCGGTCTGGAGCGGCCTGTCCAAGACGGTGCTGGCGATCGTGCTGTCGCCGCTGGTTGGTTTCCTGCTCGCAATGATGCTGGTGGCGATCGTGTCCTGGGCCTCGGTGCGCTCGACGCCGTTCGCGGTCGATCGCGCTTTCCGCATCCTGCAATTCGCCTCCGCCTCGCTCTATTCGCTCGGCCACGGCGGCAACGACGCACAGAAGACCATGGGCATCATCGCGGTGCTGCTCTATTCGCAAGGGTATCTCGGCAGCGACTTCTCGGTGCCGTTCTGGGTGGTGCTGTCGTGCCAGGCGGCGATGGCGCTGGGCACGCTGATGGGCGGCTGGCGCATCGTCCGCACCATGGGCCTGCGCATCACGAAGTTGACCCCGATGCAGGGCTTTTGCGCCGAGACGGGCGGCGCCGCGACCCTGTTCATGGCGACCTATCTCGGGGTTCCCGTCTCGACCACCCACACCATCACCGGCGCCATCGTCGGCGTCGGCGCCGCCCGCCGCGTCTCGGCGGTGCGCTGGAACGTCGCCAGCTCGATCGTCTATGCCTGGGTGATCACGATCCCGGCCTCGGCCATCGTCGCGGCGCTGACCTGGTGGCTGGTCCAGATCTTCGTCAGGTGACGAATTTCAGCCCGGCAATCCCGGCGACGATCAGCGCGATGCTGGCAAGACGGAAGGCCGTTGCCGGCTCGCCGAACAGGACGATGCCAAGCGTCGCAGTGCCGACCGCGCCGATGCCGGTCCAGACCGCATAGGCGGTTCCGACCGGAAGGGATTTGAGCGCAAGTCCGAGCAGGATGACGCTGCCGGCCATGGCAACCAGGGTGATCGCCGATGGAATGATCCTGGTGAAACCCTCCGTGTATTTCAGGCCGATTGCCCAGGTGATCTCCAGAAGACCGGCGACAAACAGGATGCTCCAGGCCATGACGACCCTCCATTTAGGCAGGGTCGTCCCCGCGGCTGATGTGCTGAGAAACGGAAGGCCGTCCTTCCCGAAAGCCGATATGGGGCTGGCCGAATGGCTCCGCAATCACCAAATGAGGCTTGATCAGGCCCGTTTTCCCTGCCACACGCTCCCGCCATGTCCGACATCGCCATCACCACAGCCGAATCGCCGGCCCGTTCCCCGCTTGCCGCTGAAGTGGCGCGACGGCGGACCTTTGCGATCATTTCCCACCCTGACGCCGGCAAGACCACGCTGACCGAGAAGCTGCTGCTGTTCGGTGGCGCCATCAATCTCGCTGGCCAGGTCAAGGCCAAGGGCGAGCGCCGCAATACGCGTTCCGACTGGATGAAGATCGAGCGCGAGCGCGGCATCTCGGTCGTGACCTCGGTGATGACCTTCGAGTTCGAAGGCCTCGTGTTCAACCTCCTGGACACGCCGGGCCACGAAGACTTTTCGGAAGACACCTACCGCACGCTCACCGCGGTCGATTCCGCCGTGATGGTGATCGACGCTGCCAAGGGCATCGAGGCGCGCACCCGGAAGCTGTTCGAGGTGTGCCGCCTGCGCGATATTCCCATCATCACCTTCATCAACAAGATGGACCGCGAAAGCCGCGACGTCTTCGAGCTGCTCGACGAGATCGAGAAGACGCTGGCGCTCGACACCACGCCGATGACCTGGCCGGTCGGTCGCGGCCGCGACTTCCTCGGCACCTATGATGTCGTCAATGGCGGCGTGCGCCTGCTCGAAGGCGGCGGCGCCAAGACCGGCGCGGCGCAGCAGATCGAGATTGAAGAACTGGCCAAGCTCAACGCCCATCTCGACGTCTCTGCCGTGAAGGACGAGCTCGAGCTCGTCACCGAGGCGTCAAAGCCGTTCGAGCTCGAAGCGTTCCGCGAAGGCCATCTGACGCCGGTTTATTTCGGCAGCGCGCTGCGCAATTTCGGTGTCGGCGACCTCCTCGAAGGCCTCGGCAAGTTCGCACCCGAGCCGCGTGCGCAGGACAGCGACCAGCGCAAGGTCGAGGCCACCGATCCGCGCATGAGCGCCTTCGTGTTCAAGATCCAGGCCAACATGGATCCGAACCACCGTGACCGCATCGCCTTCGCGCGGCTCTGCTCCGGCAAGCTCAGCCGCGGCATGAAGGCGAAGCTCGTACGCACCGGCAAGAGCATGCCGCTCTCGAGCCCGCAGTTCTTCTTCGCCCAGGACCGTTCGGTGGCGGACGAAGCCTTCGCCGGCGACGTCGTCGGCATTCCCAATCACGGCACGCTGCGCATCGGCGATACGCTGACGGAAGGTGAGGATTTCAACTTCGTCGGCGTGCCGAGCTTCGCTCCGGAAATCGTCCGCCGCGTCCGTCTCACCGACGCGATGAAGGCGAAGAAGCTGAAGGAAGCGCTGCAGCAGATGTCGGAGGAGGGCGTGGTGCAGGTGTTCCGCCCGCGCGACGGCGCGCCGGCGCTGGTCGGTGTGGTCGGTGCGCTCCAGCTCGACGTGCTGAAGGCGCGGCTGGAGGCGGAATATTCGCTGCCGGTCGAGTTCGAGGTCAGCGAATTTCAGCTGGCGCGCTGGGTCTCCTCGGAGGACCGCAAGAAGCTCGACACCTTCATCGCCGCCAACACCTCCAGCATCGCCGACGACGTCGACGGCGATCCCGTCTATCTCGCCCGGAACGAGTTCTACCTCGGCTATACCAAGGAGCGCGCCGAGGGCATCGAGTTCTCCAACGTCAAGGACGTCAAGAAGAAGGGGTAGGGCAGCCACGTCCCTCCGCCGTGCAGCCATACCCTCCGCTGTCATGCCCCGGCTTGACCTCAATAGCGGATTTGAACGCGCATGTGAACGAGCGCAGGCTTGATACGGGGGCGGCCGGTGCCGATTTCCATCGGAGCGGGTCCTGCGGTTTCGTGGTCATGTGGCGTTCCATCCTTGTGTTCCTCCTTGTGGCAATTCTGCCGGCACCGGCCGATGCGTGGCGCCGCCCTCTCGAAGAGGAGCCGTTCTCGTACGAGCCGTGCGGCGGGCCTTTTCAGGGGCCTTGCATCACCGAGATCCCGTTTCAATTCGGCGAGACTCTCCAGCTCACGGTCGAGAGCGTTCCATCGCAAGCGGACGGCGCGAAGTACCGGCGGCCCGATCATGAGCTGAATACGATAGGTGATCTCTTCGCCGAGTTGCGCTCGTGTTGGTCACCTCCCTCCGCGGACCATGCGCGGGCGGGCATGCAGATGTCGGTGCGGTTCAGCCTCAACCGATCGGGCGGCCTGATCGGCCCGCCGCGCATGACATTTGCGACCGCGGGCGTCCCCGCCGACACCAGGACGACCTATCTCGACGCCATCAACGCATCGTTGAAGGCATGCCTGCCGCTGAAATTCACCAGCGGCTTTGGCGGCGCGCTGGCGGGCAGGCCGATCGCGATCCGCTATATCGATAATCGCGAGCTTGCGAAGTAGCACGGCTCTGTCTCCTCCTGAGGAGCGCGCACCGCGCGCGTCTCGAAGGATGAAAGGCCCCGCTGTCGCAACAACCGGGCCTACATGGTTCGAGACGGCGCTGATGCGCCTCCTCACCATGAGGAGGAAGAGTTGCGAGCGGCGGCCAATCGATGATACCTCAGAGGCGGAGGCGCTGGCCAAAGGGGAGAATTTCGTGGGTCTGCTTGTCATGATCCTGGGGCTTGCGCTGTTTTTTGCGGCGCATGTGTTCACCACCAAACGCGAGATGCGCGCCGAGGCGATCGCAAGGCTGGGCGAGGGGACCTACAAGATCCTCTATTCGCTGGTCTCGCTGGCGGGGCTTGCGCTGATCATCTGGGGCTTTGCCCATTATCGCGCCACCGGCTGGATCGACGTCTGGTATCCGCCGAAGGCGATGAAGCACATCACGCTCGCACTCATGCTGCCCGCCGTCGTCCTGGTCGTGGCGTCATATCTGCGCGGGCGCATCTATGCGACGCTGAAGCATCCAATGCTGGCCGGCATCAAGCTGTGGGCGGCGGCGCATCTTCTGGCCAACGGCGACCTCGGCTCCATCATCCTGTTCGGCTCGTTCCTCGCTTGGGCGGTGTATGACCGCGTTACGCTCAAGCATCGCACCGACCGCGGCGGCCCGCCCATCCCGGTGGGTGGCATTACCAACGATCTGATCGCGGTTGCGGTCGGAATCGTCGCCTATCTGGCGCTGGCGTTCGCGTTCCATCCGGTCGTGATCGGCGTTCCCGTGATCGGCGCGTAGCCGGTCAGCACAAGACGAGACCTGGATGGTCATGCGCGGAAGCTGGTAAGAGCAACAAGCAGAGGGCCCTTCGATGGATTGGTCTTGGTCGCATCCTCAGATCCCGCCGATGCGGCTCGAGGCGCGCTTTGGCGATCGCGTGGTGCCGGCGTTTTCGGATCGGCCGGCGACCCTCTGGGCGATGATCGCGAGCGCCCGCGACCGCAACGCCGGCGGCGAAGCGCTGATCGCAGGCAATGTCCGCCTGAGCTGGCAGCAGGCCGTGGAGCAGGCCGCACGGATCGCGGCGGGATTTCGCAAGCTCGGACTGCAGCGCGGCGATCGTGTCGCCATCCTGCTCGGCAACCGCATCGAATTTCCGCTGCTGCTGTTCGCCGCCGCGCATGAGGGGCTGGTGACGGTGCTGCTCAGCACGCGCCAGCAGAAGCCGGAGATCGCTTATGTGCTGACCGATTGCGGCGCAAAGATCCTGATCCACGAAGCGGCGCTCGCCGAGCGGCTGCCGGATGCGCAGGATGTGCCTGATGTCGTCCATCGCATTGCCATCGACGAGGATTCGGCTCGGTCGCATTTCGCCGTGCTCGCCGACAACCCGCCGGCGCCTGCGCCGGTCGAGACGAGCGAGGAGGACACCGCGATGATCCTCTACACCTCGGGGACGACAGGCAAGCCGAAGGGCGCGATGCTGGCCCATTGCAACATCGTTCATTCCTCGATGGTCTTCGTGTCCTGCCTGCAATTGACGGACGCGGATCGCTCGATCGCTGCGGTGCCGCTCGGCCATGTCACCGGCGTCGTCGCCAACATCACGACGATGATCCGCTGCGGCGGGGCGCTGATCATCATGCCGGAATTCAAGGCCGCTGATTACCTCAGGCTCGCCGCGCGCGAGCGTGTCACCTACACGGTGATGGTGCCGGCTATGTACAATCTCTGCCTGCTGCAGCCGGATTTCGACAGCCACGATCTCTCGAGCTGGCGCATCGGCGGCTTCGGCGGCGCGCCGATGCCGGTCGCGACCATCGAGAAGCTCAAGGCGAAGATTCCCGGCCTCAAGCTGATGAACTGCTACGGCGCGACCGAGACGACGTCGCCCTCGACGATCATGCCGGGCGAATTGACCGAGAGCCATATCGACAGCGTCGGCCTGCCGTGCCCCGGCGCGCGCATCATTGCGATGGGACCGGACGGGCGGGAGCTGCCTGCTGGCGAGATCGGCGAGCTCTGGATTCAGAGCGCCTCCGTCATCAAGGGCTATTGGAACAACCCCAAAGCCACGGCCGAGAGCTTCACCGGCGGGTTCTGGCGCTCGGGCGATCTCGGCTCGGTCGACGCGGAGGGGTTTGTCCGCGTGTTCGACCGGCAAAAGGACATGATCAACCGCGGCGGCCTGAAGATCTATTCGGCCGAGGTCGAATCCGTGCTGGCGGGGCATCCCGCCGTGGTCGAGAGTGCGATCATCGCCAAAGCATGCCCCGTGCTGGGCGAGCGCGTCCACGCCGTGGTGGTGACGCGTATCCCGGTCGGCAGCGACGATCTGCGCGCCTGGTGCGCCGAGCGACTGTCGGACTACAAGGTGCCGGAAACGATGGCGATCACCGCCGAGCCGTTGCCGCGCAATGCCAATGGCAAGGTGCTGAAGCGGCAGCTGCGGGAGCTGTTGGGGACCTGAGCCGGCCGGCGTTCACCCAGGGCCTCTGCCGGGTGGTTAACGCCTTGATCGGGCTCGCTTTGCCTTGCCACCGCCATATCGTTAGGGTACCTCGCCGCCACGTGGGGACGGGATTCCTGACGCGAATGCTTCGGCGCGCGCACCCGGACGGGCATGGGATTAGCATAAGTGTCTGAATTATTTGACGAAGTCGACGAGGAAGTACGTCGCGAACAGCTCAAGAAGCTGTGGGACAAGTATTCGATCTACTTCATCGCCCTGATGGTGCTGATCGTGGCGGCCGTCGGCGGCTGGCGCGCCTATCAATATCTGGAGGGCAAGAAGGCCGCCGAGGCCGGCGCCGCCTTCGAGAAGGCCGTCGAGCTGTCCGAGCAGGACAAGCATGCCGACGCCGAGAAGGCCTTCACCGAGCTCGCCGCCACGGCTCCGTCCGGCTATCGTACCCTGGCACGGCTGCGTGCAGCAGCCGAGGTTGCCAGCCGCGATCCCAAGGCCGCCGCGAAGATCTATGACGACATTGCCGCCGACCGCAGCGTTGGCGGTGAGTGGCAGGATCTGGCGAAGATCCGTGCCGCAGGCTTGCTGCTCGACAGCGCCAGCTACGCCGACATGCAGCAGCGGCTGGAGTCCTCCGCGACGCCCAAATCCACTTTCCGCCACAGCGCCCGCGAGATGCTGGCACTGTCTGCCTGGCGCAACAACGACATGACCGCAGCCCGCAAATGGCTCGACGCGATTAGCGAGGACGGGGAAACGCCGCCCGGCTTGCGCTCGCGCGCCGAGGCGCTGCAGGCCCTGCTGCCGCCCGTCGCCAAGAGCTGAGCAAGAAGAGCTGACGACGGCCCTCCGACCCGAAGACGAGACACAAGATGCGCCGCACGCCACGCTTGATCGCAGCCGCCGTCCTGATCGCCTTCACGGGCGTTCTGGGCGGCTGCTCCAGCTTCGATCCAAGCGACATGCTCGACTTCCTCGACACCAAGAAGAAGCTGCCGGGCGACCGCAAGCCGGTCTTCCCGGAGGGCGTGCCGGGTCTCGAGCAGGGCGTGCCGAAGGAGCTGTACAAGGGGGCGCAGCAGCAGCCCGATCCGAACGCGCCTGCGGTCGCAGCTCTGCCCGCGGAGCCCCCGCCGGAGCCGGCCAAGCCGGCGCAGGGTGCCAAGGCGAAGCACGCGAGACAGCCGGCCGCCGCAGCAGTCGCGCCGGCTGAAGCGCCCGCCGGTGAGGTCGACGGCGAGGCCCAGCCAGAGGCCGCGCCGGCGACATCCGCTCCGCCGCCCAAGCACAAGATCGTCCGCAGGCGTACCACCGCGCCGCCGCCGGATCAGCCCGTCCAGCAGGCGCAGCCGGCCCAGCCCGCGCAGCAGCAGTCGCAGAGCGCCTTCCCGGCGCCGCTGCCGAGCGGCAGCTTCTCGCGATAATTTTCACTGCATTGACAGGCGCAGTCCCCGCAGCGCACGAATGACCGATGTCCTTCACGATCGCCATCATCGGCCGGCCCAATGTCGGCAAGTCGACCCTGTTCAACCGTCTGGTCGGCCAGAAGCTCGCGCTCGTCGATGACCTGCCGGGCGTTACCCGCGATCGCCGCGAGGGCGAGGCCAGGCTCGGCGACCTCCAGTTCACCATCATCGATACCGCCGGCCTCGACGAGGGCGCCAAGGGCTCGCTGACCGCGCGCATGCAGGAGCAGACCGAGACCGCGATCGCGCAGGCCGACGCGCTGTTCTTCGTCATCGATGCCCGCATCGGCCTCACACCCACCGATCGCGCCTTTGCCGATTTCGCCCGCAAAGCCAACAAGCCGGTGCTGCTGATCGCCAACAAGAGCGAAGGCAGGCACGGCGATGCCGGTGCGATGGAGGCCTTCGCGCTCGGCCTTGGCGATCCCATCCAGATCTCGGCCGAGCACGGCGAGGGCATGGGCGAGCTCTACGATGCGCTCGCCAAGCTGATGCCGGAGCCCGTCGACGAAGACGAGACCGAGGACGACGCGCCGCTTTCCGAAGAAGAGGCCGCGACGCGCCCGATCCGGGTCGCCATCGTCGGCCGGCCCAATGCCGGCAAGTCGACGCTGATCAACCATCTGCTCGGCGAGGAGCGCCTGCTGACGAGCCCGGAGGCCGGCACCACCCGCGATTCCATCGCGGTCGAGATCAACTGGAAGGGCCGCGACTTTCGCGTGTTCGATACTGCAGGCCTTCGCCGCCGCTCGCGGATCGAGGAGAAGCTGGAAAAGCTCTCGGTCGCCGACGCACTTCGCGCCGTGCGCTTTGCCGAAGTCGTCGTGCTGATGATGGACACGCAGAACCGCTTCGAGGAGCAGGATCTGCGCATCGCCGACCTGATCGAGCGCGAGGGACGGGCGGTCGTGCTTGCCGTGAACAAATGGGACCTGATGGAGACCAGGGGCGGCGGCGCGATCTCGGGTCTGCGGCGTGATGCCGACCATTGGCTGCCGCAGCTCAAGGGCGTGCCGGTCGTTGCCGTGTCGGGCCTGATGGGGGAGGGTATCGACCGCCTGATGCAGGCGATCCAGGACGCCTATGCGGTCTGGAACAGGCGCGTTCCGACCTCCGCGCTCAATCGCTGGTTCGAGCAGGCGATCCAGGCCAATCCGCCGCCGGCGGTGTCCGGCCGCAGGCTGAAGCTGAACTACATCACGCAGAACAAGGCGCGCCCGCCGAGCTTCGTGCTGTTCTGTTCGCGCGCGGACGCGGTGCCGCAGTCCTACTTGCGCTACCTCACCAACTCCATGCGCGAGACTTTCGATCTGCCGGGCACGCCGGTGCGGATCACCTTGCGCGAGAAGGCCAATCCCTTCGCGCACAAGCGCAAGCGGCCGTCGTGAGCGACGGCTCCGGCGAGGCGACAGCGCAGGGCGCGGCGCCAGTCCGGCGCGGGGCGGTCGCTCGCGGCGACGAAGACGGCCTGAAACGCCAATGCCCGGGACGAGCCCGGGCATGACGTGTGGCGATGTTGCGTAAGAGCTACGCGGTCACTTCTTCACCAGCGGGCAGTCGCTGTCCTTGAGCGGCTTGGCCGCGTCTTCCGGCGCGATGGTGGCGATCTGCTTGTAATAGTCCCACGGTCCCTTCGATTCCTCAGGCTTCTTCACCTCGAACAGATAGGCCGGAATGAGACGGCGGCCATCGGCGCGCAACGGGCCCTTGCCGAACAGCGGATCGTCGGTCGGAAGCTCCTTCATCTTGGCGACGACCTTGGCGCCGTCATGGGGATTGCCGCCGAGTGCTTCCATCGCCTTGAGATAATGCAGCACCATCGCGTAGTTGCCGGCCTGGGTCATCGACGGCATCGCGTTCTTGCTGGCCTGCGCCGAGAAGCGCTTCGACCAGGCGCGGGTCTGTTCGTTCATGTCCCAATAGAAGGACTCGGTGAAGGTCAGACCCTGGGCCGTCTTCAGCCCGAGCGAATGCACGTCGTTGATGAACAGCAGCAATGCCGCCAGCTTCTGGCCACCGGCGACGATGCCAAACTCGGCGGCCTGCTTGATCGCATTGGTGGTGTCGCCGCCGGCATTGGCGAGGCCGATCACCTTGGCCTTGGAGGATTGCGCCTGCAACAGGAAGGACGAGAAGTCGGCGGTGTTCAGCGGATGCTTGACGCTGCCGAGCACCTTGCCGCCGCTCGCGGTGACCACGGCCGAGGTGTCGCGCTCCAGCGCGTGGCCGAAGGCATAGTCGGACGTCAGGAAGAACCAGGTATCGCCGCCCGCCTTGGTCAGCGCCTTGCCGGTGCCGTTGGCGAGCATGTAGGTATCGTAAGTGAACGAGATCGTGTTCGGGGTGCAAGCCTTGCCGGTCAGGTCGGCCGAGGCCGCTCCCGAATTGAGCAGCACGGCGTTCTTCTCCTTGACGACATTGCTGACCGCCAGCGCCACGCCGGAGTTCGGCGTGTCGGCGATGGCGTCGACCTTCTCGGTGTCGATCCACTGGCGGGCGAGGTTGACGCCGACGTCGGGCTTGTTCTGATGGTCGCCGCTGATGACGTCGATCTTCCAACCCTTCTTGAGCAGGCCGGAGTCCTCGACTGCCATCTTGACCGCGACCACGGAGTTCGGACCGCCGATGTCGGCATAGAGACTCGACATGTCGTTGAGCACGCCGATCTTGACGGTCTTGTCCTGCGCGTAGGCGGATGTTGCAATACCGAAGGCGGCACAGGCCAGAAGAGCCGCGGAGCGGCGTGCGAACGTCGTCGTCATGAAAGTTTCCTCCATTGTCAAATATGCGGACGGCCCTCTTGCGGAGCCTTGTTCCGGCTGATGGCTCTAGCCTGTCCCACGGCTGGCGGCAATGCGCCTAAAGCCGGATGGCGCTGCGTCGTAGCGTCATCCGTCGGTTAACTTTTGGGACAAAATGCGTTGAGACGCTATTTGAGCGCGTCCGATGTCAGCTTGAATTTCTGGCTGCGCTTTCCGGTGTCGACCTCGGCGGTATAGACGTTACCCGTCGCGCGATCGCCATGATGCCAATCAGGCCGGCGCGCGGAAGCTCATCAGGCTGCGCGTCTTGTAGTCGTAGAACTTGCCGGTTTCGGTCCAGTCGGGCGCGCACATCGGCACGATGAACTCGGCGACCTGCTCGGGGGTGTCGAGCGTCGCAGGATCCTCGCCCGGCATCAGCGTGGCGCGCATGCGGGTGCGGACCGGGCCGGGATTGAAAAGGTTGACGCGCAGCTTCGTATTCGCGGTCTCCTGCGCCCAGGCGCGCGCCAGCGTTTCCAGCGCGGCCTTCGAGGCGGCGTAGGGGCTGACATAGGCGGTCGCCTTGTTGGCGGCGCCCGAGGTGATGAACACCGCGCGGCCGGCATCGGACTGCTTCAGCAGCGGCTCCATGCAGCGGATCAGCTGGAAGTTTGCGGAGACGTTGACGGCCATCACGTCGTTGAAGGTCTTCAGCTCGATATGGCCGATCGGCGAGGAGGGGCCGAGCACGCCGGCATTGCCGACGAGGATGTCGAGCTTGCCGTAGCGCTCGTGCAGGCCGGCGCCGAGACGCGCGATGCCGTCGGAATCGGTGAGGTTGAGCGGCACCAGGGTGGCGCTGCCGCCGTCCTTGCGGATCTCGTCGTCGAGCTCTTCCAGCCCGCCTTGCGTCCGCGCCGTCGCGACGATGTGGGCGCCGGCTTTGGCGAGCGCGAGTGCCGTGGCGAAACCGATGCCGCGTGAGGCGCCGGTGACGAGAGCGATGCGGTCGGCGAGAGGCTTTGTCATGGCCGCGTTTTACAGGCGTGGATGGCCGGGACAAGCCCCCGCTTGGGTCGTCATTCCGGGATGGTGCGAAGCACCAGACCCGGAATCTCGAGATCCCGGGTTCGATCCTGCGGACCGCCCCGGGATGACGGCTGCGCCGTCAGCTCGCCTCCGCCAGCAGCGACAATTGCCGCGGCTGCTGCTCGGTCTGGGTCTGGTCGGTGAGGTGGGTCGGATAGGCGCCGGTGAAGCAGTGATCCGAGAATTTCGGATTGGCGGGGTCGCGGCCGGGCTCGCCCATGGCGCGGTACATGCCGTCGATCGACAGGAAGGCGAGCGAGTCGGCGCCAATGATCTCGCGCATCTCCTCCAGCGAATGCGTCGCCGCCAGAAGACCGCCGCGATCGGGCAGGTCGATGCCGTAATAATCGGGGTAGAGGATCGGCGGCGAGGCGAGGCGGAAATGGACTTCCTTGGCGCCGGCATCGCGCATCATGCGCACGATCTTCTTCGAGGTGGTGCCGCGCACCAGCGAGTCGTCGATCAGGATGATGCGCTTGCCCTCGATCGCGGCGCGGTTGGCCGAATGCTTCATGCGCACGCCGGATTCGCGGATCGCCTGGGTCGGCTGGATGAAGGTGCGACCGACATAGTGGTTGCGGATGATGCCGAGCTCGAACGGCACGCCCGAATGCTGGCTGTAGCCGACCGCGGCGGGCACGCCGGAATCCGGCACCGGCACCACGACGTCGATCGGCACGTGGCTCTCGCGCGCGAGCTGGGCGCCGAAGGCCTTGCGCACCTCGTAGACCGAGCGGCCGTGAACGATGGAATCCGGCCGCGAGAAGTAGATGTATTCGAAGATGCAGGGACGCGGCGCCATCGGCGGGAACGGCTTGTGGATGTCCTGGCCGTTCTCGTCGAACACGATGACTTCGCCGGGCTCGATGTCGCGCACGAAGCGCGCGCCGATGATGTCGAGCGCGCAGGTCTCGGAGGTCAGGATCGGGCAGCCGTCGAGCTCGCCGAGCACCAGCGGGCGGATGCCGCGCGGATCGCGCGCGCCGACCAGCTTCTTGTTGGTCAGCGAGACCAGCGCATAGGCGCCTTCGATCTCGCGCAGCGCGTCGATATAGCGCTCGATGAAGCGGGCGCGCCTGGAGCGCGCGACCAGGTGCAGGATCACCTCGGTGTCGGTGGTCGACTGCATCATGGCGCCATGCCTTACGAGCTCGCGGCGCAGCGTCAGGCCGTTGGTGAGGTTGCCGTTGTGGGCGACCGCCAGGCCGCCGGCATTGAGCTCGGCGAACAGCGGCTGCACGTTGCGCAGGATGGTGGCGCCGGTGGTGGAATAGCGGACATGGCCGACCGCGACATTGCCGGGCAGGCGGTCGATCACCTCGCGGCGGGAGAAGGTGTCGCCGACGAGGCCGAGGCGGCGTTCCGAGTGAAAGCGGCTGCCGTCGTAGGAGACGATGCCGGCGGCTTCCTGGCCGCGGTGCTGGAGGGCGTGAAGGCCGAGCGCGGTGATGGCGGCTGCATCAGGGTGGCCGTAGATGCCGAATACGCCGCACTCCTCGCGCAGCGTATCTCCCTCCAGATCGTCCTGAACCTCCAGTGCGGCCGGGCCCGGACCGGCGTTTGGATCGAGATCAAGTTGGGCGTCCTGGTCAGGGTGTCGCATCTCGTCCGCGCCTCTCTCTAGGGCTCTATCAACGCGCCGCAGGTTTCTCGATCAGCTTCTTCATGCCGTCGCGAGCAGATTTACTGTACCCGTCGCCACTGCCCGAAGGCTGCTGCTCGGATTCAGCTTGGTCATCATCTGGTTTGTTTTTCTTGAATCTCTTCAAGATGGTGTTCTCGGGGTCGTCAGGCAAGAGGGCCATCAGCCAGTCCCCGGTTCCCTGGAGCACCACGCGGGACTTGGCCGCCGTGACCCAGTCCGGGCGCTGCTTGTCCGGAACCAGCCAGGTGAAGAACAGGAAGGCGACGACGACGATCAAAAGCCCGCGAGCCAGGCCAAACAGGAAACCCAGAGTGCGGTCCAGCGCGCCGATCCGCGAATCCAGGATCATGTCGGAAATCCGGACCGTGATCACGGAGACCACGACCAGGGTGCCGACGAACACACCGGCGACGACGACCACGCTCGCCACCGTGTCGTTGTTGAAATAGGTCTTAGCGGTCGGCAGCAGTTTCGAGAACGAGTAGAGCGTCACGATCGCCGCCGCGCCCCAGGCCGCGATCGACAGGATTTCGCGCATGAAGCCGCGGACCATGGCGAGCAGGCCCGAGATCAGCATCACACCGAGCAGGATCAGGTCGAGGAGTGTTACTGGCATCGGCTGGTCTGGTCCGCTCGTACTTCGAAGGTGCTCTAGCCGAATCGGTGTTTGGCCGCTGCCCTAAAGGAAGGGCAGACGGCGTTCCCGGCAAGGCCGCAACCACGCAATCCCATGCTGCTTTTGTGACGGCTGTATAGCGGCGGGGGCCTCCGGCGTCACCTCCGGCTAACCCTCTCCACGGCGGAATCTTGCCGGTGTGGCATTTTTCTCTGCCGGTGGGGTCGATTCGCCCCGGCGGGAGCCGCGGGCGGCGATCTCGGCCACCAATGTCGTCAGGCTGTTCACCGCATTCAGCGACAATCCGGCATCGCCGCCGGGCTCGCCCCGTGCCGATTCAGGCAGCACGGCGCGCTGAAAGCCCAGTTTTGCCGCTTCCTTCAGCCGAGCCGGGGTCTGTGCCACCGGGCGCACCACGCCGGACAGCGAGATCTCGCCGAAATAGACCGCATCGGTCGGCAATTGCGCATTAACCAAGGACGACACCAGCGCCGCGGCGGCGGCAAGGTCCGCCGCCGGCTCGTGGATGCGCAAGCCCCCGGCGACGTTCAGATAGACGTCGTGGCCGGACAGCTTGACCCCGCAATGGGCCTCCAGCACCGCCAGCACCATCGACAGCCGGCTCGGGTCCCAGCCGACCACCGCGCGCCGCGGCGTGCCGAGCGAGGTCGGAGCCACCAGCGCCTGTAATTCGACCAGAACGGGCCGCGTGCCCTCGATGCCCGCGAAGACTGCAGTGCCGGGCGTGCCGAGATCGCGCTCGGACAGGAACAGCTCGGATGGATTGGTGACTTCGCGCAAGCCCAGACCGGTCATCTCGAACACCCCGATTTCGTCGGTCGGGCCGAAACGGTTCTTCACGGCGCGCAGGATGCGGAATTGCTGCGAGCCTTCGCCTTCGAACGACATCACCGCGTCGACCATGTGCTCGACCACGCGGGGACCGGCGATCTGGCCGTCCTTGGTGACGTGGCCGACCAGGATGATGGCCGCGCCGGTTTTCTTGGCAAAGCGGATCAGCGCCTGCGCCGAGGCGCGCACCTGCGTCACCGTGCCGGGCGCCGATTCCACCGTATCGGTCCACATCGTCTGGATCGAGTCGATCACGATCAGCCGGGGCACCGCGCCCTCCGACAGCGTCGAGACGATGTCCTCGACGGAGGTCTCGGCGGCGAGCTGCACCGGCGCGTCCGACAGGCCGAGCCGCTCGGCGCGCAGGCGCACCTGCGCGACCGCCTCCTCTCCGGAAATATAGACGACGCGGTGGCCGGCGCGCGCCAGCAGGCTGGTGGCCTGCGTCAGCAGCGTCGACTTGCCGATGCCGGGATCGCCGCCGACCAGCAGCACCGAGCCGCGGACGAAGCCGCCGCCGGTGACGCGGTCGAGCTCGGCCATCCCCGACGACAGGCGCGGCGCATCCGGGCTCCTGCCGGAGAGGCTCTCGAGCGCGAACGTCCGGCCCTTGCGCTTGGAGCGGATCGAGACCGGCACGCTGCCGCTGGTGTCTTCCTCCGCCAGCGTATTCCACTCGCCACAGGACTCGCACTTGCCCTGCCAGCGGTTGTAGGCCGCGCCGCAGTTCTGGCAGACGAAGGAAAGCGTGTTCTTGGCCATGGGGACCGGTTGAGTCGAGGGTTCGGCTTGCTGATAGCACGGAATGACGGGGCGATCGCCGGCGCTCCGAATATCTCAATTCGTCACGACAAATAACCTTTCATTAGCTCTGTGCCGCCGTGGCCGGACGGATTTTGCGAAGTGTTAGCGGACGGCGGTCCAGTCTGGGAACCATCAGGGGCGGCGAAGAGAAATGACGGGATTTCTGCGAATATTGCTGGTTGCAGGCACGGCCTGCGGCCTCGTCGCGTCCGCCGGCCACGGCTTTGCCAAGCCCCTCGACGTGGTTTTCGTCAGTCCCGGCAAGACCGGCGAGGTGTTCTGGGATATGGTCGCGCAGAGCATGCAGGCCGCCGGCCGCAAGCTCGACATGCGTGTCGAAGTGCTGACCAGCGAGCGCAATTACCGCACCATGCAGGAGCTCGGCTTCGGCGTGGTGGCACGCCGCGACAAGCCCGATTTCCTCATCCTGTCGAACGAGGAATCCGCCGCCGTTCCGATCCTGGAGGCCGCCGAGGCCGCAGGCGTCAAGACGCTGCTGCTCTCCAACACACTGATCGGCGAGGATGCGGCGCGTCTTGGGCCGCCGCGGCAAAAGCTCAAGACTTGGCTCGGCGACATCACGACCGATCTTCAGACCGCGGGCGCGCGGATGGCCAACGCCCTGATCGCGGCGGCACGTGCCGAGAAACGGCAGAGCGCGGACGGCAAGATCCATATTCTCGGCATCGGCGGCGACGAGATCACGCCCGCCTCGATCGCGCGTAACACCGGCCTCAAACTCGCGGTGGATGCCGCGCCTGACGTCGTGGTGGACCGGCTGCTGTTCGCCAACTGGACGCAGTCGGAGGCCGAGCAGGTCACGACGAATTATCTGGGCTGGGCCTCCCGCAAGGAGATCCGGCCCGCCGGCATATGGGCGGGAAACGATCCGATGGCGCTTGGCGCGTTACGTGCGGCGATCGCTGCCGGCCTTGTGCCCGGTCGGAACATCGAGGTGGTGGGTCTCAACTGGTCCGAGGACGCGCTGCGCGAGATCGAGGCCGGCCGCCTGCTGCTGACCGACGGCGGGCATTTCCTGCTCGGCGGCTGGTCGATCGTTCTCCTGCGCGACTATGCCGATGGCTGCGATTTCGCAGCCGTTTCGCCCGACGTGGAGGTCAAGACGTCGGCGATCACGCGCGACAATCTCGCTTCGGTCGGCGACCTCATCAGGACGCGTGCGTTCGACCGGATCGACTTCACTCGGTTCCGGGCAAAGGCCGGGCGCTGCGGACGATATGACTTCTCGCTCGATGCGCTCATCTCGTCGCTGCCGCTTCCCGAAGGCGTCGCGGACTGATGCGCAAGGATGAGGCGATGACCGATCCGGATCGCAGCCAGCGGGCAGCGCCACCGCGCTTGGGCTCGGTCGTCCACGCGATGATCTGGGCCACCGTGCCCGTTCTGCTGCTGGTGCAACTGCTCGCCTCCGCTGGCGTCGAGGCATCGAGCTTCTGGTCGCAGGTCAGGCAGCTCGACGCCCGCATGGCCCGCGTCGCCGAGAGCCGGGCCGAGCTGATTGCCGAGCCGCTCTGGAAGATGCGCTACGACCAGGTCACGGGCGTGCTCAACGAGATCATGCACGACGAGACCATCGCGGCGGCGGCCGTCTATGACGATACCGGCGCCGCCATTGCCCGCGTAGTCGCGCGCCCCGAAGGCCAGTCGGTCGCGGAGGTCTCGCGCCCGATCCATTACAGCAACGGCAACATGGCCGTTCAAGCCGGCCGCATCGCCATCGCCTATTCCCGATCGACGCTGTACGCGGATGCGGGCAGCCGCCTGGTGCTGCTGCTGGTCGTCGGCCTGCTCGCAACGTTTGCGACTCTGATCGCCATGCGGATCTCCGCCAACATCTTCATCGGCAGGCCGCTTGCGGCCATGATGTCGGCGATCCAGCGCAGCAAGCAGGACGGTCGGGCCTATCCGGCGGATGTCACATCGTCGAACGAATTCGGCCAGCTCGCGCGCGCCTTCAACGCCATGCAGCACACGACGTCGGGCGCGCTGGACCGGCTCGGGCACATGGCCACACACGATCCGCTCACCGGGCTGCCGAACCGGCGCTCCCTGACCGAGCGCCTTGCCGTGGTAAGCCGGGACGGGGGCTCGCCTGACACGCTGGTCGCGTTCTGCTTCATCGATCTCGACGACTTCAAGGGCATCAACGACACCTTCGGCCATGAGGCCGGCGACGAGTTCCTGGTTCAGATTTCGGAGCGTCTTCGTCGCGCGGTCGAAGCGGAGGACTGGGTTGCCCGGCTCGGCGGCGACGAGTTCGTCGTCATTCGTCCCGAGGTGAGCGACGAGCAGGCAGCGCACGCATTCGCTCAGCAGGTGCTGGACGCCATTTCCGAGCCGATCCGCCTCCACGACAAGCAAGTGATGCCGCGCGCCAGCATCGGCCTTGCCGTGCGCCGCGCCGACGATCCGGAGCTGTCGCACCTGCCGACGCTCGCCGACATCGCGCTCTATCATGCCAAGAGCAAGGCCCCCGGCACGGTCGCCGTGCTGGACGAAGCGCTCCAGCGCGACTATCGCCGCCGCAGGGATCTCGAGCTCGCCATTCCCGCCGGCTTCGCCGAGGGGCAGTTCGAGGTCTGGTACCAGAGCCAGGTCGATCTCGAAAGCCGCGAGGTCGTCGGTCTGGAAGCGCTGATCCGCTGGCGCCATCCTGAACATGGCGTGATCGGCCCCGGCGAATTCTTGCCGCTGATCGAGCGCAGCGGCAACAATGCGCGACTGACCCGCTACGTGCTGACCGATGCCTGCCGGGCGTTGCAACAATTGGCCGCCGCCGGCAGGGCGCAGATCCGGATCGCGATCAATTTGCCGCCATCCGAACTTGCCGACCATTCGCTCGCCGCCGAGCTGCGCGCCACCTGCTCGCGCTTCGATGTCGCGGCCGCATCACTCGAGCTCGAGATCACCGAGGGATCGCTGATCAACAATATCGCCAGCGCCTCCGAAACGCTGCATCGCCTGCGGCGCCTCGGTGCCACGATCGCGCTCGACGATTTCGGCACCGGCTACAGCTCGCTCGCGCATCTCAGGCGTTTCCCGCTCGACAAGGTCAAGATCGACAAGGCGTTCATCCGCGAGATTCCCGACAGCGCGGAAGACAAGGCCATCGTCGGCGTCATCGCATCTCTCGCCGGCACGCTGGGGCTGACCCTCGTCGCCGAAGGCGTCGAGCGCGCCGAGCAGGCCGAAGCCATGCGCGAGATGGGCGTGAGGCTCGGGCAGGGAT
>NZ_AJQE01000161.1 GCF_000261685.1 Bradyrhizobium genomosp. I (2014) | reverse complement strand
GCTCGAGGGACAGCCGGCGGCGAGCCGTCCCGTCATTGACAGCCCGCCGATCACGCCCGAATTCGCCGCCTGAACCGTGGCCGTCTCACGGCTGAGCTGCGTTCCAGAGCATCGAGAGCCCGGCGGCAATCATGATCGCGTCCATCACCAGGCGGAACACGTCCGGCTTCAGATGCAGCACGAAGCGCTTGGCGATGAAGGCGCCGGACATCAGCGAGGCGCCCGCGATCAGGCCCTTTAGGAAGACGTCGCCGGTCAGCGCGCCGAAACGTTCGAAGGTCACCGATTTCGCGAAGTAGAGGCCGAGCGAGGACGCCGCTTCCGTTGCCAGGAAGGCGCCCCTGGAGAGGCCGTAGAAGAGGAACAGCGGAACGCTGAGCGGGCCGGTCGAGACCACGATGCCGGTGAGATAGCCGATCACGGCGCCGCCGATGGCGAGGTGCCAGAGATTGGCCTTGAGGTCGTGCCGCGCCAGCCAGTGCCGCACCGGCACCATCGCAATCAGGAAGATGCCGATGGTGAGGTCGACCGCATGCGAGGGCAGCGCCAGCAGCGTCCGCGCGCCGAGCGCAGCCGCCGGAATGCCGGTCACCGAATAGGCCGCGCAGGCCCGCCAATCGACATCGCGCCACCAGGCGAGGATGCGCGAGAAGTTCGCCATCACGGACGCCACCGCCATGATCGGCACGGCTTCTTTCGGCCCGTAGGCATAGACCAGCACCGGCATCAGCATGATCGACGAGCCGGTGCCGACGATGCCGGATATGGTGCCGGCGACGAGGCCGACGGTCAGGACGAAGAGAAAGGCCAAGGGGAGCGCTCCGGGAATTGGAGGACTGTAGCCCGTGAGGTCGGGGGGTGGGCGCAATTCGCGAACAATCGGTCAGGACGCCTCACGTTTTAGCGACGGACGCCGGTCCATGTCGACACGGCGCGATTGGCACTGCCGGGTAATCCGGCGTAGATATTGAGCTTGTTGGAGAGCCGGCCAATGGTGCAGGAGCGGGCAGCCAGGGTCGAGCGCAGGCTGTCGGCCATATTGGCCGCAGACGTGGCCGGCTATTCGCGGCTTATGCACCATGACGAAGAAGCTACGCATGCCAAACTGACTGCGCTTTTGACGGACGCAGTCACCCCAGCAATTGCCGAACACGGGGGCCGCATCGTCAAGAACACCGGCGATGGCCTTTTAGCGGAGTTCCCGAGCGCAGTCGAAGCGGTTCGAGCCGCCGTGCAATTCCAGACCCGCGTCAAGGAACTTACAATCGAAGATCCAGAAGCCAGGCGCATTGCCTTCCGCGTCGGAATCAATATCGGCGACGTGATCGTCGAGCCGAATGACATCTTTGGTGATGGCGTGAATGTTGCGGCGCGGCTTGAGGGCATCGCGAGGCCCGGCGGCATCTGCATGTCTTCCGCCGCCTATGATCAGGTCCGAGGCAAGGTTGGAGTTGAGTTCGCCGATCTGGGCGAGCAGAACCTGAAAAATATTGCTCGCCCAGTCCGAGCCTATGCCTTGCAGTTCTGCGATACGCTGCCCGCTGGTTCGGGATATCCGCTTGGTCTGTGGCTTGCGCGTGATGTGCGGCGAGCTCGGGTGGGGCTAACCTTGGTGCTTCTCCTGTTGATGGCTGGCGGCAGTTTTGGTTACTGGTACATGCATTCGCGCGAGCCGCACCTTGTGAACCACCGCCTATCGATTGTCGTGCTGCCGTTCACAAATTTGAGTAACGAACCAGAGCAGGAATACTTTGCCGAAGGTGTTGCCGACGATCTAAGCGCTGATCTTTCGCGTATCGAGGACAGCTTCGTGATCGCGCCGAGTACGGCCCGGGCCTATAAGAACGTTGATCCAAAACGCGTTCACCGCGAACTCGGAGTTCGCTACATTCTCGATGGTAGCTTGCGCAGAACGGAGTCAATTGTCCGGCTCAATGCCCGCTTGATCGATGCGCGGACCGGCGCAGAGATCTGGTCGGAGCGTGTCGACGGTGAGTGGTCCAAATCGTTGCAGCTTCAGGACGTCATCACGGGTGGACTGGCGCGGCGGCTTGATCTCGAATTGACCAACCAGGAAAGCCGCGACGCCGAGGTTGCGCGGCCCAACAGTCCGGACGCGGTCGATCTGACGATGCGGGGCTTGGCTGTGCTCAACCGACCCTATTCGCCCGAGCAGTTGGCCCAGTCGAAGGCCCTCTTCGAGCGCGCACTCCAGATCGACCCCGGCTACCCCAAGGCGCTCGTGGGCTTGGCAGATACTCTGGCAATGCAAGTCAATTATCGCTGGATCGATGCGCCCGCAGATCAGCTGCGGCGCGCTGAGACTGCGGTGGACCAAGTTCTGTCGCAGTTTCCCGGCGACGCAATGGCGCATTTTGTAAAGGGCGAGATCCAACGGGCGAAGGGCAGGAACGTCGACGCGGCGGTCGGCGAGTATATGGCCGCGATTGCGATAAATCCAAGTCTCGCCCCGGCTCATGGCGCGCTGGGCGCGGCCAAGATACGCGTCGGCCGCTCTGTGGAGGCGTTTGCACCTCTCCATATGGCCATTCAGCTCAGCCCCCGCGATCCGCTCCTAAGCACATGGTACTTCTACGTCTGCCATGCGCACAGCCATCTCGCTCAATACGATGAGGCTATCGACTGGTGCCGCCGCTCCATCGCGGTGAATCCCTTTTGGGTCGCCTATGCAGATCTCGCTGCCGCTAACGCAATGATGGGGCATGAGCGTGAAGCTCACGCCGCTCTTGCCGAGCTTCGTCGGCTCAAGCCCGATTACACCATTGCCCTTTGGATGCAGGATGGGTCTGCGTGGTCCGACAACGCCGTTTTCCTTGCCGAGTTTCGGCGTATCGCTGAAGGACTGCGCAAGGCGGGCCTTCCGGAGTGAAGGGGTAAGTCATTGAGCGCACAGGGGGCGGCTACTGTGCATGGGGTTGTTTTCTCATGCTTTGCCTGGGCGCCCGGCTGCTGACAGCATGTTGGCAGTAGGGGCCGGCTACGACCATGTGCTGACAAAACGGAGAGCGGATCATGCCGATCGAGGCAAGCTGTCATCGCGGTGAGACCGTGTTCGAGGTGACGGAGGCGCCTTCGAGCCTGACGCACTGCACCTGCACGCTCTGCACCAAGCGCGGCGCACTGTGGGCCTATTACACGCCGGCGCAGTTTCGATTGCTGTCACCGGCGGAGAACGTCGCGACCTATCTTTGGGGCAGCCGCACCGTCAAACACCATTTTTGCGCAAGCTGCGGCTGCGGCACCTATTCGGAGTCGCCGGACTGGTCGACCGGCAAGCCCGACTTCGACAATCCCAAGGTCGCCGTCAACGCCCGCCTGTTCGACGATTTCGATCTCGACGCCGTGCCGGTGAACGTGATCGACGGCAGGAATTTGTGGTGAGGGTCACCGCAACACCACCCACGCCGGCGCGTGATCGCTCGCGCCATCCTCGCCACGGATCTTCCTGTCGACGCCGGCTTTCGCCAGGAGCGGGGCGAGGGCGGGGCTGAGCAGGAGATGGTCGAGCCGCAGGCCGGCATCGCGCGGCCAGCGGTTTCGCTTGTAGTCCCAGAACGTGTAGATGCGCTCGCCTGGATGGAGCTCGCGGATCGCGTCGCGCCAGCCTTGATCGACCAGCGAGGCAAACGCCGCACGGCTCTTCGGCTGGATCAGCGCGTCCTTGTCCCACGAGCGCGTCGGGTAGATGTCGATCTCGTCAGGCGCGACGTTGTAGTCGCCGGCGAGCACGACGGGCAGATCCTGCTTGATGAACGTTTTGGCGTGGCGCTTGAGCCGCGCGAACCAGTCGAGCTTGTAGTCGAATTTCGGTCCCGGCTGCGGATTGCCGTTGGGCAGGTAGATGCTGGTGACGATGATGCCGCGCACGGCCGCTTCGATGTAGCGGGCTTCGAGATCGTCGGGCCTTCCCGGCAAGCGGTCGCGAGTGAGAATCGGCTCGGCGTCGCGGGCGAGGATGGCGACGCCGTTCCACGTCTTTTGTCCACACCATACCGCGCCGTAGCCCGCCTTTTCGATCGCGGCCGCCGGAAATTCGCCATCACTTGCCTTCAACTCCTGAAGCGCGACGACATCGGGCTTCGCGAGGCGCATCCATGCCAACAGATTGGGCAGACGGCGGTTGATGTTGTTGATGTTGAATGTCGCGATCTTCATGTAGAGAGCTACTGGCTCCTGCCTTCCGTCACCGGAGATACCATGTCCAAGTTGAGCTTCGTCACCATCGCACTCGTCGTCGCGTTCTCCGGAGGCGCATCGGCACAATCGTCCGATCCGCGCGGTGCGTGCAAGGCGGACTATGACAAATTCTGCGCCGGCGTCGCGCCGGGCGGCGGGCGTGTCGTCGCCTGCCTCAATGGCAAGCGCGACCAACTCAGCGCTGCTTGCAAGACGGCGATCGACAGTCGGAAGAAGTAGGTCTCGCGCTCCGGCTCTGCAGCGCAGTACGCCGCGAAGGCTGCGCTGCGGTCGGGGCACGAGAGTCTCTATCGGGACCGGGACTAGCTCGGCAGCGGCGGCGGGCTCGCCGGCTGCTCGACCGGGGACGGCGAAGGAGGTTGTTCGGTGGCCGGCTTTGCCAGCGGCTCCTCGACATTGCCGCCCTTGTAGACTCGGGCATAGCGGTGGCCGAGGCTGGTCAGCACCTCGTAGCCGATCGTGCCGAAATGGTGCGCGAGTTCGTCGACGGTGATGCCGTCGCCGAGCAGTGTCACCATGTGGCCCCGCCGCGCCGCGTTCGGCGGCAGGTCGGTGATGTCGATCGCGATCAGGTCCATCGAGATGCGGCCAGCGACCGGGCAGCGCTTGCCGGCCACGATGATTTCGGCGCCGCGGGTGCCGTCGTTGGAGCTGGCGGCGCGGAAATAGCCGTCGGCATAGCCGACCGCGATGATCGCAAGCTTGGTCGGCCGCCGCGCGGTCCAGGTGCCGCCATATCCGACGGTCTCGCCGCGCTCGATGGTGCGGATCTGCACGATGCGCGCCTTGAGGTCGACCACCTGCTGCATCGGATTGTCGGCCTCCGGCGTCGGGTTGACGCCGTAGAGCGCAGCCCCCGGCCGCACCAGGTCGAACTGAAAGGGCGCACCGAGGAAGATGCCGGAGGAATTGGCGAGGGCCGCCGGGACGCCTGAGAACTCACTGGCAATGCCGCGGAAGGCTGCGAGCTGTCTTGCATTGACCGGGCTGTTGAGCTGCTCGGCCGAGACCAGATGGCTCATCACCAGCGTGATGCCGTGATCGCCGGCGTTGATGCGGGGAATGATGGCCTGCGCGTCCGATAACGTCAGGCCGAGCCGGTTCATGCCGGTATCGATGTGAATGGCCGCGCCTCCGGTCCAGCCGCTGCGGCGGCAGAACACGTCCCATTCGGCGAGCTCGTTGAGGTCGCCGATCACCGGACGACAATTGATCCTGGCGTAGTGCTCGCCGGTGTTCTGGAAATAGCCGCCGAGGACGTAGATCGTGGGCTCCGGAACGGCCGCGCGCACCTTGCGCGCTTCCTCGATGGTGGCAACGAAAAAGGTCTTGCAGCCGGCCTTGCTCAGCGCACGGGCGACCTGTTCGGCACCGCAGCCATAGGCGTCGGCCTTGATCACCGCCGAGCATTCGGCCGGCACCGCCGTCTTCTCGAGCTTGCGCCAATTGGCGATGATCGCGTCGAGATCGACGGTCAGCACGCCGCCATAGGCCGCGAGCGCGGCAGCCTGATTGGCCTCCGCGGAGAGTAGGCCGGATTGCGGGATCGTTTTCGGGTCGGACGCCATTGTCATGGCGCCGTTTTACGCAAGAGACAAGCGCGGTTCAACCCGCGGAACTCGGTGAGGACCTAGTAGTCGCTGCGTTCCGGCAGCTGGCCGTCATGCGCGAGGTCGCCGAAGCGCGTGACCGAGGCGTCGAAGTGCAGCTCGACCGTGCCGGTCGGACCGTGGCGCTGCTTGCCGATGATGACCTCGGCGCGGCCGACCGTGCGCTCCATGTCGGCCTGCCATTTGGCGTGTTCCTCGGTGCCGGGACGCGGCTCTTTCATGGCGAGGTAATATTCCTCGCGGAACACGAACAGCACCACGTCGGCGTCCTGCTCGATCGAACCGGATTCGCGCAAGTCCGAGAGCTGCGGGCGCTTGTCGTCGCGCGATTCCACCTGGCGCGAGAGCTGCGACAGCGCGATGACGGGGACGTTGAGCTCCTTGGCCAGCGCCTTCAGGCTGGTCGTGATCTCCGTGATTTCCTGCACGCGGCTGTCGCTCGCGCGCTTGCCCGAGCCGGACAGGAGCTGGATGTAGTCGATCACGAGCAGATCGAGGCCCTTCTGGCGCTTGAGCCGGCGCGCGCGCGCCATCAGCTGCGCGATCGACAGGCCGCCGGTGGCATCGACATAGAAGGGCAGCGACTGCAGCTCGATCGAGACCTGCCGGATCTTCTCGAAGTCGGCCTCCGAGATGCCACCGCGCCGGATGTGGGAGGAGGGAATGCCGGTGCGCTCGGCCACGATACGCGTGGCGAGCTGGTCGGCCGACATTTCGCAGGAGAAGAAGCCGATCACGCCGCCATTGGCGGCCTTCATGGTGCCGTCGGCCTGGAGCTCACCGACATAGGCCTGCGCGACGTTGTAGGCGATGTTGGTTGCCAGCGAGGTCTTGCCCATGCCGGGGCGTCCCGCGACGATGATGAGGTCGGAGTGCTGCAGGCCGCCCATCTTGGTGTCGAGGTCGCGCAGGCCCGTCGAGATGCCCGACAGCTTTCCGTCGCGCTGGAACGCTTTTGCGGCGAGATCGACCGCGACCGTCAGCGCCTGCGAGAACTTCTGGAAGCCGCCGTCATAGCGGCCGGATTCGGCGAGTTCGTAAAGCTTGCGTTCGGCGTCCTCGATCTGCACCCGGGGCTGGAAGTCGACCGGTGCGTCATAGGCGACGTTGACCATGTCCTCGCCGATGCCGATCAGGTCGCGCCGCAATGACAGGTCGTAGATGGTGCGGCCATAGTCCTGGGCGTTGATGATGGTGGTGGCCTCGGCGGCGAGCCGCGCCAGATATTGTCCGATGGTCATGCCGCCGACATCGGTGTCGGCGGGCAGGAAGGTCTTCAGCGTGACGGGCGTCGCGATCTTGCCCATCCGGATCAGGCTGCCGGCGGTCTCGAAGATGGTCTGGTGCAACGGCTCGAAGAAATGCTTCGCCTCCAGGAAATCGGAGACGCGGTAGAAGGCGTCGTTGTTGACCAGGATCGCGCCCAGAAGGCTCTGTTCTGCCTCGATATTATGCGGCGCGCTCCGATAGGCGGGAGTTCCGGCGTCGGGCGCGAGTTTGAGAACGTTCGAATCAGTCGGGGCCATGGTCGGACGTGCTTAGCAATTTTCCTGGGCGGATGCGGGGCCGGGATAAAGCGCCGCCTCGGTCCAAAGCGGAAGCAAAAGCTGACCGCTATCAACCGCTCAGTTAAAATGGTGGATGATTGGCGGTCGCAGCACGCGCCGCGCTTGACGGATTTTCGCGGAACTCGCTCGTCCCAGAAGCGGCCGCGGTCGCACCATGGAAAAATCCCGAAACCGATGAACCCCGTAGACTTGCGCGCAGACGTATTCAGAGCGCGCGAAATGACGCACGCTGGCCGCCTTCGGCTCGGATTCAGACCAGCAGGAGGTAGACCAACGCAACCAGGGCGGCCCCGACGCCGGTGACGATCAGGGCATAGTCGGTGCGGAGGTCGTCCTGCACGTCGAATGAGGTTTGAGGCTTTTTGCTCATGGCGACGGTCTAGGACAGGCCCGACCGGGGTTATGTGAAGCAGATCACATCTCCCCGGATTCTTTCGGGGGTAATGCCGGAACAGGAAGGCGGGCCGGAGATTGTCCCATTTCCCCGCCAACAGGGACGAGGCGAGCGATGCGGCCAGAACGGCAGCACCAGAACTGGCGAAGCGAGGCAGGCAGCCGGCTTTGGCTGTCCGGGTTGATCGCGGCCATGCAGCACGCTGAACGGGCTGACGTGCGTCGCCAGCCGGTCGCGCCCGAGATCCTGCTGCAATTGCGGGCGCAACTGGCGTTAACGACTTCTTTCCGGACCTCCCGGATGTCGACCCTGCGTTAGGACCGTTGACCAGGGACCTGGACCTATTCACCAGCCAGCTTGAGCCAGGGCTTGGTCGCGCCTTCACGAGCCCGCAGCCGGGCTTCCTCCCGCGGGATGTAGTCGCGGGTCATCGGCACCACGCCCTGGCAACGGGTAAGCTGGATCTGGAAGTTCATCATGGCTTGCTTGCGGAACGTCATCTCGCAGGCCGCCAGATAGAATTCCCACATCAGGGCGAAGCGCTCGTCGTAGAGCTGCACGGCCTCCTCGCGCCGCGCCATGAAGCGCTCTCGCCAGGCCTTCAGCGTCTCGGCGTAGTGCAGGCGCAAAATCTCGATGTCGCAGACCAGGAGGCCCGCGCGCTCGATTGCCGGCAGCACCTCCGAGACGGCGGGGATGTAGCCGCCGGGGAAGATGTATTTGGCGATCCAGGGATTGGTCGAGTCCGGGCCCTGCGAGCGGCCGATCGCGTGCAGCAGCATGACGCCGTCCTCGCTCAGCAATTCGGCGCAGCGTTGGAAGTAGGCGTCGTAGAATCTGGCCCCGACATGTTCGAACATGCCGACCGAGACGATGCGGTCGAACGTACCGTCGATGTCGCGATAATCTTGGAGCAGGAATCTGGCCGAGCCCGTCAGGCCTTTTTCGGCGGCGCGCGCGTTCGCGACCTGCAACTGCTCGGTCGACAGCGTGACTCCGGTGACATCGGCGCCCGCGATCTCGGCGAGATAGAGCCCGAGGCCGCCCCAGCCGGAGCCGATGTCGAGCACGCGCTGGCCGTCCTTGATGAGGAGCTTCGCCGCAATGTGCCGTTTCTTGGCAAGCTGCGCGTCGTCGAGCGGCATCTCGGGCGTTTCGAAATAGGCGCAGCTATATTGCTTGTCGGCATCGAGGAAGAGCGAATAGAGCCGGCCGTCGAGATCGTAGTGATGGGCGACGTTGTGGCGGGAGCGGGTGCGGGGATTGAACTGCTTCAGGTGCCGCGTCAGGTAGCGCAGGTGCCACCACGGCTTTGCCCACTGCGGCAACAGGTCGGGTTGATCGAGCAGGATCGCGAGAGCATCGGCTATGGTGCCGCGCTCGACCACGAACTCGCCGTCCATATAGGCCTCGCCAAGCCCGAGTTCGGGATTGATGAGGATCTTTCGCTCCGCGTCCGCGGTGACGAAGCGCACCGCAACCGGCTCGCCAAAGCCGTCGCCGACGGTAAACTTCGATCCGCTCGCGCCGGTCACCGTCATCGACCCGCGGCGGATGAATTGAGACAGGAATCTACGCAACAAACGGTCCATCGACATTTCCTCTCGAGCGAACCCGAAGGATGCGACTAACCCGGCCTTCACATCTGACGCCCAGGCGCCGCAGCGGTTCCTATGCGTTTGCATCGAAAATCTAGCGAGGCGGTTCCAGTCGCGCTATGGCGTTACATTCAATGCCGATATTCGAAAATCGCTTAATCACATCCTTGAGCGTGGAGCCTGCTTCCATTCGCGGCTCAATCGGTTAAAAGGTGACCGCCGCCGCGCCGGAAGCCGGCGCATTCGCGGAATTCAATGGAGATGATGGGAATGTCGAGCCGAGCGCTCAGCCTCGCGACGGTATTGCTTCTGATTGGCTTCGGCGCAACCGATGCCGTTCTTGCGCAGGCGACGAACCTCGAGGCCGGCAAGACCCCGTCCCAACTCTTCGCGCAGACCTGCAATGCCTGCCACAAGAGCCCGCGCGGACTGTTGAAGTCCGTCGCGCCGGGTTCGCTGCCGGGATTCCTGCGTCAGCACTACACCACGAGCTCGGACATGGCGGGCGTCCTCGCCTCCTACCTCGTCTCCAACGGCGCCACCGACACCCGCTACCAGGCCAAGGACGGCAAAAAGGACGGCGCCAAGGAGAAGGAAGCGAGCACCACTCCGGGCCAGTCGCCCGAGCATCAGGGCCGACGCCACCGCTCGCAAGAGGCCGGCAGGCCGGAGGGCGAGGCCACGCCGGCCGCCGCCGAGGGCGCGCGCCAGAAGCGCGCTGCGCGGCCCGCCGAGGAGGGCGCGAGGCCGGAAGGACAGGCAGCGCCCGAGGGGCGCAAAAGCAAGCGGCGCGCCAAACCCGGGACCGAGGAAGCGCCGAAGGTCGATTCCGCAGCGCCCGCTGCCGAAGACAAGAAGACCGAGCCAAAGCCAGAGACGGTCAAGGCCGACAGCGCCAAGGCAGAGCCCGACAGCGGCAAGGCATCCGACAAGGCATCCGAGAAGCCGGTTGAGACCAAGCCTGATAGCGCGAAGGTCGAGCCGCGTGGCAGCGAAGCTCCGGCGTTACGACCCGATCCGGTCCCGCAGGTGACGCCGGCTGCACCTGCGGCCGCAAAGCCCGCCGAGCCGGCGGCGCCAAAGCCGGCGGAA
>NZ_AJQE01000160.1 GCF_000261685.1 Bradyrhizobium genomosp. I (2014) | reverse complement strand
GGCCCGCGCCTGCCGCTCCGTCCGCGGCGCCAGCGGGCGGTCCGCCGGCACCGCCGATCTCGCGTTAAATCCGTTACGTTCTCCGGGTCGACACAGGGAGGCCGCTCACCGCGGCCTCCCTATCGTATTGACCAAATCTAGAGTATTACTCTAGAGTAATGCTCTAGGAGGCGTCGATGGCGGCGAGCGTGCGAGACGATCTGTTGGCGGCCGGGTTGATGGTGTTCGACCGCGTCGGCTTCGAAGCCGCGACGGTAGCCGCGATCCGCACCCGGGCGCGCGCCTCCAATGGCAGCTTCTTTCACGTCTTCGGCTCGAAGAAGGAGCTCGCCGGTGCGCTGTTTCTGGAGGTCTTGCGGCACTATCACGCCGCCGTGCTGGCCGCGCTTGATCCCGTCCCCGACGCGGAGCAGGGCATCGATCGCCTGATCCGGGCGCATCTCGACTGGGTCGTGACCAGCCGGCGCGAGGCGCGCTATCTCTTCGAGATCTCGCGCAGCGAATGGGGCGAGGACGTGCGAGACGCCCAGCGCGCGCAGAATGCGCGGCTTGCCGAAGGCATCGAGCGCTGGCGCGCGCCGCTGGTTGCAGGCGGCGAGCTTCTGCCGATGACGCCGGCGATGTTCGTCAGCCAGCTGATCGGTCCGGCGCAGATCTTCTGCCGCGCCTTCCTGTCGGGGCGCGACCGCGCCGATCCGCGCGTTGAGGCCGACACGCTGATCGCCTGCGCCATTCGTGCGCTGAGGCCACTCGATCGCATCAACAAATAGGGAGAGACTGCATGCGGGCCGAAGCTGATCCGGAATTCGCGCCAATTGCAGAGCGCATCCACGCCAATGTCGGCCGGCAGGGTTTTATGAACCTCGTGGGCGCCGAGCTGTCCGAATTGTCGCGCGGCACCTGCACCATCGCGGTGGAGCGCCGTCCGGAGCTGCTGCAGCAGCACGGCTTCTTCCATGGCGGCGTGACCGCCTTCCTGGTCGATAACGCCACGACGATCGCCGCCGCCGCCTCGCGCGGCCAGCCGGCGCTGACGGCTGAATACAAGCTCAATCTGCTGTCGCCCGCGGTCGGCGAAAAGCTGATCTGCCGTGCCCGGGTGATCAGGCCGGGCCGTCAGGTCTCCGTGGTCGCGGCCGACGTGTTCTGCGTCAGCGACGGTGTCGAGAAGCATACGGCAACGGCGCTGGCCTCGATCGCGATGTCGAGCGAGGACGTCGCCGCGAAAACGAAAAGCCCGGCCGCCTGAGGCGACCGGGCTTTTTATGGCCTTCGTCATTCCGGGATGGCGCGCGAGCGCCAGACCCGGAATCTCGAGATTCCGGGTTCGGTCCTGCGGACCGCCCCGGAATGACGAGTTGATCTGCTTACTTTTCTTCCGCAGCCGGGGCCGGCTCGACCTCGTCGTGCTCGGCTTCCGGATCGAAGAACTCGCCGGCGGCGGCGATCGCCTCGGCTGCCGCATCGCGGTCTTCGTTGCGGGTCGAGATGTCCTCGCCGCGGTTGATGCGCTCCGCCTCGTCCTGGCTGCGCGCGACCGTCACGGTGATCTCGACCTCGACCTCGGGGTGAACGGCAACGGTGACCGTGTGCTTGCCGATGGTCTTGATCGGCGCGTCGAGCTGCACCTGCGGGCGGTCGAGATGGACGCCGTCGGTCTCGAAGGCGGCGACGATGTCGCGCACCGTGACCGAGCCGAACAGCTGGCCGGCTTCGGAGGCCTGGCGGATCACGATGATGTTCTTGCCCTCGATCTTCTCGGCGACCTTGGACGCTTCGCCCTTGGCCTTGAGATTGCGGGCTTCGAGCTCGGCCTTCATGCCGTCATACCTGGCCCGGTTGTCGGCGGTGGCGCGCAGCGCCTTGCCGCGCTTGAGCAGGAAATTGCGGGCGTAGCCGTCGCGAACCTTCACGACTTCGCCCATCTGGCCGAGCTTGTTGACGCGTTCCAGCAAAATGACTTCCATATTCATTCTCCTTTTGAAGTGCTCTGTAGGTTTCGGGGTTTAGCTCAAGGGGTTGGCAGTGGCGGCGGCTGCCGGCTGCGCAGGAAGCGCTCGCGGAAGCCGAACACGGCATCGGCAAGGCCGAGGATCACCATCGCGATCACGGGCCATCCGAACACGACGACGACGACATAGGTCGAGCCGAGCCAGAACGTGCGGCTCTTAAGGGCGAGCGTCAGCGTATGCAGCACGGCGAAACCGGTCAGCGCATAGGCCATCATCAGCGCGGCCGTGGCGATCTGCGCGACGATGGCGAGCAGCCCGCCGGTGAAGCTGAAGGCGAGGGCGATGCACAGCGCCACCAGCGTCATCGGCGGCAGCGCGGCCGTCATCAGGTCCGGCCAGGGACGGCGCAGCCGACCGGACGTCGCGGTCACCTTGGCGCTGAGCCAGAGGTTGAGAGTCAGCGTCATCATCGCGATGATGGTGGCGGCGGCCGGTGCGATGCGCACCAGCGCGTCGACGAACTGGCTGGCCTCGCCCGAGGTTTGCGGGTCGGTGGTGCGGAGAAGGCGCAGCAGGCCGCGCCGCAGCGTGCCGGTGATGGTCTCGGCGTCGGCGCCGAGCGTGAGCAGGGCGGCGACCGTGGTCAGCGTGGCGAAGCCTGCGATCCAGAGCAGGATGCGGCCGACCGGATACCACTCGATCTCGGGCTCGGCCGCCGGTTCGGCAGCGGTGGCGTTTGGCGCGACACCTCCCACCTGGCGGCCGAGCAGGACGAGATGGCCGAGCCACCAGGCCGGCAATGCGACGGTGACGGCGAAGGCGATGCAGTAGGGCAGGCCGAACAGGGCGCCGAGGCCGATCGCGGCGGCAATGCCGCCGAGGCTTGCGCAAAGCGGTCCCCAGCCGATCGCGGCGACCATCAGCGGCAGCGGTGCGAGATAGAACAGGACGAGCGAGATCAGCGCGCCCGAGATGATCGAGGCGAACATCAGGGCCGACGCGGCGCCGGCGATCAGGGCAATCAGTGCAAAGGCCATCATCAGCTGTCCCGCTCCCTTCGAGCGGTTAGAGGCGTCGTTTGCCCCAACCATCGGCAACCGGACGACCCGGAAGCCTTATGAGTTCAGATAAGTCGAGTTCAGATCAGTTACGACCGGCGGCTCAACGGCCGCCGGTCGAATTGGTCGTCTCAGCGAATGACGTAGGGCAACAGGCCCAGGAAGCGCGCGCGCTTGATGGCGCGGGCGAGCTCACGCTGCTTCTTCGCGGACACCGCCGTGATGCGGCTCGGCACGATCTTGCCGCGCTCGGAGACGTAGCGCATCAGCAGCTTGGAGTCCTTGTAGTCGATCTTCGGCGCATTGGCGCCCGTGAACGGGCAGCTCTTGCGGCGACGGAAGAACGGGCGACGTGCACCAGCTTCAGCCATTGGTCTTACTCCCCATCCGTCGTGGTTTCAGCTTCGTCGCGCGGACGGCGCGGACCGCGATCGCCGCGGAAACCGCCCTCGCGGTCGCCACGGAAGCCGCCTTCGCGCTCGCCGCGGAAGCCGCCGCCACGATCGTCACGCTCGCGATCGCGATCGGCCTTGCGCATCATCGCGGACGGGCCTTCCTCGAGCTCCTCGACGCGGACGCTGAGATAGCGGATCACGTCTTCGCTGATGCGCTCCTGGCGCTCGATCTCGGCGATCGCCGCGGACGGCGCGTCGATGTTGAGCAGCACGAAGTGCGCCTTGCGGTTCTTGTTCATGCGGTAGGTGAGGGAGCGCACGCCCCAGTTCTCGGTCTTGGTGACCTTGCCGCCGAGGCCTTCGACGATGCCGGTCATCTGCGCAGTCAGCTCTTCGACCTGCTGCGGGCTCGCGTCCTGGCGCGCGAGAAAGACATGCTCATAAAGAGCCATGGTGGTCCTTTCCTCATGTTGGCGCATCGCCCGGCGTCAAGCCCTTAAGAGGCCTTCGGAAAGGACTCTGGGATCAAGCTCAGAAGGCGGAAACACGGGACGACGGGCCGACTGGCCCTGCCACACCAAAATCACGAATGATTTGCTGAGACCGTCCGTTCAGCTCCCGGCCGGGGTCTGCGGATGCGCGCCTTATACGGATTTTGACCGGCTTTGCAAGGTTTGAGGGGCATTTTTGAGCCGAGTCCTCCCGTCGCGGCGAGGCCGGACCCGTCCTCCCATACCACATCCAGCTTGATCTATTTGTTTGTATGCCATACAAATAAGTCAACCGAGAGGACCTCCATGGCGGAAACGTCGGCCGATGCGCCGCTTGAGGCGGCAGGCGACCCCAAGCACGCCGCGCGCGCGACGCGCTCGGCCGGCCGCAAGATGCGGTCGCTGCTCCTGGATGCTGCGAGCCCGCTATTTCGGGAGCGGGGGCTGTCCGGCACGGCGATCACCGACATCGCGGCCGCCGCGGACGCGTTCCCCAGCCAGATCACCTATTACTTCCGCACCAAGGAGGCGCTGTTTGTCGAATGCGCCTGCCGGGATCTCCTGTATCTGGCGCGCGCCACCGAGCAGGCGGCGCTGAAGGCGCGCACGCCCCGGGACTACACCCGCGCGCTGGCCGAGACGGTCACGGCGAGCGATTCGGTCGCCTTCTTCGCGGAAGCGCTGACATTGACGCGCCGTCGCCAGGATCTCGCACCGCTGGTCGAGCGTACCATCGAGCGCCTGCACGGCGAAGGCGCGCGTGCCTATGCGAGCCAGGTCGAGCGGCACGGTTGGCGTTCCCTGCGCGCGCCCGACGAAAGCTCGCGGCGCTTCTGGGCCGTCGCCATCGGCGTCATTCTCGAAGGCTACGCCATGGGCCGTTCGCCCGAGGAGCTCTGCGCCGAGATGCTGCGCGTGCTGGGCGAGCAGGCGAAATCCACCGGCGACACGGGACGCCTGCGTCTCGTCGAGGAGGCCGGCGCATCCAGCAATTCGAATGGAGAGGGTTAGGCCATGACCGCGCTTCGCCTGCGTGCCCGCGATTTCCTGACCGACGACCAGCTTGCCGACGTGCGCCAGCGCGTGACCTGGAAAGGCGTCGCGCTGATCGCGCATGCCTGGACGCTGATCATTGCCGCCGTCGCTCTGGTCGCGTGGTGGCCCAATCCGGTCACCTACGTTCTCGCTGTCACCATCATCGGCTCGCGCCAGCTCGGCCTTGCGATTCTGATGCATGACGGTGCGCATGGCTGCCTGTCCGCCGACGAGAAAACCAATCTGGCGCTGAGCCAGTGGTTCTGCGCCTATCCGCTGTTTGCCGAGACACGCAGCTACCGGCGCTATCACCTGCAGCATCATGCGCGCACCCAGCAGGAGGACGATCCCGATCTCGTGCTGTCGGCCCCGTTTCCGATCACCAGGCTGAGCTATCGCCGCAAGTTCATTCGCGACATCACCGGACAGACCGGCTACCAGCAGCGCAAGGCGCAATTGCTCAACGCGCTTGGGCCAAGGGACTGGCCGTGGCGGCAGCGTGCGGCGCATTTCCGGGAGAAGCTTGGCCCGCAATGTGTCGTGAACGCGATCATGTTTGCGGCGCTCGCTGCGGCCGGCGTGTGGTGGGCCTATCCGTTGCTATGGCTGGTGCCTCTGTTGACCTGGATGATGGTCATCACCCGCATTCGCAACATTGCAGAGCATGCCGTCGTTCCCGATAGCAGCGATCCCCTGCGCAACACCCGCACCACGCATGCCAATTTTCTCGAGCGCCTGTTCATCGCGCCGTACTACGTGAACTATCACCTCGAGCATCATCTCTTGTTCTACGTGCCCTGCTACAATCTACCGAAGGTGCATCGCCTGCTGAATGCGAGCCGGTACGCCGGCCGCATGGAGGTACAGCCGAACT
>NZ_AJQE01000159.1 GCF_000261685.1 Bradyrhizobium genomosp. I (2014) | reverse complement strand
GCTGGCGACGGCCAAGCCGAACCGCGAGGATCGGCCGGGGCAACTTGTCAACAGTGCGCGCCGCGCGCAGGCCGGGGCGGAGGTCGATGCCAACCAGACCGCCGGCGGGTTTTGAGGGGCGCATTCCACGTTGAATGCTGGTCGAAGTTTCCATCTCGGCTTGACAGTGCCGCCCCGGACGGTGTCTACGGCCCCCTTTGGAGCATGATCGGGAACCATGGCCCGAGGCCGCGCGTCATCGGCTGCCGGTTCTCGCAAGGGATCATGCCCGACAAGCGGGGAGTGCCGATGACGGCTGCATTCACATTTCCTGGGCAGGGTTCCCAGGCGGTCGGCATGGGCAAGGCCCTGGCCGACGCCTTTCCGGTGGCGCGCGCCGTGTTCGACGAGGTCGATGCCGCGCTTTCCGAGAAGCTGACGGCCGTCATCTGGGAAGGCCCGGCCGAAACCCTCCAGCTCACCGAGAACGCCCAGCCGGCGCTGATGGCGGTATCTGTCGCCACCCTGCGCGTGCTCGAGGCTGAGGCTGGTTTTTCCGTGGGACGAGATGCGGCCTTCGTCGCCGGTCATTCGCTTGGTGAATATTCGGCGCTGGCCGCGGCCGGCAGCCTGACGGTTTCGGATACCGCCCGTCTGCTTCGCACGCGCGGTCTCGCAATGCAAAAGGCCGTCCCGGTCGGCGCCGGCGCGATGGCCGCGCTGCTCGGTCTCGACTACGAGGCCGCCATGGAGGTCGCTGGCGAGGCGGCGCAGGGGCAGGTCTGCCAGGCCGCCAACGACAATGGCGGCGGGCAGGTGGTGGTCTCGGGCGACAAGGCCGCGGTCGATCGCGCCGTCGAGATCGCCAAGGCCAAGGGCGCCAAGCGCGCGATGCTGCTGCCGGTGTCCGCGCCGTTCCATTGCAAGCTGATGCAGCCGGCCGCGGACGCCATGGCGGACGCGCTGGCCAGGGTCACGATCAAGGCGCCGGCCGCGCCGCTGGTGTCGAACGTGCTGGCGCGCGCCATCACCGATCCCGATGATATCCGCCGCCGCCTGGTCGAGCAGGTCACCGGCACGGTGCGCTGGCGCGAGTCGGTCGCCTATATGGCCGGGCAGGGCGTCACCCGCTTCTTCGAGATCGGCGCCGGCAAGGTGCTGACGGGTCTCGTCAAGCGCATTGCCGACGGTGCCGTCGGCGTTGCGGTCGGCGGTCCGAACGATATTGCCGCCGCCAGGGATGCATTGGCCGCTGCGAAGCAGGCCTGAAGGAGTCATCAATGTTCGATCTGACTGGCCGAAAGGCGCTCGTCACCGGCGCGACCGGAGGCATCGGCGGCGCGATCGCGCAGGCGCTGCACGCGCAGGGCGCCACCGTCGCGATATCGGGGACGCGGAAGGACGTGCTGGACGAGCTTGCGGGCAAGCTCGGGGAGCGCGCGCATGTGCTGCCCTGCAATCTCTCCAAGGCCGACGAGGTCGAGGCGCTGGTGCCCGCTGCGGAAGCGGCGATGGGCCAGGTCGACATTCTCGTCGCCAACGCGGGCATCACCCGCGACAATCTCTTCGTGCAACTTCGTGACGAGGACTGGGACGAGGTCATCAACGTCAATCTGACCGCGACCTTCCGCCTGGCGCGCGCCGCGACCAAGCTGATGATGCGCAAGCGCTTCGGCCGCATCATCGCCATCACCTCGGTGGTCGGTGTCACCGGCAATCCGGGGCAGGGCAATTATACTGCGTCGAAGGCGGGCCTGATCGGCATGATCAAGACGTTGGGCGCCGAATACGCCAAGCGTGGCGTCACCGCGAACTGCATCGCGCCGGGCTTCATCAAGACGCCGATGACGGATGCGCTCAACGACAAGCAGCGCGAGACGATTCTGAGCAAGGTTCCGGCCGCCCGACTGGGGACGCCCGATGACATCGCAGCGGCCGCCGTCTATCTGAGTTCGAACGAAGCATCCTATGTCACCGGGCAGACCATCCACGTCAACGGCGGTATGGCCATGATCTGACGCCTCGTGCTGCACCGCCCGTCAAGCCGGTGCGGGATGCGGCAAACGGCCGTTTCCGGAGCGAAATGAGGCTTGTAGTCAAGGCAATTGAAGTATGATAACCGGACCTTCAACGGATGGGCAAAGAACGCCATTGCAGGTTTTTGAAACCCTGTATATTGGCGATGCGGAGCCTTTGGCCGTCGTTCGCCGGGGCCTGCATCGGTTAGGATGGGCCAAATCAAAGTTCGTAAGCGAAGGCAGTCAAACGACCACGACGGCTCGTATCGTCCCGGGGGGTCGGGTCTACAGGGAACAACACGAGGTTAAGCAATGAGTGACATTGGCGAGCGGGTTAAGAAGATCGTGGTCGAACACCTTGGTGTTGAGCCCGAAAAGGTTGTCGACAACGCGAGCTTCATCGACGACCTCGGCGCCGACAGTCTGGACACCGTCGAGCTGGTGATGGCGTTCGAAGAGGAATTCGGTTGCGAGATTCCGGACGACGCCGCGGAAACGATTCTCACCGTCGGTGACGCCACGAAGTTTCTCGAGAAGAACGCGAAGAGCTAAGCTCTTCATTTTCGCGGGGACAACATTGAAACCGGACGGGCCGCTTCGCAGCGGTCAGCCGGTTTCTTGTTATTGGCCGTGAATCTTTCGATGCGGAGTTTTCGGATATGAGGCGGGTTGTCGTCACGGGTCTCGGCATGGTCTCGCCACTCGCCTGTGGCGTCGAGCCGACCTGGAAACGCATCCTTGACGGCGAAAGCGGTGCGCGCAGGATCGAGAGCTTCGATGTCTCCGATCTTCAGACCAAGATCGCCTGCACGGTCGTGCGCGGCGACGCGTCGAACGACAGCTTCAATCCCGACAAGTGGATGGAGCCGAAGGACCAGCGCAAGGTCGACGACTTCATCATCTTCGGCATGGCCGCGGCCGGCCAGGCGCTCGACGACGCCAACTGGCATCCCGAGACGGAAGAAGACAAGTGCGCGACCGGCACCATGATCGGGTCCGGTATCGGCGGCCTCAACGGCATCGCCGACACCGCGATCCTCTTGAAGGAGCGCGGACCGCGCCGGGTGTCGCCGTTCTTCATTCCGGGCCGCCTGATCAATCTCGCCTCCGGCTACGTCTCGATCGCGCACGGGCTGAAGGGGCCGAACCATGCGGTGGTCACGGCCTGCTCGACCGGCGCGCACGCGGTGGGTGATGCCGCCCGCCTGATCGCGCTCGGCGACGCCGACGTGATGGTCGCGGGCGGCGCCGAGTCGCCGATCAGCCGCATCGGCATCGCCGGCTTCAACGCCGCGCGCGCTCTCTCGACCGGTTTCAACGACACACCCGAGAAGGCCTCGCGTCCCTACGACAAGGACCGCGATGGTTTCGTGATGGGCGAGGGCGCCGGCGTCCTGGTCCTGGAAGAACTCGATCACGCCAGGCGCCGCGGCGCCAGGATCTATGCCGAGGTGATCGGCTACGGTCTTTCGGGCGATGCCTATCACATCACCTCGCCGTCGCCCGACGGCGACGGCGGCTACCGCAGCATGTTGGCTGCGCTGAAGCGCGCCGGCCTTACGCCGTCCGATCTCGACTACATCAACGCGCACGGCACCTCGACGCCGCTCGGCGACGAGATCGAGCTCGGCGCGGTCGAGCGTCTGCTCGGCAATGCCGCCTCCAAGGTTGCGATGTCCTCGACCAAGTCGTCGACCGGCCATCTCCTCGGCGCGGCCGGTGCCATCGAAGCGATCTTCGCGATTCTCGCGATTCGCGATAATGTCGTGCCGCCGACGATCAATCTCGACAACCCGTCGGTCGAGACTGCGATCGATCTCGTGCCGCACAAGGCGAAGAAGCGCGAGGTCAACGTCGCATTGTCGAACTCCTTTGGTTTTGGCGGTACCAATGCGTCGGTGATCTTCCGGCGCCTGGCCGATTAGTTTGCGTTTGAGGCGAATCCACCGTTTTGCCGTATTCGGCGATAGTCATGGACGTGGGCGCGCGCGTTTTGGCAGGGCAAACGATTGTCGGGCCGTGATTGAACCGGCAGGATTCAGGTTGTTTCGATGAGTGAAAGGCCGCCCATTTCACCCCGGAGTCCGCGGGCAGCGCTCGAGCCCGAGCAGCTTCCGCCGCCGCCCAAGCGATCGGACCGCGCGCGCAGTCCTCTGGTGATCGTCGGCAACGCCATCATCACCCTGCTGCTGATCAGCATGATTGGCGCCGGCGGCGTCTATTATTACGGCCGGCAGGCGCTCGAGGCGCCGGGACCGCTCAAGGACGACAAGATCGTCAACATCCCGCAGCGCGCGGGCAAGCGCGACATTGCCGAGACCCTGAACCGGGAAGGCGTGACCGACGTCAATCCCTGGGTGTTCATCGCCAGCGTCGCCGCGTTGAAGGCGAGCTCGGATCTCAAGCCGGGTGAGTATTCGTTCCAGAAGCACGCCTCCTTGCGCGACGTCATCGCCACCATCGTCGAGGGCAAGGTGGTGCAGCATGCGGTCACGATTCCCGAGGGCCTGACTTCCGAGCAGATCGTGGCACGGCTGTCCGACAACGACATCTTCACCGGCAGCGTGCGCGAACTGCCGCGCGAGGGCACGTTGCTGCCGGAGACCTACAAATTCCCGCGCGGCACGACGCGCGAGCAGGTGATCCAGCGCATGCAGCAGGCGCACAAGCGCGTGCTGGCCGAGATCTGGGAGCGCCGCAGCCAGGACATTCCGGTGAAGACGCCGGAGCAGCTCGTGACGCTGGCCTCCATCGTCGAGAAGGAGACCGGCAAGCCCGACGAGCGCAGCCGCGTCGCCGCGGTGTTCGTCAATCGCCTGAAGCAGCGGATCAAGCTGCAGTCCGATCCGACGATCATCTACGGTCTCGTCGGCGGCAAGGGCACGCTGGGCCGGCCCATCAAGCGCAGCGAGATCACGCAGCCCTCGCCCTACAACACCTATGTGATCGAGGGCCTGCCGCCGGGGCCGATCTCCAACCCGGGCCGCGCCTCGCTCGAAGCTGCCGCCAACCCGGCCCGCACCCGCGATCTCTATTTCGTCGCCGACGGCACCGGCGGGCACGCCTTCACCGAGACCTACGACGCGCACCAGAAGAACGTCGCGAAGCTCCGCGCGATGGAGAAGCAGATCCAGAACGACACGGTGGAGC
>NZ_AJQE01000158.1 GCF_000261685.1 Bradyrhizobium genomosp. I (2014) | reverse complement strand
GGCGGCGCCGGCTGCCGCCGATCCGCCGACCGCGACCACACCGGCGCGCCCCAGTCAGCAGAAAAGGCCGCCGGCGGCGCGCCCCGCCAATCCCGCGCCGGCCCGGCAGGGCGCGGTGCAGTCCTCGCCGCCGGTGGTCCAGCGCTAGGCTCGCGGGCCTTGCCTGCGGACATTGCGGATTCCACTTTCCGGCAAAATAGTCTTAAGATTCGCGTGGCTTGATGGCCTCGCGAATCCCGTGTTCCTGGAGAATCTCAACCGATGGCGCTGTCGTCCATGACCGGCTTTGCCCGAAGCCACGGCGCGAGCGGGCCGTACACGTTCGAATGGGAATTGAAGTCGGTCAACGCCAAGGGCTTTGACCTCAGGGTGCGGCTGCCGCAGGGGTTCGACGAACTCGAGACCCATACCAAGAAGCGCGCCGGCGAACTGTTGTCGCGCGGCACCGTCTACGCCAATCTCAACGTCAAGCGCACCAACGCCGCCGCCACGGTGCGCGTCAACGAGGACGTGCTCAACGCCGTGCTGAAGGCCGCCGCAATGATCTCCGGCAAGGTCGATGCGGTGGCGCCGAGCGTCGACGGCCTGCTCGCCATCAAGGGCGTGGTCGAGGTCGCCGAGCCCGAGGGCGACGAGGAGGAGGACAAGGCCGCGCGTGCCGCTGCGGCCGAAGCCTTCGACAAGGCGCTCGCCGACCTCGTCGAGATGCGCAAGCGCGAGGGGACCTCGCTCGGGCAGATCCTGACCCAGCGGGTCGACGAGATCGAGCAGCTTGCGAGAAAGGCGGAAGCGGCGCCCGGCCGCAAGCCCGAGGCGATCAAGGCGAAGCTCACCGAGCAGATCGCAAACCTGCTCGACACCTCCGACCGTTTCGATTCCGATCGCCTGATGCAGGAAGCGATCCTGATCGCGACCAAGGCCGACATCCGCGAGGAACTCGACCGCATCGCCTCCCACATCGCGCAGGCGCGCGAGCTGATCGGCAAGGGCGGCCCGATCGGGCGCAAGCTCGATTTTCTGGCGCAGGAGTTTCACCGCGAGGTCAACACCTGCTGCTCGAAGTCGAACGACATCGAGCTCACCAACACGGGGCTCGCCATGAAGAATGTGGTCGAGCAGTTCCGCGAGCAGGTCCAGAATCTGGAGTGATCGATGACGACGGGCGGTCACGGAACTGACGGTGTCGAGCGGCGCGGATTGATGTTCGTGCTGTCCTCGCCCTCGGGCGCGGGCAAGACGACGCTGTCGCGTCTCCTGATCGAGCGGATGCCGGGCCTCAGGATGTCGGTCTCCGCCACCACGCGCGCCAAGCGTCCAGGCGAGGTCGACGGCCGCGACTATCTGTTCGTCGACAAGGCGAGGTTCGAGGCCATGGTGAAGGGCGACGAGCTGCTGGAATGGGCAACCGTGTTCGACAACAGCTACGGCACGCCGCGCGCGCCGGTCGAAGCGGCGCTTTCGTCCGGACAGGACGTGCTGTTCGACATCGACTGGCAGGGTACGCAGCAGCTGCGCGAGAAGGCCCGCGCCGACGTCGTCAGCGTCTTCATCCTGCCGCCCTCGGCCGGAGATCTCGAGAAGCGCCTGCACTCACGTGCGCAGGATTCCGACGAGGTGATCCGCAAGCGGATGAGCCGCGCCAGCCACGAGATGAGCCACTGGGCCGAGTACGACTACATCGTGATCAACCACGACGTCGACGAGGCCTTCGCCGAGGTGCAGTCGATCCTGAAGGCCGAACGCCTCAAGCGCGAGCGGCGGATCGGCCTCGTAGGCTTCGTTCGAAGTTTGCAAGGTCAGCTTCAAGGCTAGGCCGCGACAGGCGCGGTCCTTCCTTCGCCAGCTGTTCCAGCATCGTCGTGATGACGTCGACGTCGACGGCATCGGCTTCACGAGCTGACGGTGCGTCATCGCGGTCCTCGCCGGTCTCGTTGGCACCGAGCCGGGGTGCAGCGGGCATGGTCTCGAATTTCTTGTCGACCGTCTTGATCTCGGCCTTGGCACGCTTGATCTCGACAGATTCTGCGGCCGCGGCGGCGGCGCGTTGTCTGCGCGCGTCGATCAGCTCGATCTCGCGGCCGATCGCCGCAAGTTTTGTCACTTGTCTTTTCGGCTGCGGACGTACCGCATCGAAGTCGACGGGGTGCAACGGCCCGGCGTCGGCCGGCGTTGAATCGAGCCAGGGCGCACGGCTTCCGTCATGGTTCTGCATCCCCCGATCGTCCCAATGTCCGTGACGGTCGGCGGACTGGAGGCGGACGCGCGCGCCGGCGAAGCGGTAGATGATGCTGGCGAGGAGTCCGGCGAGCGCCAGAGCGCCGCCGATCACGAGCAGCAGCATCTGAAGCGAGCCGGTCGGCTTGCCGGCCGTGCCGTCTGCCGCAGCGGTGGACGGGGATTTTGATGGCTTTGCGCCCGGCTGCGCGGCGGCCGCGACAGCGGTTGGTGCCGGCGGCGGCGCTGGCGGAGCGGCCGCTGCGGAGACATCGGGCCAGGGCGCGGTGTCGGCGGGTTGCCGCGCGTTGCCGTCAGCGGCCTGGTCGGCGGATTGTTGTACCGGCGTCGCGGCGGCGGCTTGCGCAGGGGCGTTCGGCGTCCTGGGGGCGGCGTCGCTCCGCGGCGTCAGATATTCAGCGCGCGCGTCCTGCACCGCGTGCTGCGGCGGCGCCGGCGTATCTGCCGCCGGTGTATCGCCGGCGGCCTGCGCGGTTTGCGCGGTCCTCGCGCTGTCCTTGTCGCCCGCGGCGCGCAGATACCAGCATTTCCGCTTCGTCGTGCGATCGAGGCGATAGTACCAGTGCTGCCCCTGCGGCGCGGCGCCCTTCGGCGCGGCAAGGCATTCGGTGGCCGCGTTGGCCGTGCTCGATGCGGTTGGCGCGTTCTGCGACAGCGCGGCCAATGGCGCGCCTGCAACGATGCTGGCGACGAGGGTAGAAATGAACTTTGCGGCGCGGTTGCCCATCCTGGTCTCCCGGTTACGCATGACGCAACTCTCAACCAGCCCCTTCTCGTCAAAGAGTTGGGTGGCAATGAGCCGCAAATCCGGAGAGGATGTGGCTTGAATTGGGCCTGCGGCGCGTTCGTTCCGCGGCGATGTCAGGCCTTTTTCCGCCTTACTGCTTGGCTGAGGTCCAGGTTCCGCCGCAGCCGTCGGAGCGACGCCACGTCCCGGACCCGCTGCGGCCGGAGAGGCGGCCCGCGCCGGTGAAGGTTACGCCCTGGCCTTGTCCGCGTGTGCTGACCGAGCCGCTCTGGCTAACGGTTCCGGTCACGCCTTCGCCGATGACTCTGCCCGAGCTGACCACGACCGCGCCGCTCGTGGAGCCGCCGCAACCGACGCTGGTGACGATCCAGGCGCCGTCAAAGCCGCCACGTCCGCCTCCGCTTCGCCGGGACGACGAGCGCGACTCGTCGGCCGGCTTGCTCCGGCGTGCGGACGGAGCCGGTTCGGTCGAGCGGTCCGAACGCGAGCCCGACAGCGACTTCTCGTCGTTGCCGATCGAGCCGCCGGCGCTGCCGGACTGCGCGAAGGCGCACGACGAGGCGATGGCGAGGTTGAGGAGAAAGGCAAGGGCAGTCGTACGGGTGACGGCATTGGGCATGAGCAAAAAATCCGAATGAAAAAGGTATCAGCGGCCGGAGCCGTCGGCGCAGACGGATCCGATAATGCGGCAAGCTTTGCCAGCCTTGCCGCATTCGTCAAGCGCCGCGTCTTTCGCGCGCTGCACGCCATCGCGCTGGACCAGCGACCACGACTTGTCGGAGATGGCGAAGGCGCCGCAGCTTCGGCCGTAGAACGAGAGCTCGATCGGACATTTGGCGTCGCCGCAATTGCCGCGTGCGTCCGCCACCGAGGCGCGCCGCGAGGCGTGATTCCACGACATGCCCCATTTGCTGCTGTCGGGCCCGTAGACGATCGAGCCCCACGGCTTCAGATCCTCCATCCTGCGCATCCTCAGCAGCAGGCCTTCGGTCGCTTCACCTGTCGGCGCCATCGAGATCCGCTGCTGGAGTTTCGTGATCGCGCGCGTCAGGCCGTCGGGCGTGTCAGGATCGAAATTGAGCTCGTAGAGCCGCTCGCTCAGTTCGCTGAGCAGGGCGGCATCGCGCAGCGGCACGCGGTCGGGGTCGGCGCGCAGCCGATCGGGCAACGGATCGGGCGGCATCGCCGCGACCTGCGGCGGCGGGCTTTGCCTCGGCGGCACGAAATAGAAGGTGCCGTCGATCGGCGAGGACGATACCCAGGGCTGCTGCGCGCCTGATGTGGCGCGTTTCACGGCAAGACCGACCTGGTTGAAGGTCTGAAACACGTCGAGGCCCGCGACCCGGATCGTCGTGGCGAGCGCCTTGGTATAGGGGCTGTGGCCGTCGCTGCCGTCCTGGGCGACGTTGCCGGGCTGGGTCGCATAGGAGATCAGCGTGCCCTCCGGCGCACGCATCTGCGCGAGGCCGCCGTCGGAGGAACGAAGGCCGCGTGAGCCAAAGGGGTTGTTACGGCAGGCATCGAGGATCACGAGGTTGAGGCGCGTGCCTGAACCCTGCATCTGGCGCAGCACGAGGTTGACGTCGGTCATCTGGAAATCGACGTCGGCCTCCCGGGTCGGATTGGCGCCGACGGGCACGAGATAGTTGGAGCCTGCGACCTGCACGCCGTGGCCGGCATAGTAGAACAGCGCGACGTCGGCGCCCTGGACCTGCCGGCCAAAGCTCTGCACTGCGATGTCCATCGCGCCCTTGTCGAGATCGAGCTGGGCGCGTCCGCCGACCAGCGTGAAGCCGAGCGCGCCGAGCGTCTCCGCCATCAGGCTGGCGTCCCTGGACGGATTGTCGAGCGGGGTGATGTTCTTGTAGGCGGAGTTGCCGACCACGAGCGCGATGCGCTTCTCGGCCGATGCTTGAAGCGTCGTGACGGCGAGCACGGCGGCGATCAGCGCCGCCAGCCCCGGGACGCGATTGAAAATCCTCGCGCGCATCAAAAATCCTCAAAATAAGGGCGCCAGTCTAACAGCCCGCCGCGCAGGCGAAAAGCACCGCGACAGTCTGCGCCTGTGGGCGAGGGTCATGACGTCGCGTTCCCGCGGCGCGTTTCGCCCGAGCTT
>NZ_AJQE01000157.1 GCF_000261685.1 Bradyrhizobium genomosp. I (2014) | reverse complement strand
GGTCGCTGCCGGAGACGCAAGCGGTCCGGGATTGCGATTCGCTCCATCCGGACTACGAAGGCTGAGCGGGCTGCGAGGACTCCGAACGATCTATCCCGCGCGGCGGGCGCGGGCCCTGCTCTCCCAGCGATCGAGCATTTGACCGAGCTCGCCGGTGACCACGGCAGCCGCGGCGGCGCGTGCGATCTCGTTGGTGTTCGCCGGTGCGTTGGCCGGAAGCCAATCCGGCTCACTATACTCGCGCCAGCGGCGTGCTTCCGCACGTCGTTTGCTGGAGATGAACTCGCGGGTGAAATAGCCGGCCGCGAACGCGATTCCGAGCAACACGATCAATACGATGACGCCAGCCACGATCAACTCCGTCCATCGCCCCCGGCCGTTTTCTGCGCGGCAATATGTGCGAAATCAAGGCTCAAAATGGGTCGAATGCGTCTACGTGCCGGGCTTTGCCGCAAGCAAGTTTCTGCTCAAGCTCGCGGAACAATCTTGCGATTTGTGGGTGGCGCACGCACGCGCCGAATGTGACGGGATTGCGACCAGAGCTCGGAGCTCGCGATTCCACCCTCGCAACCAGCCATAGACCGCATTAACCTTCGCACCTGCTCGGCCGGATCAACCGGCCAGCGAACATGATCGGGAGGACGCGAATGACACGCCAGGAGGCTCGTGATCACGAGCAGCGTGACCAGGATGCTGCGCTTTCACGACGTACACTCGTCCGGGGACTTGCGCTCGGCGCCATGGCGACGCTGGCCGGCCCGGCGCTGGCCCAGACCGGACCCGCCGCACCGCCGACGACCATCACCGCCCCGCCGCGCGACTTCGGCCCTCGCGGCGCGCCGACCACTTATTTCTGGGATCCCGACATCATCGCGGTCGATCCGTCCTTCAATGATCTCGCGCAGCCCAACACCGCGATCAAGCGGCTGTATACTGGAGTGCTGTGGGCCGAAGGCCCGGCGTGGAGCGCGCAAGGCCGCTATCTGTTGTGGAGCGACATTCCCAACAACCGGCAGATGCGCTGGAGCGAGGACGACGGCCGCGTCAGCCTATTCCGCTCGCCTTCCAACAATTCCAATGGCAACTCCTTCGACTTCCAGGGCCGCCAGCTGTCCTGCGAACACCTGACGCGGCGGGTGACGCGTTACGAACATGACGGCACCGCCACCGTGCTGGCCGATTCCTATCAGGGCAAGCGGCTGAACTCGCCGAACGACATCGCTGCGCATCCCGACGGCAGCTACTGGTTCACCGATCCGCCCTATGGCGGTCAGCTCTACGAAGGCGAGCCCGATGCGGCGGGGGGCCCGAGCAATGCTGGCGGCAAGCTCAATCCGCGGATCGGACAGCCGGCCGGCTTCGTGCCGGGCAAGCGCGAACTGCCGACCAACTGCTATCGCATCGATCCCTCGGGCCGCATCGACCTCGTCGTTACCGAGGACCAGGTGCCCGACCCGAACGGCCTCTGCTTCTCGCCCGACTACAAGAAGCTCTACATCGCCTCCACCGGCAAAGGGCCGGGGGACACCGGACCCGGCGGCAAGGGCGAGATCTTCGTGTTCGACGTCGGCAGCGACAACAAGCTCTCCAACCTCAAGAAATTCAGCGATTGCGTGATCGACGGCGTGAAGTGCGGACCGGATGGCCTGCGCTGCGACGTCAATGGCAATCTCTGGGCCTCCAGCAATGCCGGCCGCGCCGTCGGCTACAGCGGCGTCACGGTGTGGTCGCCGGAGGGCAAGCTGCTCGGCCGCATTCGCCTGCCGGAAGTCTGCGGCAACATCACCTTCGGCGGGCCCAAGCGCAACCGCCTGTTCATGGCCGCTAGCCAGTCGCTCTATGCGGTGTTCACGGCGACGCAAGGCGCCGGGCCGGGCTGAAAGAGGCGAGACAAAAGCAGGCGGCGGCGTGAACCGTCGGCGCCTGAATATTTCCAGTCGTGGCGATCGAAAAGGTCTGCTTTCCGGCCGGCCAGGCATGACGGACTCTCTTCGATCGAACAGAGTGTACGGCAGCGGACATCTCCTTGTATTGCGACCGGAGAATTGAGCAACCTTCAGGACCCGAGGTCCGCGAAGTGCTCGCAGCTGATTGCCGAGATCGGCACGCGACATCGGTCTGTCGCCGCTATCCTGCCAGGCACCGACCGAGCGGTCGCTGCTGCAAGCACGAAAAGCTGATCGGCTGCCGCCAGCGCGATTAGAAACCTTAGAGCGCGATGAACGTTGCGCCTCCGAACCATGGCGCATGCCCCTCGTCGAAATCTGCATGCCTGCTGCCGACCAGCATACACTCTATCTGCGCATTCTAGACTTTAGTCCCGCTCCCACAATCATGAATGCGGTTTCACTTGCCGAGAATGCCTCCGCCGTTATAGTCCCGGCCCAATAGCTCAAAAGAGGCTTGTTTAAGAGGAGAGAAACAAAATGAAAAACATACTCCCTGGTGCATTGCGGATATCGCTTGGTGCGGCAGCCGTCGGTGCGATGATCACCGCGTCTGGCGCGGCCAAAGCGGCAGATCCGATCAAGATCGGCGTGATCGCGGAAGCGCAGGCGATTGCCGGCGCATCCATTCCGCAGGCGGCGCAGCTCGCAGCGGACGAGATCAATGCGAAAGGCGGAGTCGAAGGCCGCAAGATCGAAATCGTCTCCTACGACAATCACTCCTCCTCGGCAGATTCGGTGCGGGCATTTCAGCGCGCCGTCAACGAGGACAAGGTCAACATCGTCATCGCGAGTTATATCAGCGAGGTCGTGCTGGCGCTCGAGCCCTGGGCTTCGCGGCTGAAGACGCCGTTCGTCACGCCTGGCGCAGCGTCAAACGAAATCAGCAAGAGCGTCCACAGCGACTACGCGAAGAACAAGTATACTTTCCACGGCTATCTGACCTCGGCGGCACTGGCGCTTTCGGTCTGCGATGCCGCCAAGGATCTGCTCGTCGACAAGATGCACATGAAGTCGGCGGTGATCATGAGCGAAGACGCCGCCTGGACCAAGCCACTCGACGCCGGCTACGAGGAATGTCTGCCCAAGATCGGGCTGAAGGTGCTGGACCACGTCCGCTTCTCGCCGGACACCACCGACTTCACGCCGATCTTCAACAAGATCGAGGGATCCAAGCCTGATGTCATCATCACCGGCATCTCCCATGTCGGCGTGCAGCCCACGGTGCAGTGGAAGAACCAGCAGGTGCCGATCCCGATGTTCGGCATCTCCTCGCAGGCGACCAACGAGACCTTCGGCAAGGACACCAACCAAGCAGCCGAGGGCGTGCTCTACCAGGGCGTCTCGGGTCCCGGCGTCGCGGTGACGCCGAAATCGGTCCCGTTCGCGGAGAACTTCAGGAAGAAGTTCGGCAACTATCCCTCCTATGCCGGCTACACCGCCTATGACGAGGTCTACTACATCGCTGACGCGGTGAAGCGGGCGGGCTCGACTGACGCCGACAAGCTCGTCGATGCGCTGGAGAAGACCGACTGGGAAGGCACGATCGGCCGCGTCCAGTTCTACGGCAAGGACGATCCGTTCACCCACTCGATCAAGTACGGCAAGGGCCTGATCACCGGGCTGATGCTGCAATGGCAGGACGGCAAGCAGATCGCGGTCTGGCCCAAGGACGTCGCGAAGGCCGACATCAAGTTTCCGAGCTTCGTCAAGCTCAGCAACTAGCCGACACAGCTCCCGGGCCGACCTCCCCGGGAGCCTTCCCGCTTGCGTCCCCGCATTTTTCTCGAAGCGGCAGTTTGACTGCCACCCGGCCAATCATCAATGCGAGCTTTCCAGATCTTGATCGATGGCTTTGCCATCAGCGCCCTCTACGCCCTCGGTGCCACCGGCTTCACCCTGATCTTCGGCGTCTCGGGCGTGCTCAACCTCTCCCACGGTGCCATCATGGTCGCGGCAGCGGTGGCGGCCTGGGCCGCGGCCAGCGTGCTTGGCGTCGGCACCTATGCCGGCGCGCTGATCGGAGTGGCGGTCGCCCTCCTCACAGCGTTTGCCACCTATTTCGCGGTGGTCAAGCCGATCCAGGATTCCCGGCGCATTCCCAATGAGGAGAAGGAGATTTTCGTTCTCACGGGAACGCTGCTCTGGGGCATCATGATCCAGGAGCTGATCGCCTATTTCTTCACCAACAACGCCAAGACCGTGCTGCCGATCGTCGAGGGCGTCGTCGAGATCCTCGGCGTCCGCACGCCGCAAAACGAGATTTTTACGGCGATCGTATGCTGCCTCGTGATCGCGCTGCTGTGGCTTCTGGTGAACCGCACCCGCACCGGCAAAGCCGTGCTGGCGGCCTCGATGAACCCGCGTGGCGTTACGCTGCTCGGGCTCGAGCTCACCAACATCTACATCGTGGTATGGGCGATCTACGGCATTCTCGCCGGCATCGCCGGCGTGCTGCTCGGCATGTTCCTCGGCGTCAGCTCCTACAGCGTCGGCCCATTGACGGCGAGCGCGTTCTCGATCGTCGTGCTTGGCGGCCTCGGCAGCGTCTCCGGCTCGCTGATCGCCGCCTTCGTGGTCGGCTATCTCGAGACGCTGACGGCCTACCTCGTCTCGCCGGCCTATCGCACCATCCCGGCGCTGCTGCTGCTCGTGTTCGTGATGTACATCCGGCCTCAAGGCCTGCTGGGGAGGCGCTGAGATGTCCACCTTCTTCACCTCGCGCCTCTTCTTCATCTCAATCGCGCTCGTCCTCATTGCGGCAACGCTGCCGCTCTATGTCTCCGGTTACGTGCTCGGGCTGCTGACCGTCGCCTTCTATTTCGGCGTGTTCGCGATGGCCTGGGATCTGTTGTTCGGCTTCGCAGGCGAAGTGAATTTCGGGCCGACCTTCCTGATCGGCGTCGGCGCCTACACCGCCGGCATCCTGAATGCCCAGTTCGGCTGGTCGGTCTACCTCTGTATCGTGCTGGGAGCGCTCGCCTCCGTGATTGCCGGCCTCGTGCTGGCGCTGCCGGCGCTACGCGTGCGCGGTCCGTATTTCGGTCTGACCACGCTGGTCGCGGTGCTGATGCTGCAGAACTTCATCGTTGTTTTCGCCGACCTCACCGGCGGCGAGATCGGGCTCACCATCCCCGACGTCATCAGCATCAACGCCGGCACCAACTACTGGATCGCGCTCGGCTTCATGACCATTTCGGCGGCCATCCTCTACGGCCTGTCGCAATCGCCGATCGGACTCGTGCTGCAGGCGAGCGGCCAGGACCCGGTGCAGGCCGGCGCGCTCGGCTTCAACATCGTCAAGCACAAGCTCGCCGCCTTTATCGTCAGCGCGTTCTTCTCGGGGCTGTCGGGCGCGCTGCTGGTGTTCTACTTCGGCACCGCCTCGGTCGGCACCGTCGTCGACGTTGCCGTGGGCGTCAACGTGATCGTTGCAGCGGTGCTCGGCGGCCGGCGCACCGTGCTTGGCGCGGCGCTCGGGGCGATCTTCCTGATCGTCGCCGGCGAGTTCCTGAGGCCGACCGGCGAACTCGCGACCTTCATCGTCTCGGCGGTCGCCTTGCTCGTCGTGCTGTTCTTCCCCGGCGGCTTCTTAGGGGCGGCCCTCTCGCGCGAGGCGCGTTCGTGATGGATATGAGGCTTTCAAACAGGGCCGTGCTCGAAGTCCGCGGATTGACCAAGCGCTTCGGCGGCCTGACCGCGGTGAAGAATCTCGGCTTCGAGGTCAACAGCGGCGAGATCTTCGGCCTGATCGGGCCGAACGGCTCCGGCAAGTCGACCGCGATGAAGAGCGTGATGGGCATCGAGCGCCCGACTGCGGGCGAGGTGATCTTCGAAGGCGAGAACGTCGCCGGCCTGCCCGCGCACAAGATCGCGCGCAAGGGCTTTGGCATGGTGTTCCAGCACTCGCGGCCGCTGAACCGGCAGACCGTGCTGGAGAACATTCTGGTCGCGCTGCTGCCGGACAGCCTGTTCATGCTGTTTCCGGACAAGGCGCTGGTCGAGCGCGCCAAATGGATCGCCGAGCGCGTCGGGCTCGGCGACGTGATGAACCGCCGCCCGCCGACGCTGCCCTTTGCGGATCTGCGCCGGCTGGAGCTTGCGAAAGCGATCGCGCGCGACCCTAAAGTCGTTCTGGTCGACGAACCCTTCGCCGGGCTGACACGGGCCGAGGTCGACATCTTCTCCGAGCTGATCCGAAGTTTCCGCGACGAGGGCCGCGCGGTGATGCTCGTCGACCACAACGTCAAGAGCGTCGCCGCGCTGGTCGACCGCGTGCTCGCGATGTATCTCGGCGAGGAGATCGTCACCGGCAAGGCCGAGGACGTGATGAAGAACGAGACGGTGCGGAAGGTCTATCTCGGCGGCGCCCTGGAGACCCATGCGCGGCCCGAGACCGGCTTCAAGGACAAGGTGCCCTTGCTTCAGGTCGAGAACGTCAGCGTATTCTACGGCAAGGCGCAGGCGCTGGAGAACGTCTCGATCCACGTTCACGAGGGCGAGTTCGTCTCCATCGTCGGCCTCAACGGCGCCGGCAAGACCACGCTGTTCAACACCATCTCCGGCTTCCTGCCCTATACCGGCGAGATCGTGCGCGGCGGCGACAGACTGCGCGGCACCAGTCCGGCGAAGATTGCCCGCAGCGGTCTCGTGCAGTGTCCGGAATCGCGCGAGCTGTTCGGCGAAATGAGCGTGCGGGAGAACCTCGATCTCGGCGGACAGCATTTGTCCGACGACGAGCGCGCCAAGCAGCTTGCCTGGCTGTTCGAGCTGTTCCCGATCCTGAAGGAGCGCCAGGGCCAGATGGCCCAGACGCTCTCGGGCGGCGAGCAGCAGATGCTGGCGATCGGCCGCGCGCTGATGATGCAGCCGCAGATCCTGATCCTGGACGAGCCGACGCTCGGCCTTGCCCCCGTCATCCTCGAGCAATTGTCCAAGGCGCTGGAGAAGCTGCGGCAGACCACGGCGATCACGGTGCTGCTCGGCGAGCAGAACGTCACCTTCGCGCTGCCACATGCCGACCGCGTCTATGTGCTGGAGCATGCCAGGATCGTCTGGGAGGGCGATCCCGGCCGCTTCGCCAGCGAAGCCGGCGCAGATTTTCTCTAGTTCGTACGTCTCAATAACAAAACAACGAAAGGGAAACGACCATGCGACCTTCAGTTCTCGGCAGCCTGCTCACCTCCGCGCTGGTGCTGTGCTTCGCGGCGCCCGCCTACGCGCAGTCGAACGATCCGATCAAGATCGGCGTCATCGCCGAGGTGCAGTCGATCGCGGGCGCGGCGACGCCGGGCGGCGCGCAGATCGCGGCCGACGAGATCAACGCCAAGGGCGGCATCCTCGGCCGCAAGGTCGAGATCGTCACCTACGACAACAAGAGCTCGTCGGCGGACTCCGTGCGCGCCTTCCAGCGTGCGGTGAGCGAGGACAAGGTGTCCGCCGTGATCGCGAGCTATATCAGCGAGGTGGTGCTGGCGCTGGAGCCCTGGGCGGCGCGGCTGAAGATGCCGCTGATCACGCCCGGCGCCGCCTCGAACGAGATCACCAAGGCGATCCACAACGATTACGAGAAGAACAAGTACACATTTCACGGCTATCTGACCTCGGCCGCTCAGGCCCAGCTCGTCTGCGACGCCGCCAAGGACCTCCTGGTCGACAAGCTCAAGTTCAAGACCGTCGCGATCATGAGCGAGGACGCTGCGTGGACCAAGCCGCTCGACGTCGGCTACGAAGCCTGCCTGCCCAAGGCGGGTCTCAAGGTCGTCGAGCACGTCCGCTTCTCGCCTGATACCACCGACTTCACGCCGATCTTCAACAACATCGAGGCCAAGAAGCCCGACGTGATCGTCACCGGCATCTCGCATGTCGGCGTGCAGCCGACGGTGCAGTGGAAGAACCAGCAGGTGCCGATCCCGATGTTCGGCATCAGCGCGCAGGCGTTGAGCCCGACCTTCTGGAAGGACACCAATGGCGCCGCCGACGGCATCCCCTCGCTTGCAGTGGCAACGCCCGATGTGGCCGTCACCCCCAAGACGAAGCCGTTCGCAGCGGCGTTCAAGGCCAAGTTCGGCAGCGCGCCGGCCTATACCGGCTATACCGCCTATGACGAGGTCTACATGATCACCGACGCGATCAAGCGCGCCGGTTCGACCGATCCCGACAAGATGGTCGCCGAGCTCGAGAAGACCGACTACGAGGGCACGATCGGCAGGATCCAGTTCTACGGCAAGAACGACGAGTTCACCCATGGCATCAAGTCCGGCCCCGGTGCTGTCACCGGCCTGGTGTTTCAGTGGCAGGACTCCAAGCAGGTCGTGGTCTGGCCCGAGAAGATCGCCGAGGGCAAGCTCAAGTTTCCCAACTTCGTGAAGCTGTCGCAGTAACCGGTTCGTACCGACGTCAGGCCCATCGCTCCGCAGGGAGCGGTGGGCCTCTTTCGTCTTTCGCAGATGCGTTGTACGGCGGCGCACCGCGTGTCGACCTTTCGCCATGTTGACTTTCCGCCGCCCTCCTCCCCATACTTCGCAAAAAAGCAACAACCAATCATAAGACGGTTTTGAGGGAGGATAGGATGCCGACTTCACGCAGG
>NZ_AJQE01000156.1 GCF_000261685.1 Bradyrhizobium genomosp. I (2014) | reverse complement strand
GGCTGCCGCCGCCGCACTCAGCCTCGATTGGACACGGGCCCAGGCGCAAGCCGAGAATTTGCGCATCGGCCTGATCTACGACCTCACCGGCCCGTTCGCCGCCGGCGGCTCGGTCGCCTCCTCGATCGGCGCACAGATCGCGATCGATCTCGTCAACGAGAAGGGCGGTATCGGCGGCAAGACCAAGGTTGTTCCAGTCGCCGCGGATTCCCAGAGCAAGCCCGACGTTGCGATCAACGAGGCCGAACGCCTGATCAGCCAGGAGAAGATCGACATCCTCAACGGCGTCTATGCGAGCTCGCATGCGGTGCCGCTCGCGGCCAAGGTCGAGCAGCAGAAGAAGATCCTCTGGATCACGACCGCGGTCTCGACCGCCGTGTTCAAGGACAAGAACCTGCAATACGTGTTTCGCGCGCAAATCCATTCGGATCAATACGGGCAGGCCTTTGCAAGCTTCATCAACGAGCATGCGAAAGCCAAGCTCGGCATGGACCCCAAGGACGTCAAGGTCGCGCTGATCCACGAGGACGGTCCCTACGGCGTCGGCGTCGCCACGGCCGACGAAGCCTATGCCAAGCAGGCCGGCATCCAGGTCGTGCTGCGTGAAGGCTACTCGGCCTCGGCGCCCGACCTCTCAGTGCTCGTCACGAAGATCAAGCGCGCCAAGGCCGACGTGATCTCGCATGCCGGCTACAACCCTGATATCACCCTGTTCCTGCGCCAGGCGCGCGAGAGCGGCCTGCGCTTCAAGATGCTGTTCGGGGCCGGCGCCGGCTACAGCCAACTCGACAAGCTGCGCGCGACTTTCGGGGCCGATATCGACAATTTCTGCAACATCGACCCGGTGCCGGCGCAGCTGCTCGATCCCGCCAAGCTCGCGCCGGGCATGGGCGATCTGATCAAGACCATGGTCTCGCGCTACCAGGCCAAGACCGGCGCCACCGACGTGCCGCCACACTGCTCGATGGGCTTCAACCAGACCTGGGTGCTGCTCAACAACGTGCTGCCGGTGGCCAAGGAGAAGTACGGCAGCTTCGAGCCCGAGGCTGTCCGCAAAGCGGCGCTCGACGTCGACATTCCCGCCGGCGGCACCATCCAGGGTTACGGCGTCAAGTTCTTCCCGCCGGGCACGCCGCTCTCCGGCCAGAACGAACGCTCGACGCCGGTGGTGATGCAGAACGCGGGCGAGCATATCTCGGTGGTGTGGCCGACCAACATCAGGACAAAGGACCCGGTATTCCCGCTGCCGAAGGGCTCGACCTACGGGGCATAGGGGGCGGCGCGCTGCATTCTCCCCCTCCAGGGCAGGGTAAGAGAAGCGCGCCCCTACAGCACAACCCTTCTCCCCTCCTCCGCCGCCCAATAGCCGGCGTAGTTCACCTTGATCGTCTCATAGGCGAGCGCGAGGTCCGACAGCGGCTGTCGTCCGGTCGCGACGCATTCCATGAAATCCTGGATCTCCTGGAGATAGCCGCGCGTCCATTCCTCCTCGAGACAGACATATTGCCAGCCGGTCTTGCGGTCGACTTTTTCGGTGATGTAGACGCCCGCGAGCTTTTCCTCGCTGGTCTGATAGCTCATCAGATGCGTGTTCGGGGTGATGTTGGCGACCAGCGAGCCGCCACTCGTATAGGTCTCGATCAGATTGCGCACGCCGCCCATGATCATGTCGCCGGAGAATACGGTGGCCTTGGTGCCGTCGGAGAAGGTCGCCGTGAGCGTGCCCCAATCCTCGACGTCGACGGGATTGGCCTTGATGTAGCTGCGCTCTTCGGGCTTGAGGCCGGCTGTGACGTTGCCGACGTCGCAAGTGACGCTGGCGACGCGGATGCTCTCGCCGCGCGCCTTGGCCTCCACCTGCTTGAGATAGAGCACGGCCGAGAGCGGGTGGCAGCCCATGCGGATCAGCGAGCCGCCGCCGGTCATCGCCCATTGCGCGGCATGGGCCGCGTGCGAGCCGGAATGGCTTTCCTCGCCCTTCATGAACAGGATCTTGTCCCTGGTCGCCTTGATGATCTCCGCGGTCTTGGTCACCGCCGGCGCGTAGATCCAGTCCTCGGCATACATGAAGAGTCTTCCCGTCCGCTCGATCGCGGCGCGCGTCGCGTCCATCTCTTCCAGCACGCGCTCATACATCAGCGCCTTCGGCACGTGCTTGCCGATCGGCTGCTCGTCGCCCTCGCGGCCGAAATAGCCAGCGAAAGGCTTTTCGCAGATCACATGCTTGCCGGCCTGCATCGCGCCGACGATCATCCCGGCATGAAGACTGGGCGGCGTGCAGATGTCGACGACGTCGATATCTGCGTCCGCGATCAGATCGGCGAAGCTGCGATGGACGCGCGGGATGTCGTGCCGATCAGCGAACTCAACGACGTGGTCGCCACGCGCCGCAACCGCTACGACCACGACGTCCACGCCGTAGACGCGCCGGAACGCATACATGTGCAGCTCCGACACGAAGCCGCAGCCGACGAGTCCCACCCTTATCCTGGCCATGGCGCCCCCCTTTGCTTTGGGGCGGCACTATAGCGCGCTCAGACGCCTATTCCACCGAGACCCGCACCACGCCCGCGCTCATCATGCCGAGCGCGCGGGCGGCCGGCACCGAGAGATCGACGATGCGCCCGCGGATGAAGGGACCGCGATCGTTGACGCGGCATTGGATCGTGCGCCCGCTATAGGACACCCTAAGCACGCTGCCGAACGGGCGCGTGCGATGGGCGCAAGTCAACTCGCCGCCTCTGCCGGCCTTCCCGTATCCGTAATAGGAGGCGAGCCCGCTTTCGGCATTTGCAACGGACATGAAGGCAAGAGACGAAGTTACGAGACCAAGCAATAGTGTTGGCTGCGCTCGCACGGCACCGCTCCCCGGTTGGCCTGCCCGGCGCTGCAACGTCGCTTTGTTCCCAAAGGTTCCTGGAAGATCGCCGGTCGATGGGCGGCGGTGCCATCACACATTGTTACCGTTCGTGAAGAACCAGCCTGCAACCAGCCTGCGGACTTCGATGCTCTGCATCTGCCGAACGGGCCTCGGTCAAATCGATTCTTATTCTCGCCCAACGAAACTCACCGCGCGGACCAGCGCGAGATCAGATATGGCACGACGAAAGACACCGAGATGCGCGGGGCTTCGCCTCAAGCCCGGCCCACCTGCATCTCGCTGCAATCGTGCTCACGCATCCAATATGCACGAGCCTGATCGTGTGGCTCTCGTTCTAGCCGCGCGGTGCTCACCATCTGCGGTAATAGTGACGGCGATAGACCCGGTACGGCCGGTAATAGCCATAGCTGTAATACGGGCGATAGGGCCGATAATATCGCGGATAGACGTAGCCCGGCCCGTAGCCATAGCCGTAATACGCCGGGGCATAACCATAGCCGTAGCCCGGATACCCATAGCCGCCATAGTAGGGGCCGCCATAATAGCCGTAGGGGGCGCCGGCCGCGAGGGCGCCGCCGATGATCGCGCCGGCGGCGAAACCACCAAGACCCCATCCCCATCCGCCGCCACGCCAATGCACCTGCGCGACATTGTCGCCGGCCGCAGCCTTCATCGTCGCGACGTTGGTCGGCATCGGGCCCGCCGCGGCCTGCCCGATCTGGACCGCCATGACCACGCCGGCCAGCGAACAGACAATTGCCATCTTCCAGATCCTCATCGTCTTACTCCCTGTCTGACCTTTCGCTTGGAAAAGGATCGCAGCATCATGATCGGGCATCGTTGCGCCAAGTCAAAGCCTGGAATTTGCGTGCACCGCACAAGACGCGTGCCTCCGTTCTGATCAACCGGTGCCCGGCGAAGGCCAACGACCTCGCCGCGTGTGACACCGGCGCGACGGCGGCTGAGGCCCGATCATCCGGAAAGCATTAAGCTTCCCGTGCATTCGCAACCAACAACCACCTTCACGATTTACTATTCGTGCCATTACTATCGGTTCCAATGTGCGCGGCCGGGGGAGGCTTCTCGCGAGCGCCAGAGTTGTGGGAGGATGACATGAGTGCCGCGAGACCCGAGCCGCTTGCCCGTCAGGCGCTGGCATTCGTCCTGGCTGGCGGTCGCGGCAGCCGGCTCCTGGAGCTGACCGACCGGCGCGCCAAGCCCGCGGTCTATTTCGGCGGCAAGTCCCGCATCATCGATTTCGCGCTGTCGAACGCGGTGAACTCGGGCATTCGCCGGATCGCGGTCGCGACCCAATACAAGGCGCACAGCCTGATCCGCCATCTCCAGATGGGCTGGAACTTCTTCCGCCCCGAACGCAACGAGAGTTTCGACATCCTCCCCGCCAGCCAGCGCGTCTCCGAGACCATGTGGTACGTCGGCACGGCGGACGCAGTCTACCAGAACATCGACATCATCGAATCCCACGCCTGCCGCTTCATCGTGGTGCTGGCCGGCGACCACATCTACAAGATGGACTACGAGGTGATGCTGCGCCAGCACGTCGAGAGCGGCGCCGACGTCACCGTTGGTTGCCTTGAGATGCCGCGGGCGGAATCCTCGGGCTTCGGCATCATGCATGTCGACGAGAACGGCTGGATCCAGTCGTTCCTGGAGAAGCCGAAGGATCCGCCGCCGATGCCGGGCAAGCCGGAGGTCTCGCTCGCCAGCATGGGCATCTACGTATTCGACGCAAAATTTCTGTTCGACCAGCTCAAGCGCGACGCCGAGGATCCGAACTCGAACCACGATTTCGGCAAGGACATCATCCCCTACGTCGTCAAGAACGGACGCGCGATGGCGCACCAGTACTCGACCTCCTGCGTCCGCTCCGGCAGCGACGAGCGCGCCTATTGGCGCGACGTCGGCACGGTCGATGCCTATTGGGCCGCCAATATCGACCTCACCGACGTCGTGCCGGAGCTCGACCTGTTCGACCGCGCCTGGCCGATCTGGTCCTATGCCGAGATCACGCCGCCCGCGAAATTCGTCCACGACGAGGAGAGCCGGCGCGGCCAGGCGGTGAGCTCGCTGGTCTCCGGTGGCTGCATCATCTCCGGCGCATCGCTGCGCCGCTCGTTGCTGTTCACCGGCGTGCGCATCAACTCCTTCGCCAATGTCGAGAACGCCGTGATCATGCCCTATGTGAATGTCGGTCGCGGTGCCCGCTTGAGGAACGTCGTGATCGACCGCGGCGTCGAGATCCCGGAGGGTCTCGTCGTCGGCGAGGATCCCGAGTTCGACGGCAAGCGTTTCCGCACCACCGAGCAGGGCATCTCGCTGATCACCCAGCCGATGATCGACAGGCTCAATACATGACGCCTGTTCGCGTCCTCGCGGTCGCCTCTGAAGTCTATCCCCTCGTCAAGACCGGCGGCCTTGCGGATGTCGCCGGCGCGCTGCCGGTTGCGCTGAAGGCGCATGGCGTCGAGATGCGGACCTTGATGCCCGGCTATCCCGACGTGATGCGCCTGATGTCGGGGGCAGAGGAGCTCCGGCGCTGGCCGGATTATTTCGGCGGCCCCGGACGGCTGCTGGCGGGCTCGTATGAGGGGCTCGACCTGTTCGTGCTAGACGTGCCGCATCTCTATGCGCGGCCCGGCAACCCCTATGTCACCGCCGAGGACATCGACTGGCCGGACAACGGCGTGCGCTTCGCGGCGCTGTCGCGCATCGCCGCCGATATCGGCCATGGCCTCGTTCCGGCCTTCGTGCCCGACATCGTGCACGCGCACGATTGGCAGGCGGGGCTCGCGCCGGCCTATCTGCACTACGACGATCGTCCGCGGCCCGGCACCGTGATGACCATTCACAACATGGCCTACCAGGGCAGGTTCGCGCGCGAGCTGATCGGTGCGATCGGCCTGCCCTGGGATGCGTTCAACGTTCAGGCCCTGGAATATTTCGGCGGCATCAGCTTCCTGAAGGCGGGCTTGCGATTCGCCGATCGCATCACCACGGTATCGCCGACCTACGCGAAGGAAATCCAGAGCGACGAAGGCGGCATGGGGCTCGGTGGTCTGCTTCGCGAGCGGTCCGGCGTGCTGAGCGGCATCCTCAACGGCGTCGACATATCGGTGTGGAATCCGCAAGGAGATCCGCACCTCGCCTACCGCTTCGGCGCGGAGGACCTGACGTTCCGGGCCGCGAACAAGGCGGTGCTGCAGCAGCAGTTCAACCTCGATTCCTCCGACGAGGCGCCGCTGCTCGGCGTCATCAGCCGGCTGTCCTGGCAGAAAGGGCTCGATCTCCTGCTCGAGGCCATTCCGACCATCCTGGGCGAAGGCATGCAGCTCGCACTGCTCGGCAGCGGCGACCGCGATCTGCAGGACCGCTATCAGGCCGCGGCCCGCGCCAATCCCGGCCGCATCGGCGTCGTGATCGGCTATGACGAAATCCTGGCGCATCTGGTCCAGGCCGGCTCGGACGCCCTCGTCGTTCCTTCGCGGTTCGAGCCGTGCGGCCTGACCCAGCTCTGCGCGCTGCGCTATGGCGCCGTGCCGATCGTGTCCCGCGTCGGCGGCCTCGAAGACACCATCGTCGATATCGGCGAAGCCGATGCGTCCGGCCACGATGCCACGGGATTCAAATTCGCTCCTGTGACGGTGGATGCCCTCGCCGGCACGCTGCGCAAGGCCAACATCGTCTTCCACGACAAGCCGACCTGGCGCCGGCTGCAACGAAGCGGGCTTGCGACCGACGTCTCCTGGCGCAACCGCGCCGGCGACTATGCCGCGCTGTATCGCGATGTCATGGCGACGCGGGCCTAGAGCGTTGGCGGAACGAAAGAGGCTCCAGGCATAACCATCGTCGAATCCATGCTATAGAAACGGCATGGAACCCCTCGTGATCAAGCTCATCGGCTTTGCCGCCGCCACCTGCACCACCGTGGCCTACGCGCCGCAGGCCATCAAGGTGTGGAAGACGCGCTCCACCGGCGACATCTCGCTCGGCATGTTCCTGGTCATGGTGCTGGGCTTGGCGCTCTGGCTCGTCTACGGCCTCCTCAGCGGAGATGCGCCGCTGGTCGCCGCCAACGCCATCACCATGCTGCTCGCCGGCGGCATTCTGTTCATGAAGCTGAAATACGGGTGAGGACGACCCTGTCCCCTTGTGGGAGAAGGAAGCGTCACCCGCCGAACACATACGACGCCATCGCCACGTTCGCGACCTCGTCGACGAAGACACGGCGTCCGACGTCGCTGCCGGCAGCACCAGCAGCCACCATCAGCGGCAGCAGATGGTCCTCGCGCGGATGCGCAAGACGCGCGCTGGGCGCGCTCTCCCAGGCAATCAGCATCGCATTGCGACGCGCCGCATCGGGACTGCTGATCGCCTCGTTCAGATAGGCCTCGAAGTCGTACGAGACCGGCTTGGACTCCGGCCGGTTGAAGCCGCGCATGTTGTGATAGGTCAGCCCGCTGCCGACGATCAGGATACCTTCGTCGCGCAGCGAGGCGATGGCCTGTCCCATCTTGACGTGCTCGGCCGCATCGTAGGTCGATTTCAGCGAGAGCAGCACGATCGGCATGTCGGCGTTCGGATACATCAGCCCGAGCGGAACGAAAGTGCCGTGATCGAAACCCTGGTTGGGATCCTCCCGGCAATCGAGGCCCGCGCGCGCGAGCAGCGCCTTCGCTTGCGCAGCGAGCTCCGGCTTGCCCGGCGCCGGATATTTGAGGTGGTAGGTATGCTCGGGGAAACCGTAATAGTCGTAGACCATCGGCGGATGCGGCGAGGTGGACACGGTGAAGGCATCGGCCTCCCAATGTCCGGTGATGACGAGCACAGCCTTCGGTCTCTCGGGGAGAAGCTGCGGCAGACGACCGAACGCCTCGGCGGTCCTGGCATATTGCACGCGCCTGTCCTCCATGAAGGGCCAGGGGCCGCCGCCATGCGACAGGAAGAGGGTCGGAAATCTCGTCATGGGGCTCGTCTCGTTGACAACGGGCGCGTGCGAACTGTCCGCACGATCGGCGGCGAGCATAGGCAAAGCAGCATGGTTAGCAAGTCGTTAACGATTTGCCGCTCAGAATCCCCGGTGTGGCCGAAGCAGTCGGCCTGAAGACAAGTGAGACGTGAGATGAGGAAGTTTGCGCTGGGGGACGTCGTCAACAGTGACAAGGGCCGCCGCGGCGTCGTCCGCGCCGCCTTCAAGTCCAGGGAAGGCCGGCAGTTCTACGCCGTCGAGAAGGACGGCGCGATGGACTATCTGGAAGAAGACCGGCTGACGCCGGCACCCCGCGTGGAGCTCGCGGCTTAGATCCAACTCAATTCCTGCCCTCACCTGCGAGCCGATCCAGACGTTCCGCGATGGGGTCGTCTCCGCTCGCGATGCGATCGTTCGTGATCAGCAGCAGGCGATCGCCGCTGGCCGCGTCCCAGCGCGGCAGGTCGGGTCCGTTGGGATCGCCGGTCCTCGCGAAATTGATCCAGTAGGCGCGCACGCGGCTTGCGACCGCGCGATCACGTCGCGACAGGATGCCCGCGCCGGGAACGCCTTCCGCACCGAAGATGAACTGCAACTCCCGCTCGTGGCCAGCTTCCGGATTTGCGCGCCGGGCCTCCGGCACATAGGCGAAGCGATAGCGAAACGTCGGCGCACCACTTGCGACATGCAGGCGAGCCAGCAATCGCACCGGCTCCGAGAAGACCTTGTCGGTGTAGAACCTTGCCGCGAGATCCGAAGGTCTGGCGAGGTCCGGATAGAGCTTACGCAGTTCGCTGCTGGGAATGCCGGACGACGCGAGCTCCTTCTTGATATCGACCTCATCGTCCAGGCCCGTCTCGTCGTCGTTCGAGCCGATGATCAGGGGAATGCGGCTTTGACGTCCGGCCGCAAAGCCTGGCGCAAGGTCCTCGGCTACCAGACGTCCATCCATCATCGGCGCGAAGCTGCGGGGCGATTTCTCGAGCAGTTGCTTTTCGGCGGCAAGCAGGCGCCGCGGCTCGGCCGAGCGCAAATCTTCCTTCGGTCCAAGCGCGGCCACGAACTGCCGGCCCACCGCTTCCGCCTCCTGCGCCGGGCGCAGGCGCGCGCGGCCGGGCACCGATTGCAGAATGGCTTTCTGGAACAAACCACGCGTTTGCGCAGACAGCATCAGAAGCGCGATCGACGTCGCGCCTGCGCCACTGCCAAACAAGGTGACGTTGTTAGGATCGCCACCGAACGCCGCGATGTTGTCGTGAACCCAATGCAGCGCGGCGACCTGGTCCATCAGGCCGTAGTTGCCGGAGCCGCCTTCCGACGAAGCGGGATCAACGAGCCAGCCAAGCGCACCGAGGCGATAATTGGCGGTCACCACGATGAGGCCGGCCTGCGCCAGCCTGGCGCCGTCGAACCGAAGATCGTTCGCGGTGCCGCTGACGAAGCCGCCGCCATGGATGAACATCATCACCGGCAGCGGACCGTCGACCCCGAAAGGACGGAACACGTTCAGCGTGAGACAGTCTTCGCTCGCATCAGGCAGCGCCGGCTGAAGGCACGGCGCGCCGTACTCGTAGGCGGTGCGCATCTCCGAACTTTCCGGCGTCGGCTGCGGCGGGCGCCAGCGCAGCGCGCCGACCGGCGGCGCCGCGTAGGTCAGTCCCTTGAAAGACGCCACCTCGCCTTCCACGGCACCGAGCATCTGTCCTTCACGCGTCAGCGCGAATGGAAACTGTCCGACCGACTGAGCCACAGCCGATCGTACGCAACACAGGACTGCGGAAGCCGCAACAAGTGCAAGCAAGGACCGCATCTTCGAAGGGTCTCGATCAAGGGCTGACGGCAGGTTATGTCGAGGGCCGTCAGCGAGGCAAGCCTCGCGCCCGCACTAGCTGCCTTTGTGCATCAACTCCGCCAGTGCGCGCCGAGCGACGATGCCGAGTTCGCCGAGCGTGGAGTGGCCGGACTGCGCCGCCTCGATCAGGCGCTCGGCGATGAATCTGCGGCTGTCGTGATCGCCGCCGTGCGGCAATTGGCGGCACGTCTCCTCCAGGACGACGTCCATGTTCGCCTTGGTTCGCTCACTAAACTCTGTCATGGCGCCCAGTCAGTACGCGTGGCTTGTAAGCGCAAGCATACACAGAAGGATGTGGTCTGATTACCCCGGACAATCCCGGCGATTGTGCATCGCGGTGCGTGCATTGGCGCAATGTTCGCCCAGCCACGATGACGCCGCAAGCGACTACCGAAGATTGCACTTGCTCTGATGACAAGCCGGGCCTGCAGCGTTAGCCTGCCGGCAAAACAAGATACACGGGAGGAATGCCATGCCTGACGCGATGGTCGCCGCACGTGAGTCCAAGGCGGCAAGTGGAACAGCCCGGCAGGTCGATGTTGCCGTGGTCGGCGCCGGATTTGCCGGGCTCTATCTCCTGCATCGCCTGCGCAAGGCCGGCTTCTCGGCGGTCGCCCTCGAAGAGGCCGACGATGTCGGCGGCACCTGGTACTGGAACCGCTATCCGGGGGCGCGCTGCGACATCCAGACCATCGATTACAGCTACACCTTCGATCCGGAACTCGAGACGGCCTGGAGCTGGTCGGAGAAATACGCGACCCAGCCCGAGATCCTGCGCTATCTCGGCTTCGTCGCCGATCGCTACGATCTCAGGCGCGACATCCGCTTCAAGTCCAAGGTCACCGAAGCCAGATGGGATGAAGCGTCCGAGCGCTGGCAGCTCACCATCGACAACGGCCCTCCGGTCTCCTGCCGCCATTACATCATGGCCACCGGCTGCCTCTCCGCGCCGAAGCCGCCGGAGATCGACGGCGTCAAGGACTTCAAGGGCGAGGTCTATTTCACCGGCCGCTGGCCGCATGACGGCGTCAATCTCGCCGGAAAGCGCATCGCCGTGATCGGCACGGGCTCGTCGGCGATCCAGTCGATCCCGCTGATCGCCGAGCAGGCCGCGCATCTGACCGTGTTCCAGCGCACGCCGAATTTCGCGCTGCCCGCGCATAACGGCCCCGCTCCCTCCGACCGCACGGGCCTGCTGCAGGGCGACCGCGCTGCCTATCGCGAGCAGGCGCGCCAGTCGATGGCCGGCGTGCCCTATCCGCAGCAGACCGCCGTGAGCTGGCAGCTCACCGACGCCGAACGCCGCGTACGGTTCGAGGAGGCCTGGGGCAAGGGCGATCTCGTCTATATCCTGACGCAGCTATGGGCCGACCAGGCCGTCGACGTCGACGGCAACCGGATCGTCCAGGACCTGATCCGCGAGAAGATCCGCGCCGCCGTCAAGGATCCCGAGACCGCCGCGGCGCTCACGCCGCATGACCATCCTTTCGGCGCCAAGCGGCCGTGTCTCGATACCAACTATTATGCGACCTACAATCGACCGAACGTCACGCTGGTCAATCTGCGCCAGGAGCCGATAAAGGCGATCACCGCAAGCGGCATAACCACCGACAGGCGCAGCTTCGACCTCGATGTCATCGTGTTCGCGACCGGCTTCGACGCAATGACCGGCGCGATCCGCGCCGTGCATCCGATCACCGGGCGCGGCGGCAAGTCGCTAACTGACGTCTGGGCGCAGGGACCGCAGACCTATCTCGGACTCACGGTCGAGGGCTTCCCGAACTTCTTCATGATCACCGGCCCCGGCAGCCCGTCGGTGCTGTCGAACATGGCGGTGTCGATCGAGCAGCATGTCGACTGGGTGGTCGATCGCCTGGCCGCGCTGCGTGATGCCGGGTTCACCACGATCGAGCCGACCGAGACGGCGCAGGCCGGCTGGAACAGGCACATGGCCGACTGTTCGATGCTGACGCTGCACCGGCTCGCCAACACCTGGTACACCGGCGCCAACGTGCCCGGCAAGGTGCAGGGCCTGATGCCCTATACCGGCGGCGTCGGTCCCTATCGCAGCATCTGTGACGAAGTCGTCAGTCGCGGCATGCTCGGCTTCAGGCTCACCGGCCCCAATGGCGCCGTGCAGTGCAATGACGGCGAGGTGGTGCGACTGCAGCCAGACGTGCGCCTGGTGCTGAACCTGCTCGCAACGCTCAACCTGCCGCCGATCGAGTCGATGGGCGCGGAAGGCGCGCGCGCCTTCGTCACCGAGTTCAACAAGAGCCGCCCGGCAGGACGGCCAATCGGCGAGATCGTCGACGGCAC
>NZ_AJQE01000155.1 GCF_000261685.1 Bradyrhizobium genomosp. I (2014) | reverse complement strand
GGGCCGCTGCCTTATCGTGTCTACAAGCCGGCAGCGCCCGGGCCACATCCGGTCGTGGTCTATTTCCACGGCGGCGGCTGGGTGCTCGGCGACGAGCAGTCGGACGAGCCGTTCTGCCGCGACATGGTGCGGCGGACCGGCATGATGTTCGTCAGCGTCGGTTATCGCCACGCGCCGGAGCATCGCTTCCCGACGGCCGCAGAAGACGGCTATGCGGCAACGCGCTGGATCGCCGAGCACGCCGCCGAACTCGGCGGCAAGCCGGGCCCGGTCCTGGTCGCGGGCTGGAGCGCCGGTGGCAACATCGCCGCCGTCACCTGCCAGCTCGCGCGCGATCGTGGCGGGCCCGAAATCGCGGGCCAGCTCCTGATATGCCCGGTCACGGACTGCAGCTTCGATCGCCCGTCCTACAACGACAATGCGACCGGCTATTTCCTGACGCGCTCGCTGATGTACTGGTTCTGGGATCTCTACTGCTCGCCTGCTGACCGTACCGATCCGCGCGTATCACCGCTGCGCGGCAAGGTCGCGGGCCTGCCGCCGGCCTTCGTGGTGACCTGCGAGTTCGATCCCTTGCGGGACGAAGGCGTCGCCTATGCCGAAGCGATGGAAGCCGCAGGCGTCCCGGTCGGGCAGCTCAGGGCGCACGGCCATTTCCACTCGTCCTTCACCATGGTTGATGTGGTGATCACCGGGGCGCCTGGCCGAGTGCAGATGGCCGAAGCCTTGCGCCGCTTCGCCGGGCTCCCGCCGGAGGTCAGCAGCGGTGACGAGCACGGCAACGGTCAGGCCAGCCCGGGACACAGAATCGCGGCGGCGGCGAGCTGATTGCGACGAGGCGGCGGGAACCTTTTCCCCGCCGTTGCGTTGAGTACCATGGCATTGAGACGCAGCGATGAGTGTGGGCCCCGGCATGCAAGTCCGCGTGCTGGGGCTTTTTTTGCGTGAGGCGAGGCGATGGGAGGCGCGACCGCGGATTCAAAGGTCGATTTTGGTGCGCTTGCGGTGCTGCATAAGTGGCCGTCGCTTGCAAACCAGCGCCGGCCGGACTGCGAGTCATACCAGATAAGGGAAGGCACCCTCGACGAGTGCATCTCGGCCTTCATGAAGAAGCCGGCGGCGACCCGGCATCTCTATGAGATCCGGACGATGGCGCAGCCGCCACTCGTGACGGAGATCCTCTCGCCCGAGCATGTCACCGAGCTATCGCGGTTGAGAGAATTTCTCTGACGGCATTTTGCAGGCACGCAGCATAGGAACCTTCATCCGGTCTTTCCCGTTGTCAGCGATCGGAAGCCAAGGCGTGAGTGCCTCAGATGCTTGAAGCTGGCGTACCATCTCCCGTCGTGCCCTATGGCGCAGACCGGACTCTGTTCGTGGTGATCGATCGCCTCGACCGGGCGACCGAAATCCGCGTTGAGCGGAGCGATCTCGAAACCACGATCAGCGATCTCGTCGCCGGCTGCTTCAGCGATCCCGTCAGGGTGATTTCGTTCAACACGCTCGAGCATTGGATGAAGGACATCTCGACCGATGTCGCCGGCGAGATAAGGGCCCGCTGCGACATCGACGGCGTGACGCTGCCCGACTATCTCAGCGACTTCGTCGAGAGCCATAGCTGACTGCGCGCGCGGAGCAATGCACAGGGCCTTCAAGGGATCAAGCGCGCCGCTTGCCGGCGATGACCTCGATCTCGCGGCGTCGTTCGCCGGCGAAGGTCAGGAGCCTTTCGATCGTCAGCGTATCCGTGATCCGTTTGGCGAGCCGCTCGGCGCGCGCCGCCTGATCTTCGAGATACTGAATCGTGTTCAAGCGCCGCCTCCCCGAAAGCCCCGATTTATGCGGGCAGCCATAGTGCTTGAGAAGCCGCTAACGGGCGGTTAAGCGCGGCGTTCCGGGCCGGCGAATCTCGACCTATTGCACGACGTCGAGCCTGACATTGGTGATGCCCTTGTCGACCATGCCGAGCGCCTCGGCGGCGGAAGGCGAGATGTCGACCACGCGTCCTCGAACATAGGGCCCGCGATCGTTGACCCTCACGGTCACGAAGCGGCCGGAGGACACATCGGTCACGCGCAGCTTCGTCCCGAACGGCAGGCTGCGATGCGCCGCGGTCAATTCGTTCTTGTCGAATTTCTCGCCGCTCGCGGTCTCCGTATCCGAATAGAAGCTGGCAACGCCATGCGAGGCCGTTTGCTTTGCGTCACCAACGGGAACGCGAACCCGGCTGATCGGCCGCCGATGCAGCGCCGCAACCCTGTGCGGACGTTCGACCGCGACCTGCCGGTTGGGGCCGGCAAGGTCGGCCTTTTGGCGGCCGACCGGCGACTGCGCGCACGCCGCGAGCGACGCGGCGCCGAGGGCGGCGAGCAGCAGCCGGCATGAGGTTGCGAGGGAACTCCGGGCAGTTTCGGCACGTGCAATGCGAGACATGGTACGCCCCTCCGAACGGTCGGAATTTCGGTGGGCAATGAGGGCAGAACCTTGTCGGAACAAAAGCGGCTCTGCGGCCGCGGCTGTTTCGCATCAGCTGTGACGATTCCACCACACTGGCGCGTTCTGAATCGGGACGGAGAGGGTCAGGCTCGCGCCCTCTCCTCGTTCTTACGGGCAGGGCTATCGCATCTGAATTTTGCAGAGGA
>NZ_AJQE01000154.1 GCF_000261685.1 Bradyrhizobium genomosp. I (2014) | reverse complement strand
GGACAAGCCCGGCCATGACGATGTGGAGACGTTGGCGTGAACCGAGCCGTTCTGGTGCCGCAGGCCGGTCAGTAATGCGGCTCGTACATCTGCGACTGGACGAGGGCCTTCACGTCATTCGGCGCAGGTCCGTCCGCCAGCCCGCGCTGATAGGCGACGTCGGCAACGGCGGCGGCGATGCGGACCGAGACCTCGCGGATGCGCGGCAGTGCCGGATAGAGACTGCCCTGCGCAAGGTCCTCCTTGCCGACGCAATCGGCGAGCGTATGGGCCGCCGCCATGAACATCTCGTCGGTCACCAGCTTCGAGCCGCTGGCGATGACGCCGAGGCCAACGCCGGGGAAGATGTAGGAGTTGTTGCCCTGGCGCGGCACGAAGCTGCGGCCGTTGAGCTTGACCGGATCATACGGGCTGCCGCACGCAAACAGCGCGCGGCCGTCGGTGTAGCGATAGGCATCCTCGGCCGAGCATTCGGCCTTCGAGGTCGGATTGGAGAGCGCAAACACGATCGGCTTCTCGTTGAGCTCGGCCATCGTCTTGAGCACTTCGGGCGTGAAGGCGCCGCCAACCGCGGCGACGCCAATGATCGCCGTCGGCTTCAACGTCTTGATCGCGGTGAGGAAGTCGGCGATCGGCGCCTGGTCGGCGTGCGCATAGCGGAGCTTGTGGCCGGAGAGGCCTTCGCGGCCGCCGACGACGAGGCCGCGGGAATCCACCAGCCAGTTGCGCCGGAGCGCGTCCGCCTCGGAAGCCCCTTCCGCCATCATGGCGGAGACCACGAGATCGGCGATGCCGGTCGCCGCCTCGCCCGCGCCGAGGAACAGGATGCGCTGATCCCCGAGCTTGCCGCCGGAGATGCGCAGAGCCGAGAACAGGCCTGCGAGCGCCACCGCCGCGGTGCCCTGGATGTCGTCGTTGAAGACGCAGGCTTCATCCCGGTACTTGTGCAGCAGCTTGAAGGCGGAGTGATTGGCGAAATCCTCGAACTGGATCAGCACGCCCGGAAAGGTCTTTCGCGCGGCTTGCATGAACTCGTCGACGAAGCTGTCATAGGCCTCGCCCGTCAGCCGCCGCTCGCGCAGGCCGAGATAATAGGGATCGTTCAACAGCTCTTCGTTGTTGGTGCCGACATCGAGCACGATGGGCAGGCACAATTCGGGATGCACGCCGGCACAGGCCGAATACAGCGAGAGCTTTCCGACCGGAATGCCCATGCCGTTGGCGCCGAGATCGCCGAGACCAAGAATGCGCTCGCCGTCGGTGACGACGATCAGCCTGGCAGGATAGGGCCAGTTCTTCAGGATCTCTGCGATCTGGCCGCGATCGCGCGAGGAGATGAACATGCCGCGCGGCCGCTGGAAGATCAGGCCGTATTTCTGGCAGGCGAGCCCGACCGTTGGCGTGTAGATGATCGGCTGGACCTCGTCGATATTGTCGACGACGACGCGGAAGAACAGCGCCTCGTTGCGGTCATGCAGCGCGTTCAACGCGACATATTTTTCGAGGTCGGTCGGCAGCGCTCGCAGATTGGTGAGAACGCGCTGGGCCTGCCTCTCCATCGTCAGCACGCAAGGCGGCAGGAGGCCGCGCAGGCCGAGCGTCTCGCGCTCCGCTTCCGTGAAGGCGGTGCCCTTGTTGAGCAGGGGATCGCGCAGCAGTGCCATGCCTTGCGGCGGATTGGACGACGTCGGTTGGGCAACGACCCGGGCAGGTCTATTCACGAATTCCCCCAAGAGCTTCACAGTGAACCGCGCGCATTGTCGGCCAGCGCGTCATCCAGATCAAGGACGCAGACATTGGAGCGCCGATTGCCATCTCGCACCGCAGCGAGATTGCCGCGAACGAGTGGCAGTTGCGCGAGGAAAGGTTAACGTGGCGAGACGGACCTCTCTCCTCATGGCGAGGAGCGCGGCACGCACGTCTCCGGGCGTGCTTCGCATCGCCGGGCGGACCATGAAGGTACCGATCACGCCGGCGGCGCATCGTTTGGGCTGCGCGGACTATCCGACTGCCCGCCGCGGCGCCAGATTGGCCGCGCTATCCGCCGGTGGCGCGATGTGCATCAAAATGGTCTGGGTGGCGGATGCGACCTCGATACCGTTCTGCTGGAAGCGCAGCTTCATGCGCCGGTTGAATTCGCGCTGGACCGGCCAACGCCCGGCCTCGGTGCAGCGGATCTGGCCGACGATCGACACCATCGCACCGTCGACCTTGTCGACGCCCCACAGGTCGAGGTCGCCGCGGATCAGCGCGCGGAATTCCGGCTCGCGGCGCATCTCGTCGACGATCTCCTTGAGGATCTGGCCGGCGCGGTCGGTGTCTTCCTTATAGGCGACGTTGACGCTGACCGAGGCGTTGCCGGCGCCGCGGCTGGCATTGGTGATGGTCGTGACCGCGCTGAACGGCACGATGTGCACGGCGCCGTCACCGGCGCGCAGGCGGATGGTCCGGATCGAGACGTTTTCCACGACGCCCGACAGCCCCGAGACGCTGACATTGTCACCGACCTGAACCGTGTTTTCCAGCAGCAGGAACAGGCCGGTGATGAGATCCTGCACCAGTTTCTGCGAACCGAAGCCGATGGCGATGCCGACGATGCCGGCGCCCGCGAGCAGCGGCGCGACATTGACGCCGATCTCGCTGAGCGCAGTGAGGCCGACGACGGCGGCGATCAGGCAAAGCAGCGCCGTGCGCAGCATCGGCTGAAACGTACGCAGACGCGCGGCGCGGGCATAATGGCCGTCCCGGGACAGCGTATTGATCTGGCGGTCCAGGAGCGCATTGCTGGCTTCCCAGATCGCCGCTGCGATGAACGAGGCGAGGCCGATCGTCACCACGGCCGAGATCAGCCGGCTGCCGATCTGGCCGCCATAGAACCAGACGATGGCGTCCACGCCCCAGACTTCGAGCACGGCGACGAAGCCGATGAAGGCGATCACGCTGGATACGATCTTGCGCAGCAGCGGAAGATAGCGATTGGCGCGGACCTCGAGGCCCGGAAAGCGCTGGAGGATCTCCGGCTTGATGCGGAAGCCGCGGTCGATCAGGCCCAGCGTCACCATGATGACGACGCGCGTGACCAGCGCCACCGCTATGGTGCCGACGAAATATTGCAGCAGAAGCGAATAGCCGTTGCGGATGTTGAGCGCCCACACCGCCCAGAGCGCAAGGTCGAGCGCGATGGCAAGATAATGCCAGCCGCCGGCGATCCGGTTCCGCAGGCGGGCCGCAATCCCTTGCCGCTCGGCCGGCGCGCGGATGGCCTCGGCGACCTGGCGGCGGCATTGCAGGATGATGACGACGATGAAGAGGTGCACGACCAGCATCACCATGCGCAGCAGCGCGGCGTAACCGGCACGATGCAGGCCGAGCAGCAGCGCCACGTTGGCGAAGGCGATGCCGGAGACGCCGACGCCGACGATGCGGCGCGCCCAGATCTCGATATAGGCGGCGGTTTCCGCGCGCACCGGGAACAGGCCGAACGGCCCTGCCAGCGCCCGGACCATGCAGATGAGCCCGCGCGAGAACGCATAGGCGTTGACGACTGCGAGGATCACGAGGCGGACGGTCGTGGGCTCGCCGATCTCCGTCCCGAGCAGCGCCGTGGCGGCGCCGACGAAGACGACCACCGGCAGCAGTTCGAGCACGAGGCGTCCCACCACGAAGGGCAGCCGCAGCAGGACCTGCCAGACCCGCGCAAGGCTGTGACGGCGCTTGCTCAGCTCGGGTGCGGGCGTGACATCGACCACCGATGACGGCGGGTCGGCGATGGGAAGCATCTCGGCCGGCAGCTGCGCGGTTTGCGGCACGCGTCCTTCCAGGAACACGACCGGACGCCGGATCAGGCGAAAGATCACCCACTCGGCTGCAAGGGCGCAGCCGAGGACCAGCGCCAGCTTCCAGGCGATCTCGATCAGGAGGTTGTAGGCGGCGGGATCGTTCGCGGTCCGCAGGAACCAGTAATAGAACGCCGGAAAATGCGTGAGTGTTCGCGCCATGCTGGCGATCTCGCTCGAGATCGCCCCGATCTCTTCCGACACCGTGAGCAGGAGCTGCGCGCCGAGACCGTCGGCCGCGAGCGGGATCGGCGATTTCTGCTCGGGCGCGGCGGCTGCAGCCTGCTGCTGACCTGATACATTCGCGATTGCGCGCAGCGTATCGATCATCTGCGCACGCTTCTTGTCGTCCTGGAGGGTTTCCAGGGCGCGCTTCGCCTGGTCGGGCGACAGTGTGGCAGCGCTATTGGCCGGCGGCGGAGGCGGCTCGGCACGGGCGCCGGAGGAAGATGGAATGGTGAGGAAGAGAGCAGCGAGGAGCGCCGCGGCCAGCTTATGCGACACGAGGATTCCCTGAAAAAATGAAATGCGCCGGCGGCGTCGGGACCGTCACCGCCGAAGCGCATGCGTCATGTCGGATTGCTGCTATTCGCCTCCAGCCTGTGTCGGAAGTTGGCCTTTGAGGCGACATTCTCTTGGCATTTGCCGCAACGCAGGATCAGGAGCCGCCCTCAGCGAAACGCCTTCAGGCCCCGTGCGCGCAAAAACCTCTCCCGTCGTTGCGAACCGACGGCGAGGAGGAAGACGGCAGAAAAGCAGAATGTCATATGTCTTCATCGCGACGGCCTCGTCACGGCCATCCGACGCGATCGACATGATGCAAAATACAGCGCCGGGAAGGTAGGGGCCTTGCCTCACTGATGCGGCCCGCTAAACCTTGTCCCGGCGTGCCGTTCGCGGTTTCCGCCGCTATGCGATAGTCCGAACGAGCTCCATCGCAATTAACGCGGCTGGATTTGCGGAGGTGGCGTCATAGACCTCCCCTTGCTCATGAGATGGACGTTGCGTGTCGCTTGCTTGCGACCCCTGCCATGGTCCTCCTGCGACATAAAACTGTCAAGCCGGATCAAAGGCTTCGAAATCACAATTAAAGACGCGTTCCGCACCGTTCCCGCGACAGATTGGCCCCGTAACGGCGGCGGAATAAGTCCCTGACGGCAGCGTTTGTATCGAAGGGATATCGCCTCTGTCGCCCTCGTTCCCTTCCGGAAAGCCAGAGATGAAAGCACCATTTTGCATCGCCATGCTCGCCGTCCTCGTCACCGGATCGGCATTCGCACAGAACGCGCCGCAGACGTCCACCAGGAAGGTCGACGGCACCGACAACGTCTACATCTTCCGCTATGGCGGCCATCAGGCGATGTTCGTGGTGACGCCGCAAGGCGTGATCGCGACCGATCCGATCTCCTATTTGCGTCCCGCCAAGCCCTATATCGACGCGATCAAGGCGGTCACCGACAAGCCGATCAAATACGTCATCTACAGCCACCATCACTACGATCACATCGCCGGCGGCCAGCCCTTCAAGGATCTCGGCGCGACTTTCATCGCGCACCGGCGAACCAGGGAGCGCCTGCTCGAGCTGAAGAAGCAGAAATCCCTGCTCGCGGACGTCGTGATGCCGGATCAGGTGGTAGATGACAGGAAGAGCATCACGCTCGGCGGCACCACGCTGGAGCTGAACTATGTCGGCCGTAACCATTCCGACAATTCGCTGGTGATGCGGCTGCCGAAGCAAAAGCTCGTCTTCGTGGTCGACTTCGCGCCGATCGAGCAGGTCCAGTTTCGCAACATCCCCGACAACGCTTCGCCGCTGGAATATATCGCCTCGCTGAAGAAGCTCGCCTCGCTCGACTGGGAGCGGATGATCCCCGGCCATCCCTATGCCGGCGGCCGCTTGGGCACCAAGAAGGACGTCGAGGACGACATCGCCTACATGGAGGATCTCTCCGCCGAGGTGAAGAAGGCGGCGGACGCCGGCACGTGCTTCGACACCGCGATGAAGGACGTGAAGCTGCCGAAATACGCCAAATGGACGAACTACGAGACCGGCCTTCCCGCCAATGTGGAGCGCTTCTGCTACTGGTGGGCTCGCGGATATTGAGCAATCAGCTCAGCGGACACGCCTGCCGGTTCTCGCCGGCCGCACTTCGGAGGCCTGCGCGAAATACGGATTCGTCAGGCAGGTCGCCGGTCGCCCCGACGCAGCGGCCTGGCACTGGGCGAAGGAGGGAAAGATGCAATCCATCCGCTCGCCCTCAAGCTCGCCGAAGACGTGTAGGCAGACCGGCGCGCGGGGGTCGTAGGTCTGGGCGCACGCGGGTGCCCTCATCGCGAACGCAGCAAGGGACACGCCAAGCACGGACACTGCGAGAACTGACTTCAACACGGCAAACCTCGATTCCGGAGACGGTGCGCGGCGGATCGAGGGTAGAGCAATTTCGCTCCCGGTCAAAGCCCGGCATCGAGCCACGGGCCGCCTCACCGCTTTCCCTTTCCTTCGCGTTCCAGCGCCTGGCGCACCTGCTTGAACTCTTCCAGAGAAGCCTTGTCGGCGCGGGGGAAGCGCAAGTCGAGCTTTTCGAGCGCCGCGTTGATCACCGAGCCGATGACGACGCGGGCGAACCATTTATGGTCGGCGGGCACGACGTACCAGGGCGCGTGGGGCGTGGCGGTGTGGCGGACAATGTCCTGATAGACCGCCTGGTAGCGCGGCCACAGCGCGCGCTCCCTGATGTCGTCCATGGAGAACTTCCACTGCTTGGCCGGATCCTCCAGCCGCTCGAGAAAGCGCTTGCGCTGCTCCTCCCTGGAGACGTTGAGGAAGAATTTCAGCACCACGGTGCCGTTGCGGCAGAGATAGCGCTCGAAGGCCGAGATGTCCTCGAACCGCTCCCTCCAGATGTGCTTGGTCACGAGCCTTTGCGGCAGCTTCTCCTTGGCGAGAATCTCCGGGTGCACGCGCGTCACCAGGCATTCCTCGTAGTGGGAGCGGTTGAAGATGCCGATGCGCCCGCGCTCGGGCAGTGCGATCATATGGCGCCAGAGGAAGTCATGATCGAGCTCCTTGCTGCTCGGTGCCTTGAAGGCATGAACCTCGCAGCCCTGCGGATTGATGCCCTCGAAGATCGCCTTGATCGCAGAGTCCTTGCCGCCGGCGTCCATCGCCTGGAACACGATCAGGAGCGACCAGCGGTCCTGCGCGTAAAGCTTCTCCTGAAACTCGATCAGCCGCTTCTTGTTCGAGTCGAGGATCGCCAGCGCCTTCTCCTTGTCGAGATCGCCCCTTTCGTCGGTCTTGTGGTCCTTGAGATGAAACTTGCCTGAACCATCGTGGCGAAATGGCGTGATATAGCGGTCAAGTTCCTGGGCGAGCGATTTGGACGGCTTCTTGCTCATGAGCGCGGGGCACCTTGCGTTGCGGCTTCAATCGGTCGAGCAAGCTACCAAGGATGCCCTTGGGAAGGAATATGATGAAAAGCACGAGCAGCACGCCGTAGACGAGGTTGTCCCAGCCGACCGCCCTGGTGCCAAAGCCGATGCGCAAGGTCTCGGCGAGCAGAATGGTGATGATGGCGCCGACGGTCGGGCCGAGCGAGACGAACAGGCCGCCGACGATGGCAGCGAACACCATCTGGAGCGACACCGCGATGCCGCTGACGGTGTCCGGCGTGATGAACATCTGGTACTGGCAGTAGATCGCGCCGGCGAGCGCCGTCATCAGCGCGCTGAGCAGCGTGATCTTCAGCTTCTCCGCCGTGACATCGACGCCGGCCGCGGCAGCGGCGTCCTCGTCCTCCGAGATCGCCTCCAGCGCATAGCGAGCCATGCTGCGATCGACCCAGTGCCAGACCACGATGCCGAAAAGCCAGATTCCGAGCGCGATCAGGTACCAGGTCGTCTTGTCATCGAATTGCAGCGCCAGCAGCTTGTTGCCAGAAGTCCGGTTCGGCGTGTAGCCCAGCGAGCCGCCGGTGTAGTCGCGCGTCGCGGTGATGACCTGGAGCACGATGCCTGACAGCGCCAGCGTCACCAGCACGAAATAGTGCCCGGTGATGCGGAAGCGGAAGCAGGGATAGCCGACGATCAGTGCCAGGATGCCTGCCGCAACCATGCTGACGGGAATGCCGATCCAGGGCGACAGGCCGAGATGATTCCAGAGCAGCGCTGTGACATAGGCCCCGATCCCCATGAAGCCGCCATGGCCGAGCGAAACGAGGCCAAACCGCCCCATCATCGACCAGGAGGTGTAGGCAAACGACCAGATCAGGATCAGGACCAGAATGTGCAGATGATAGGGATCGCGATAGACGAAGGGCAGCGCGATCAGCGCCGCCAGGCCTGTTCCCCAGGCTGCAAGCCGCCCCTGCCCCATCATCGGCGCCTCGCAAGCAGGCCCGCGGGCCGGATGAACATCATGACGATGAAGAAGGCGAAGGCGAGCACATAGCCCCATTCGAGATCGGAGAACAGCCCGCCGAGCGAGATGATCTCGGCGAACACGAAGGCGGCGATGAAGCCGCCGATGAAGTTGCCGAGGCCCCCGAGCACGCAGATCAGGAAGGTGATCGGCCCAAAGGACAGGCCGACGAAGGGGTGAACGTCATATTGCAGCACCAGGAGGCAGGCGGCGAGCCCGGCCAACGCGCCGCCCAGCGCCGAGGTGATGAGATAGATCCGCCTGGCATCGACGCCCATCAAGGCCATGATCTGCCGGTCCTGCGAGATGGCGCGGATCGCGGTGCCGGTGAAGGTGCGCGTCATGAACAGATAGACGGCGACCATGCCGACCAGCGCCGCCACGAACGATAGCAGCCGTGCGTAGCTGAAGTTCATGTCGCCGAAGGCGAGCACCGGCAGGCGGATGCCGAGATTTCGGAAGTCGATGCCGAAGGCGACGGTGGCAAAGCTCTGGAGCACGAACAGCACCCCGCCGGTCGCGAGCAACTGGTTGATCGGCGGCGCGGTCAGCAGCGGCGCGATCACGAGATAGTGCAGCGCCGCGCCGAGAACGGCCACCAGCAGGATGGTGAGCGGTGCGGCGACGAAATAGCTGACGCCGTAATACTGCACCATGAAGTACATGGCGTACATGCCGATCATCACGAGCTCGGCGTAGCAGATCCAGGTGACGTCGATGACGCCGAAGATCAGGTTGAGGCCAAGCGCGAGCAGCGCCAGCACGCCGCCGAGCAGGATGCCGTTGATCACGGCCTCCAGCAGATAAATGTCGAAGATGTCCAGAAATGCCTGCATGCCCCCTCACACCCCGAGATACGCTTCCTTGACCGTGTCGCTCGCCAGCATCTCGGCCGAGGTGCCGGACGCGCGGATCGCGCCCGCCTCGATCAGATAGGCGCGGTCGACCACCTTCAGGACCTGCTGCACGCTCTGCTCGACGATCAGCACGGTCAGCCCGCTGGCACGGATCCGCTTCACGAGCTCGAACACTTGCTGCACCACGACCGGCGCCAGCCCGGCCGAGGGCTCGTCGAGCAGCAGGAGCTTTGGATTGGACATCAGCGCCCGGCCGATCGCGCACATCTGCTGCTCGCCGCCGGACATGGTTCCAGCCATCTGGTGGCGGCGCTCCTTCAGGCGCGGAAACAGGTCGAACACGACCTCGAGCCGCTCGGCATAGTGCCCGCGCGCTTCCTTCATGAAGGCGCCCATCTTGAGATTGTCGTCGACCGAGAGCCGCGGAAACAGCCGCCGGTTCTCCGGAACGTGCGCAATGCCGAGGCTGACGATCTTGTGCGCCGGCGTGGCCATGACGTCGATACCCTCCATCCGGACCGAGCCGCGCGAGGGGCGGATCAGGCCGGAGATGACGCGCATCAGGGTCGTCTTGCCGGCGCCGTTCGGGCCGATGACGCCGACGGCTTCTCCGGCCTTCACGTCGAGATTGACGTCGAACAGCGCCTGGAAGGTGCCATAGCCGGCATTGACGGCGCGAAGCTCCAGCATCGGCTAGCCTCCCGCGCGGCGGCGCGCTTCGGCGGCCGCGGCCTGCGTGGTCTCGGCATCGGTGCCGAGATAGACCTCGATGACGCGCGGATCGCCGGCGACCGCGCTCGGCAGGCCTTCCGAGATCTTCTCGCCGTGATCGAGCACCATGACGCGGTCGACGACGCGCATCAACACGCCCATGATGTGCTCGACCCAGATGATGGTGATGCCGAGCTCGTCGCGGATGTTGCGCAGCATGTCCGCGGCCTGATCCATCTCGGCCTCGTCGAGACCGCCGAGGCTCTCGTCGGCGAGCAGCAGCTTTGGCGCGGTGGCGAGCGCCTTCGCGAGCTCGAGCTTCTTCAGGCCGGCCGCGCCGAGGCCATCGACGCTGGCGTGGCGATCGGTCGGCAGGCCGACCATCGCGAGCGAGCGTTCGGCCGCCTCCTCGGCTCTAACCCGGCTGGGGCGGCCCTGGCCGTAGAAGCCGGCGAGCGCGACGTTCTCGAAAATGCTCAGGCGGCGGAAGGGGCGCGGGATCTGGAAGGTGCGGCCGATGCCGCTGTTGATGATCCGGTGCGGCGCGAGGCCTGCGATCTCATGCCCGGCGAACAGGATCGATCCTGATGTCGGCGCCAGCGTGCCGGAGAGCATGTTGAAGATCGTGCTCTTGCCCGAGCCGTTGGGGCCGATCAGACCGAGGATTTCGCCCTGGTCGACCCGGAACGACACGTTGTTCACGGCGGTGAAGCCGCCAAACCGCTTCACCAGCCCGTTCACTTCCAGCACCGCCGCTCTCCGCCGCTACTGGTTGCTGTAGGTGGTGCCCTTCGGCAGCGGCAGCACGGCCTCGCGCTGCGCCTGGCTCTTGGGCCACACCACGTAGGATTTGTCGTCGACGTACTGGATCACGACAGGGAACGAGCGCTCGTTCTGGCCGGCCATCGGCGAGCCCTCGCCGTGGAATTTGACGCCGAAGCCGAGCATGGTGCCGCCTTCGGGGATGTCGGTGTCGAGTGCTGCCTTGCGCAGGGAATCGGGATCGATGCCGCCATATTTCTTGATCGCTCGCGGCAGCACGTCGGTCAGGAACAGGTAGGTGTTGGACGCAGCCATGCCGACATGAGCCGAACGGATGGCAACACCCGGCTTGCGCCTGTCGAACTCCTCGCCAATCGCCTTGATGATCGGCGGCAGCTTCGGATCCATGCCCTTCTGGTTGGCGAGCCAGATCGAGATCGGATCGGTATTGAAGAAGTAGTTTACATCGGCGCCCAGGCCTTCCTTCAGCTTCTCATAGACCCCGTAGCCGGCGCCATGTCCCACCAGTGCACCGAACTTCAGCCCTTGTTCGCGGGCTTGCCGAAGCAACAGGGTGATGTCGGGATTGTAGCCGGTGTGGAAGATCACATCCGGCTTTGCCCGCTTCAGCTTGGTGACCAGCGCAGACAAGTCCGGGGCCGTGGCCGAATAGCCTTCCCTGAGCACGATGTTGAAACCGGCCTTCTTGGCACCGGCTTCATTGCCTTTGGCAACGTCGACGCCGTAGGCGCCGTCCTCATGGATGATGGCGACCCGCAGGTCCTTCGGATCCTTGCCCAACTTCTCCTTCGAGTTCTGCGCGATGAAGTCCATCGTCATCATGCCGAACTGATCGCCGGAGGCCTGCGGTCGAAACACGTACTTGTAGTTCTTGTTCTCCAGCACCGCGGACGAAATGCAGGTCGTGATCCACATGAACTTCTTCAGCTGCTCGACGCGCGCTGCAACCGGCACGCACTGCGCCGAGGAAAAGAAGCCGAGCAGCATGTCGACCTTTTCCTGCTCGATCAGACGGATCGCTTCATTGATGGCGACGTCCGGCTTGCTCTGAGCATCGGCATAGATCGCCTCGATCTTGTAGCCCTCGACATCCTTCGCGCTGTACCGATCCAGCATGATTCTTGCGCCGGTATATTGCAGCTCCGAGCCGCCGCCGGCGAGCGGACCGGTCAGATCATAGATGACACCGATCTTGAGCTTCTTCTCCTGGGCCTCGGCGGACACCGCCAAGCCTGTCGCTGATATCACGACCAACAGCCCACGTACCAAGCGGGCAGCCATGCGCAGGCGCATCAAAACCTCCCTGGACGATTGTGCATTGCATTCTTGTTGCTTTTGCTTTTTGCCCATCACATGGGCTGAGCGCGGCGATGTCAAGCCTCGCGCATCATCGCGAGGCGAACTGGCGCTCGACGAAAGCCGTGACAAATCGCGGCATGGACGGCCTGAGATCGCCCATGTCGCGCACGAGATGAATGGCCGACAATTCCGGCTCGGCCTCGCGCGCGAGATTGGCTTCGATCCGGGCGCGGGCCTCATCGCCCGGCACATCCAGGTTGAGGACCTGAATCATTGCAATCGCGCGACCGCTGACGACGCAGTGCCAGTCCGCCTCCGCCGTGTAGTCCGCGGCGGTCAGGCCGGTCTCCTCCGCGATCTCGCGGACGACGCTGCCGGGGATGTCGAGGGTGCCATCATTGACGTCATCGAGGTCGGGCGTGCCCGAAGGGAAATAGATGCGACCCGCATTGGCGGTGTGCTGCGCCATTTCGCCCATCACGAAAGCGCCGTCGGACGTGCGCAACGCACCCATGCCGAAGCCGTTGAACACGGCCGGATCAGGAAAGCCCCAGTCACGCCAGGCGAGGAAGCTGGCGAAATCGGTCTCGAAATAGGTCGCGGCGAGATGGCCGTCCGTAAACACCGCGTCCCGACCGAGCAGGACGCGGCCGTTCCAGATCTTCGGCCGCTCGCGTTGCTTCTCGGCGAAATGCGCCGCGATCTCGGCGTGCCGCTCCTCGGCGAACCGCCACGCGACCGACCGCACGGCAAGATCAAGCGTCCTGACGCGATGAATGACCGGAGACGTCATGACCAGGCGACCGCCACGCCTTCGCGTCGGCTATTTGGCAGTCCCCGCGGAGTTCTTGGCATGGTCGACGAATTTGTTGGTGAAGGTCTTGCTGACGTCGATCTTGGCGTTGGCCACCTCGGGCGAGCCGACGCTGAACACCGCGAGCACGGCATCGGCGCCTTTCGGGTCCATCTTGCCGGTCTCGGAGTACATCGGGATCGTGTTCTTCAGCGCCGCGAGATAGAGATCCTTGTTCTTGCCGACCGTTTCTTCCGGCATCTTCGCCATGATCTCCTCGGGCGAGTGCGAATGAATCCAGGCCAGCGTGGCCAGGATCGCGTTGGTGAGCGCCTGCGTTTCCTTCTCGTGGCCGCTCACCCAGGCCGCCGTCGAATACAGCGCGCCGCCCGGATATTCGCCGCCGAAGGTCTCGAGCGTGTCCTTCTGGGTGCGGGTGTCCGAGAGGATGCGCAGATCCTTGTGGCTGCCCTGGAGCACGGTGACGGAGGGATCGAGCATCACGGCGGCATCGATCTGGCCCTGCTCCATCGCGGCGACCGCGGTGGCGCCGAGGCCGACGCCGATCACGGCGGTGCCGGTGGGATCGAGACCGTTCTTCTTGAGCATGTATTTGAGGAAGAAGTCGGTGGACGATCCCGGCGCGCTGACGCCGACCTTCTTGCCGGCGAGATCCTTGACCGACTTGATGTCATTGGTCCGCGAGGGCGCGACCACCAGCACGAGACCAGGATAGCGATCATAGACCACGAAAGCCTGGAGTTCCTGCTTCTTGGCGGCGAGATTGACGCAATGGTCGAAATAGCCCGACACGACGTCGGCACTGCCGCCGAGCACGGCCTTGAGCGCGTCCGAGCCACCCTTGAGGTCCACGAGTTCGACATTGAGGCCGGCCTTATCGTATTCGCCGAGCTGCTTGGCCAGCACCGTCGGCAAATAGCACAGGCAGGAGCCGCCGCCGACCGCGATGGTGACCTTGCTTTGCGCCTGGGCAAGCGAGGTGGTGAGCGCCAGCGCCAGCAGCGCGCCGGCGAGCCTGGCAATCGTGTTCTTCATTGGTTTCCTCCGTTCGGCCGGCGGCACCATAGAGCAGCGGAATGGGCTTGAGAAGCACTGCCTGGGTCGGCTGGCCGTCGGCCTTTCGGCGCAATAGCATGCCCGAGCAAGAACGCCGCATGGCGGCACCAAGCCGATCAGCGGTCGGGTCAAGGCCATCGCGATCAAGACGCCGCCGCAGGCGCCTGATGACGTCAAGCTGCTGGATTGTAGCAATGGCTCCCGCCTGCAAGCGGGAGAGGTGAACGAGCCGCAGCGATCGCTTCAACCTGAAGCCATTCTGCTTTAGAGCAGATCGGCGTAGGACAGGAAGCCCACGTCCTGCCCCGGCTCGACATTCGTGATGTCCTCGCCGAGTTCGACGAGGCCGTCGGTCTCGACCAGCGAGGACAGCAGCCCGGCCCCTTCACGCGGGAACTTGGTCGCCTCGAGCCCACCGTCCTGCGCGCGCCGCAGCGAGGCGCGCACATATTCGCGCCGCCCGGCCTTCTTCCTGTAAGTAAACGCCGCCCGCAGCGGGATGGGCGTCAGCGGCTCCGGCAGGCCACCCGCCAGCGCCAACACGGTCGGCCGCACCACATGGACGAACGTCACGAAACTCGCGACGGGATTGCCGGGCAATCCGATCAGCGGCGTGCCGTCGATGATGCCCATCGCCACGGGACGGCCGGGCTTGATCGCCATGCGCCACAGCACCAGCGAGCCGATGCTCTCGACCGCCGCCTTGACGTGATCCTCCTCTCCGGTCGAGACGCCCCCGGTGGTGAGGATCAGGTCATGGTGACCTGCGACCTGCTTCAGGCCGTTCGCGAGCGAGCTGCGTTCGTCGCGCAGAATGCCGAGGTCGCTGACCTCGCAACCGAGCCGGCGCAGCATCGCCATCAGCATGAAACGGTTGGAATCGAACAGCTGCGAGGCCGCGCGCGGCTCGCCCGGCGAGGCCAATTCGTCGCCGGTCGAGAACACGGCGACACGGATGCGCCTGACGACCTCGAGCCCCGTCAGGCCGAACGCGGCGGCAAGGGCGACATGCGGCGGTCGCAAGCGCTGGCCGGCGCGGAGCGCGAGATGACCTTGCGGAATGTCCTCGCCTGCAGGACGGACATTGGCCCCACGCTTCAGCCCCGGCGGCAGCACGATCTTGCCGGAATCATCGATGCGGACGTCCTCCTGCATGAAGACCGTCTCCGCTTCCGGCGGCATCGGCGCGCCGGTGAAGATGCGCGCGGTGTGACCGGGCCTGATCGGTGCTTGCACAAGGCCGCCAGCCTGGATGCGACCGTCGAGCGGGAACGCCCGTTCGGCGCTTCCCGGAAGGTCCGCGTTGCGCAGGGCGTAGCCGTCGACGGCGGAGTTGGTGAACGGCGGCAGCGGCAAAGGTGCGGCCACATCGCGCGCGAGCACGCGCCCGTCGGCATCGGCGAGCGCCACAGTCTCGAGATCGGCAATCGCGCTGACGCGCGTTGTGATGAGGCCAACGGCTTCGTCGACCGACATCATCGGGCCGCCGAAGGCAAAGCAATCGTCCGATAGTTGCGCCATGGTGCCTCGTCAGCGCATCGCAGCGCTCTTTGCCATCGCTTCCTCGATCGGCATCGCCGCGCGCAGCAACAGCGCCGCGGCGGCCGCGATATCGTCGAGATGGACAGTCGGCAGCCTTGTGTCAATCGCGACGTCGCTCGCGATCCCGGCAATCCCGGGATCATCGGGAAACAACAGCGGCTTGCCGTTGCCGGCGCGATGCACCTCGATCTTCCGATGCGGCTCGCGCTTGAACCCCTCGACCACGACGAGATCGACCGCGGAGAGCTTGCCGAGCAGCTCCGGCAGCCGCGGCTCCGCCGCCCCGCGCAACTCATGCATCAGAGCCCAGCGGTTTGACGAGGCAACCAGCACCTCGGCGGCACCGGCCTCGCGATGGCGCCAGGAATCCTTGCCGGGCACATCGACGTCAAACCGGTGATGCGCATGCTTGATCACGGAGACACGCATGCCTTGCGCGCTGAAATGCGGGATCAGCCGCGTCAACAGCGTGGTCTTTCCGGCACCGCTCCACCCGGCAAGGCCGATGACTTTCATGCCCTTCGATCTCCGCCAACGGCTATGCCAGCCGATGGAACCTCCGGCCTCTTCCCCGTCATTGCGAGCCACCGGGTCCGCGCAAAGCGCGGCCCGATGACAGGCTCTGCGAAGCAATCCAGACTGTCTTCGCGGGGGGCTTTCCTGGATTGCTTCGCTCCGCTCGCAATGACGAGCGGAGGCATTTTGCCCATTCCCAGCCATGCTTATATCGGCTTGACCCGAATGTCATGCTAACGTCACGGCCATGACGAAGATCGACAAAGCCCCGGTGCCCCTGATCGTCCCCAATCCGGACGACCCGCGCCTGACCCAGAGCGTGACCGGGACCGACCAGACCGGCGCCAGGGTCGAGATCAAGGTGCCGATGGAGCGGCCACTGACGCTCTACCTGAACGCCCAGGAGATCGTCACCATGATGACGATCGGCGACTATCCGGAATATCTGGCGCTCGGCTACCTGCTGAACCAGAACATGCTGAAATATGACGACGTGGTCACCGACGTCGAATACGACGACGACCTCCAGGTGGTCGTGGTGCGCACCGAGCACCATACCAATTTCGAGGCCAAGCTGAAGAAGCGCACGCAGACCTCCGGCTGCGCGCAAGGCACCGCCTTCGGTGATCTGCTGGAGGCGGTCGAGAGCGTCGCACTGCCGAAGGCAGAACTGCGCACCTCCTGGCTCTATCAGATGACGCAGACCATCAATACCATGCCCTCGCTCTATCTCGAAGCCGGCGCGATCCATGGCTGCGTGCTCTGCAAGGAAGGAACCCCGCTCTGCTACACCGAGGATGTCGGCCGCCACAACGCCGTCGACAAGATCGCAGGCTGGATCTACCGCCACGGCGTCGAGCCTGGCGACAAGATCCTCTACACCACCGGACGCCTCACCTCGGAGATGGTGATCAAGACCGTGCGCATGGGCATTCCGATCCTGGTGTCGCGCTCCGGCTTCACTGCCTGGGGCGTCGATCTCGCAAGGCAGGTCGGGCTGACGCTGGTGGGGCGCACCCGCGGAAAGCGCTTTATCGCGCTCGCGGGCGAGGAGCGCATCGTCTACGACCAGAACCTCGCCTACGTCGAGGAGGAGTCGGCCAGGCACAAGCGCAAGGGTGAAAGTGGTGACGACTAGGTTTCCGGCAACGAGCGTTCCGTCGACCCTCGGCGTGCTGCTCGCCGGCGGCCTTGCACGGCGCATGGGCGGCGGCGACAAGCCGATGCGGACCATCGGTGGGCGCACCATTCTGGAGCGCGTGATCGCGCGCCTATCGCCCCAGTGCAGCGGGCTGATCCTCAACGCGAACGGCGATCCCGCCCGCTTTGCTGCCTTCGGCCTGCAAGTCGTCGCCGACGACGTGCCCGGCTTTCCCGGCCCCCTCGCCGGCATCCTGGCTGCGCTCGACTGGACCGCGGCGAACCGGCCGGAGGTCGAATGGGTGCTCAGCGCCGCCGGCGACTGCCCGTTCCTGCCGCGCGATCTCGTCGCACGGCTGCATGAGGCACGCGCGCGCGAGAACGCGCAGCTTGCGGTCGCCGCATCGGGCCAGCAGTCGCATCCGGTGATCGGCCTGTGGCGCGTCGCCTTGCGCGAGGAGCTGCGCCACGCGCTGGTGGTCGAGGACCTCCGCAAGATCGACCGCTGGACCGCGCGCTACCCGCTCGCGACGGTGACGTGGCCGGCGGAGCCGCTCGATCCGTTCTTCAATGCCAACACGATCGAGGACATCTCCGAGGCCGAACGGCTGGCGGCGCTGGATGAGGCGTCCTAGCGAACTTACGATTTTAGCGAAAGGTCTTCTGCAACGCCGCTACGCGGGCCGGAAGCCCGCACGCTCGAGTGCCGCACGCACCGCGTTCGAGCCGAGTGCGTCGAGAAAGGCCTGCACTGCAGGCCGGTCCTTGCGCGCGCTCACCAGCGCAAAGTCATAGTGCTCTTCCGCCAGCGGAATGAAACCGAGGCCGGCTGCATCGGCGACCGGCGCAATGGTCATGCCCCAATCAGCGCGATGCTGCGCGACGGCCGCGGCCACGGCGTTATGCGAGCGCGGCTGGTTCCAGTACCCCTCCGGGCGTGCGCCGCCGAGCAGCCGGTCGATCAGGATGCGCGTGCCGGCGCCCTGGTTGCGGTTGACCATGATGCAGGCGGGATCGGCGAGCGCGGCGGCGACGGCGCCCTTTGCCGTAAGGCCCTCGAAACGCCTGTCGCCCTTGCGAAAGACAATGCCCTGCATTCGCCGCCACCCCGGCACGAGTTCGAGTCCCTCGACGAGATAGGGCGTGTTGTAGGTCTCGCTCTTGTCGTCGAACAGATGGATCGGCGCGAGGTCACATTCGCCGCGCCGCGCCGCCGCAAGCCCGCCGAGGCTGCCGACCGAAATCGAGCGCACCGTCAGGCCGGCCTGCGCGAGCCCGGCGGTAACGAGATCGAGGCCGGTGCAATGGCTGCCGACGATGACGAGATCGGGCACCCGCACATGCGGCGTGAACAGCGTCACTTCGGCTTCAGTCCCGGCCGGCATCTGGTCGGCGAGCGCCTCGATGCGCAGAAAGCCGTCGGCCTGCGCAAATGACGTGATCGCGCCGGACCCCTTGCCGGAGGGATAGGCGATGAGGCCATCCCTGCCCTGGACCAGCGAGACCATCACGAATTCGGTGCGGCCGAGCTCGGAGGCGATGCGCACCGGCACGGTCGCGCGCACCTTGGCATCGGAGCGCGGCGGCAGCCCGGCCATCCTGCGCAGCACCGGCACGATCATGTCGTGGAAGGTGAACATCGCCGAGGTCGGAAATCCCGGCAGGATCACGACCGGCTTGCCGGCGCACACCGCAAGGCACAGCGGCTTGCCGGGCTTGAGCGCAACGCCATGCGCGACGATGCCGGGTGCTCCGAGCCGGCCGATGATGCGATGGGAGAGATCGCCCGCGCCTTTCGACGTACCTCCCGACAGCACCAGCATGTCGGAGTCCGCCAGCGCGCGGCGCATGGCCGCTTCGAGCCTGGCTTCATCGTCGGGAACGGCACCGAGGAAAACCGCCTCGCCACCGTTCTCGTCGACGGCGGCTGCGACGATGGCGCCGTTGGTATCGTAGATTTCGGCAGGCGCGAGCGGCCGGCCGGGCTGAACCAGTTCGTCGCCAGTGGAGATCACGGCAACCCGCGGCTTGCGCGCCACTGCGACCTCGGCGATCCCGCAGGCCGCAAGCATGCCGATCTCGCGCGAGCCGATGATGGTGCCGGCGCGCAGCAGCGCCTCGCCGCGCGCGATGTCGAATCCGGCGTAGGAGACGAATTGCCCCGGCGAGACGGCGCGACGGACCTCGATCGCATCTGGCCCGGCCGGCTGGGTGTGTTCGACCATGACCACGGCATCGGCGCCGCGCGGCAGCGGACCGCCGGTGGCAATCGGCGTCGCGGTCCCGGCCGCCACCTGCAGCCTCGGCGCGGTGCCGCAGTGAATGGTCTCGCCGTTCAGCGCGAGGCACACGGCGGCACCTTCCCCGGCCGCCGCGAGATCGGCGGAACGCACGGCAAAGCCGTCGACATTGGACCGGTCGAACGGCGGAACGTCGATCGGCGCGGTGACGTCTTCGGCAAGTGCTGTACCGAGCGCAGCAGCGAGCTTGCGCGATTCGCCCGGAAGCCCGCGCGGGAACAAGGCGGCCTCGAAGCGCGCCAGGGCCTCCTCGCGTGAGAGGATCCTGAGGAACTGCTCCTGTTCGAGCGCGCTACGGTCTGGTGATTCCGGGATCATCGTCATGCCAGGACCCATGTCACTCCCGCATCAGATAGGCATCGATCGGCGTACCCGCCGCGAATCCTTCGTGGCTGGCGGGGATGAGCAGCCATGCGTCCGCAAGGGTGATGGCCTGAAGCGGCCATTCGCCCACGGCAAGCGGCATCCAGGCACGATCTCCCTCGGCCAGCAAAGCGATCTCGGCGATGCCGACGCTGGATGCGATCTTTCGCGCGAGCGGCAAGGTCACCCGCCAGCGCGGCCGACGCACCGACAGACGGTCGACGAGGGGCAGCACGAGCGCGAGCCACGCCGCAAGCGCATGATCGGGCGAGCCGGGCAAGGCGACGACGGGAACCGGTCCGAGCCGCCCGACCGCGGCGGTGCGTCCGGGCTGGAGCGCAAGGCCGTGCGCCATCACCTCACCGCGCTGGGCCAGAGCGGTGATGGCGGCGTCCCGGCGGCCGACGCCGCTGCCGCCGACCGTCAGCAGGAGATCGCACGAGGACGCATCAAGCGCATCGGCAATCGAGGCTTCATCGCGTGCACGAGCTTGACGCGTTTCCACATCCAGTCCCGCTGCGCGCGCGATTCCGGCGATCATATGCATCGTTGCCGTTCCGTCCGGCACGTTGACGATGCGCAGCCGGGGCCGCCGCACGCCGAGTCTCTCCAGACCCGCAACGCGCGCCATCAGGAGATCAGCCGCACCGACCGGATAGCCCTCGGCGCCGGCAGGTGCGCCTTCCGCGATGTCGCTGCCGGCGCGCCGGACGCCCTGTCCGGGCACGCCCTCCGCCAGCACCTGCACGGGCGGCCCCGAGACCTCCACCGCGTCGGCATCGAGCACGCAGTCGGATCCCGCCGGCATCGCTTCGCCGGCCTCGACCCACGAAGGCACGCTTGTCAAAGGCAGTGGCGAATAAGAGGACGCGCCGACGAGATCGTTGGCGCAGAACGCCCAGCCGTCCGCGGCGGCGATGTCGTGAGGCGGGCAGGCCGCGAGCAGCGGCGTGCCCGCCGCGATGCAGCCGGCCGCTTCCGTCAGCGGCAGCTCCACCGCTGCAAGCGGCTCGAGCCCGTTCAGCACTGCGGCGAGCGCGGCGTCGAGCGGCGTCAGCGATGGCGGCAGGCGCTGGGTCATGCGCCATGATGGACCATGCATCGCCCGCTTTGGCAACCGCCGGCGATGCCGGCCTCAACCGCCCGACCTGTCCGAATTGGGGAAGAACAGCTGCTGCCCGTCGACCTTGTAGCCGGCGATCGCCGTCTGCCCCTCCGGCGAGGTCAGCCAGTCGATGAAGGTCTGCGCGAGGTCGTTCTTCACATTCGGAAACTTCGCAGGATTGACCAGCATCACGCCGTACTGGTTGAGCAGCCGCCTGTCGCCTTCGACGACGATGTCGAGATCGCCGCGATTCTTGAACGAGATCCAGCTGCCGCGATCCGATAGCACATAGGCATTCGCGGCGCGCGCCGCGTCGAGCGCCGAGGCCATGCCCTGCCCGGCCTCGCGATACCAGGCGCCCTTGGCGGCGGCGATGTCGATGCCGGCGACGATCCAGAGCGCGAGCTCCGCGGCGTGGGTGCCCGACCGGTCGCCACGCGTCACGAACGGCGCGCCCTTGGCTTCGATCGCCTTCAGCGCCGTCACGATGTCCTTGCCCTTCACGCCCGCGGGATCGCTCTTCGGCCCTATCAGCACATAGTCGTTGTACATCACGTCGTAGCGCTTCACGCCAAAACCGTCGGCGACGAACTTCTCCTCCTGGGGCCGCGCGTGCATCAGCACGACGTCGACCTCGCCCCGTCGCGCCCCGTCGAGCACTTCGTCGGCGCGCCGCGCGATCACGGTGACCCCGATGCCGGTCTTGTCGCGGAAGATCGGCAGCAAATAATCGAGCAGACCGGATTCCTGCGTCGCCGTGGTCGTGGCGAGGACAATGCTGCGGTCCTCCGCGGATGACGCCGCAACGCCCGCGACAAGGCCGCAGAGAAGCGCAAATGCAACGGACAGGCGGCCCATGATCGGGGTTCCCTTCGGCTATGACGCGATCATGATGATGATCGATTGCGCCGCACTCGTGACGCGTTTTCGCGCTGCCCGGCCGGGAAATTTCGGCAACGCCGCCGAGGCGCACCGCGCAAGCGACTGATTCAGGATCGTTCACCAAAGCAGAAATCGCGCGTGCGGATGTGTTGCAAAGCAGCGAGATGATCGGGCATGGTTCCCGCGGACAGAAATTGAAATGCAGAATTCCACCTGCGTCGGACGTCAAAAAGAAGCAAGAATTTGCATAGGAATGCAGGATGGAATTCCTGACGACCAGCGAAGCCGCCGACTACCTTCGGCTCGGCGAACGCAAGCTTTACGAACTCGTCACCACAGGTGCGATCCCCTGCACCAAGGTGACGGGAAAATGGCTCTTCCCGCGACACGAGCTCGACCTCTGGGTCCTGTCGGGACTCGCGCGTCCGGCCGGCATGTTGATCGCGGAGCCTCCGCCGGTCGTCGGCGGTAGCCAGGACGAACTCCTGGATTGGAGCCTGCGCGAATCCGGCTCGGGCCTGGGCTCGATGAGCGAGGGCAGCGCGCGCGGGCTGGAGCGCTTGCAGCGCAACGAGGTGATGGCTGCGGCGGTGCACTTCCACGCCTTGGACGCCTCCGACAATCTCGCCGGCGATGCCAGCATCGAAGCCCTGCGGGCCGCGCCGGACCTGCATGATGCGGTGCTGGTCGCGTTCGTGCGCCGCGAAGCAGGTCTGGTGCTGCCGCACGGCAATCCCAAGCGGCTGCACGGCCTGATCGACGTGCTCGCACTCGGCGCCCGGATGGCGACGCGGCAACAGGGCACAGGCGCACAGATGCTGCTCGACGCGCTCCTGAGGCGCGCCGGCGCCTCGACACGCGATTTGCGCCGTATCGAAACGTCGGCCCTGACTGGGCCGGACCTTGCCGAACTGGTCCGCGCCGGCCAGGCCGATTGCGGCATCGCGACGCGCGCGGCGGCGCGCTCGGCCGGTCTCGATTTCGTGCCGCTGGTCTGGGAGAATTTCGACCTCGCGATGCGGCAGCGCAGCTATTTCCGCCCCGCCATGCAGGCCTTGCTCCACTTCCTGAACGAGCGGCGCCTGCGCCAGCGCGCCGATGAGCTGACCGGCTACGATCCCTCGCCCGCAGGCCTGATCCGCTTCGCAGCCTGACGTTGACGTCCGCCCCCAAATAGTTGCAAAAGAAACCAATTCAGCCGGGCCATACCCGGATGCAACACCGGCCAACGAGCCGGCTCAGGGGAGGACAAGCGTGAATCCAACCAGATTTGGACTGCCGGTCGCGGCCGCCTTCGTGGCGGCGCTGCTTTCAGGTGCGGCGTCCGCGCAGGTTTCCGACGACGTCGTCAAGATCGGCGTGCTCACCGACATGAACGGCCCCGCCTCCGCGCCGACCGGCCAGGGTTCGGTGACGGCGGCGCAGATGGCGATCGACGATTTCGGCGGCACCGTGCTCGGCAAGCCGATCAGCGTCGTGATCGGCGACCACCAGCTCAAGGCCGATGTCGGCGGCGCCATCGCACGGCGTTGGTTCGACGTCGAGCAGGTCGATCTGATCGTCGACGTGCCGGTCTCGGCGGTCGGGCTCGCGGTGCAGAACATCGCCAACGAGAAGAAGCGGCTGTTCATCACCCACTCCACCGGCACCGCCGATTTCCACGGCAAGTTCTGCTCGCCCTACGCGATCCAATGGGTGTTCGACACCCGCGCGCTCGCGGTGGGCACCGCGGATGCGGTGGTCAAGCGCGGCGGCGACAGCTGGTTCTTCATCACCGACGACTACGCCTTCGGCCATTCGCTCGAGCGCGACGCCTCCGCCGTCGTCACCGCCAATGGCGGCAAGGTGCTGGGGTCGGTGCGGCCGCCGCTGGCAACGCCAGACCTCTCCTCCTTCGTGCTCCAGGCCCAGGCCTCCAAGGCCAAGATCATCGGCATTGCCGCCGGCCCCCCCAACAACATGAACGAGATCAAGACCGGCGCCGAGTTCGGTGTGTTCAAGGGCGGCCAGCAGATGGCGGCGCTGCTGGCGCTGATCACCGACATCCACGGCCTCGGCCTGCAGGCAGCTCAAGGCCTGCTCCTGACCACGTCGTTCTATTGGGACATGGACGACAAGACCCGCGAATGGTCCAAGCGCTACTTTGCCAAGATGAACAAGATGCCGTCGATGTGGCAGGCCGGCGTCTATTCCAGCGTGATGCACTATCTCAACGCCATCAAGGCGGCCGGCACCGACGATCCGCTCAAGGTGGCCGCCAAGATGCGCGAGAAGCCGATCGAGGATTTCTTCGCCCGCAACGGCCGTCTGCGCGAGGACAATCTGATGGTGCACGATCTCTGGCTGGTACAGGTGAAGACGCCGCAGGAGAGCAAATATCCGTGGGACTATTACAAGATCCTCACCACGATCTCCGGCGACAAGGCGTTCGGGCCGCCGGACCCGGCGTGTTCGATGGTGAAGAAGTGACGGTGGCTTAAAGCGATCGTCATTCCGGGATGGTCCGAAGGACCAGACCCGGAATCTCGAGATTCCGGGTTCGGTGCTGCGCACCGCCCCGGAATGACAGTCGCCTCAGGCGACCGTCATTTCATCACGCCGATCTCGCGAAGATACTTCATCACGCCCGGATGGATCAGCTCGACCTTCGGCGCGGCCGCGACCGTGTTCTCCGCCGTGGTCTCGCAGGCCTGCGCGAGCTTCCTGCAGAACGTCGCCTCGACGCCGTGCAGCGTCTTCGCGAGCCGATAGGCGACATCGTCAGGCAGATCCTCGCGGGTGAGGACAAAACTCCACGAGCCGAGCGAGGCGATCGACTCCGTCTGCTTCGGATAGGAGCCGGCCGGCACCGTGAGCGGCTTCAGGAACCCATGCCTGGCGCGGATGCGCGCGATCTCTTCAGCGCTCGGCGCGATGAAGCGCGCGCCCGATGCGCTCGCTGCCACAGCAGCAAAGCCGGGCCAGCCGATGCCGGCGCCCCACAGCGCGGCGACGCGGCCATCCTCGACCATCGCCGGGCCGTCGCCGGCGCGGTCGAGATAGACGGCCTTGAAGTCCTCGTCCTGCTTCAGGCCGAGCCCATCCAGCACATAGCGCGCCAGGATCGGCAGGCCGGAGCCCTTCGCGCCGAACGCGACGGGCTGACCGACGAGATCGCGAATGGTCTTGTAGGGACTGTCCGCCCGCACCACGAACATGCCAGGGTTGGAATAGATCGCGGTGAGGATCCTCAGCGCGACCTTGGCGCGGCCGATGCCGGCAAAGGCCTCGTAGGCCGGCTCGCCCGCGACGAGGGCGAGATCGAGCTCGCCCTTCTCCAGGAGCGGGATGTTCTCGTTGCTGCCCTTGGTGTTGCGCGGGACGATGGACATCTGCGGATCGGCCGCGTTCATCGCCTCGGCGAAGGCGTTGCCATAGAGCGGAAAGCCGCCGCCCGGCGTCGCGGTGCCGAGGCTGATTGTCTGGCTGATCGTCGTGGTCGGAATGGCCGTGCCTCCGGTTTGGGCGGCAGCGGGGCTTGCGAGCAGCGCCGCACCGATGAGGATCATCGCGAATCTCATGGTCGCTCCTCGCGGACCTGCGTCAACACCGACTCAGAGACGATGTAGGCAGCAGCCCGATTTTGTGAAAACATGCAGCCAACCACAATAAAGCAATGGGAGGCGTCATGTTGCGAATTTTGCGTAAGGGTGTTTTCGGGCTCGCAGTTCTCTTAGGTCTTTTCAGCGCCCCTCCTCCCGCCGCCGCCGGCTACCCCGACCGTCCCGTGCACTGGCTGATCGGCTTTGCCGCCGGCGGCCCGGTCGACATCGTGGCGCGCATCATGGCGCAGTGGCTGTCGGATCGTCTCGGCCAGCAGGTCATCGTCGAGAACCGCACCGGCTCCGGTGGCAACATCGCCGCCGCCGCCGCGATCAACGCAGCCCCGGACGGCTACACCCTGCTGTTCGTCGCCCCCAACAACGCGATCTCGACCTCGCTCTACAAGAAGCTGCCGTTCGACTTCCTGCGCGACACGGTGCCGGTGGCCAGCATCATGCAGCTCACCAACATGCTGGTCGTCTCCAACGCGTTCCCGCCGAAGTCGGTCAAGGAGTTCATCGACTACTGCCACGCCAACCCCGGCAAGATCTCTTATGCCTCGTCCGGCAACGGCACCTCGGTGCACATGTCGGCCGAGCTGTTCAAGGTGATGACGAAGTGCGACATGGTGCACGTGCCCTATCGCGGCTCGGCCATCGCCTTCCCCGACATCATCTCCAACAAGGTGCAGCTGATCTTCGACAACCTGCCCTCGGCGATGGAGCAGGTGAAGGGAGGCACCGTCCGCGCGCTTGGCGTGACCTCGCCGAAGCGCTGGCCGAGCGTGCCCGACGTGCCCGCGATCGCCGAGACCGTGCCGGGCTTCGAATCGGTCGGCTTCTACGGCATCTCCGCGCCGAAGGGCACCCCGCCCGAGGTGATCGAGATCCTCAACAAGGCCGTCGGCGAAGCGCTGAAGGACCCGAAGCTGGTGGCGCGCCTCGCCGAGACCGGCGGCATCCCCAGGCCGATGACGCCCGCCGAGTTCGGCAAGCTGGTGGCTGACGAGACCGAGAAGTGGCGCAAGGTGGTCGAGTTCGCCGGGGTTTCGGTGGACTAGACAACGCTCCGCCGCAGGCTGTGCCGCTTGCGGGCAAGACGTTTGAGGGGGCGCGCGCGGGCCCCCTCAAGACAGAAAGTGCGAAAACAACCCCATGCACAGTAGAAGAATTGAGCAATCACAGGGGCTTACGGAAGCGCCAAATGGGCACCGGCCGGATGATCGCGAGGGCCGTTTGACTTGTCGGGCAAAACAGTGGCAGAATGCGATTATTCCGAATTTCGCAATCCTCCGGCGCGCAGTGTGTTGCGCGCAGCCGCGGCGTTCCGCTCGATCAGGCCGCTCTGTTCGACGCGTTCTCCTGACGCGAACCGAGGACCCCTTCGCCTTGAAAACGCTTGAGGATTGCACCCCCGCCTCCAGCCCTGTAAACGAACCGCGCACCGTTGCCGGCCGCCCCTAAAGCAGCCGCCTCGCGGCGGGGCCTGTAGCTCAATGGTTAGAGCCGGCCGCTCATAACGGCCTGGTTGCAGGTTCGAGTCCTGCCGGGCCCACCAGTAAATCAACAGCAGCTGCTTAGTCTGTGTTGCTGCATTGCGCTCCTGATCCACCGCACCAGAAACGCGCCGCCTTCGTTGCTCTTGGAACCACTTCAGTGCCAGCAAGCCAATGCTTGTCGTATGATCCAACCATGTTTTTGCTCTTGATATTGTAGATCGGCGGCCTCGCACGAAGCGGCAAAACTGCGATTTCCAATTCTATCATCGAACGGCCCCACCAACGGTCGTCCATGTTTCGCGAGAGTGTACTCTGCGGGAACGGCAGTCAGTCGCACCGCTCGTCCCGGGCCTGCCCGGCCTGAATCGGACATCGCGACGTTCAACGCACGGGCGAGCCCGGCGCAGGCCAATGATCTCGCGCCTCATTGTCACACTCTACTAAAGTCATATGCGACCGGAATGGCGGTGCGCCTCGTCGTAGGATTTGATTGCAAGCCTGAGCGGTCTCAAGGTCAACGATAAGGAATCTGGGAGGAGCAAATGAGACGAATTCCTGCAATCTTAGCTGGTGCGGTCGCCGCTATTGCGATCTCAAGCGCAGCACAGGCGCAGATTACCATGAAGGCATCGCATCAGTTTCCCGGCGGCAAAGGCGACGTGCGCGACGACATGGTGCAGATGATCGCCAAGGAAATGAAGGCCTCCGATGTCGGGGTCGACGTTCAGGTCTATCCAGGGGCTTCGCTGTTCAAGCCCAACGACCAGTGGAATGCCATGGTCAACGGGCAACTCGACATCTCGCTACTCCCGCTCGACTATGCCAGCGGCAAGGTGCGTGCCTTCAGTGCGACCCTGATGCCCGGTCTGATCCGCAACCAGGAGCGCGCAAAACGCGTCAACAACTCGCCGTTCATGAAGGACATCCGCGCAGAAATCGAAAAGCATGGCGTCATTGTGCTGTCTGACGCCTGGTTTGCCGGCGGCATGGCTTCGAAGAACGGGTGTATCGTCAAGCCCGACGACATGAAGGGCCGTAAATTCCGGGCTGCCGGCCCGACCTTCGCCGGCATGTGGGAAGCGGCCGGCGCCAGCATCGTGAGCCCACCATCGAACGAAATCTACAATGCTTTCCAGACCGGCGTGGTGAATGGCACCGACACCAGCCTTGGCACCTTCCAGTCAATGCGTCTCTATGAAGTGACGGACTGCCTGACCGCGCCCGGCGACAACGCGCTGTGGTTCATGTACGAGCCGGTGCTAATGTCGAAGAAGAGTTTCAACAGGCTCGACAAGAGGCAGCAGGACGCCGTTCTGGCAGCTGGCAAGAAGGCCCAGACATATTATGAGGGCAAGGCAGACGAGGTGAACAAGGAGGCCATCAAGGCATTCGAGGACCACAAGGTGAAGGTCGTGACGCTGAGCGACGCCGATTATCAGGCATGGCTGGACGTGGCGAAGAAGAGTTCCTATGTCGAGTTTGCCAAGAACGTGCCGAACGGGCAGAAGCTGATCGACGAAGCACTCGCCGTAAAATAGCGGCAGGGGCCGAGCTCCCGGCGAAGCGATCCGCCGGGAGTCGGCCACGCCAGAACAGGCCTCTCAGCAAATCGGACAATTTGATGAATGGTTTCGTACGGGTCGTGACCTTCCTGTCGCGGGTGGCCGGCGTGACCGGCGCGGTGCTAATCGGCCTCGCCGTTCTCGTGATCTGCGACATGGTGATCGAGCGCTATGTGTTCAATCTCACTACGATCTGGCAGATCGACGTAGTGACTTATTGCATCGTCGGCGCGACTTTCATCGGCAGCTCCTATGTCCTGATGACGCGCGGGCACGTCAATGTCGACATTCTGCCGCTGCACGTTCGCCCCCGGATGCGCTTCTGGCTTGCGCTGGTGACGAGCCTGATTGCGTTCGCCTTTTGCATGGCGATCTTCGTGCTTTGCACGATTTACTGGTACCAGGCTCTCACGGAAAACTGGCTGTCCAACACCGTCTGGCGCGCTCGGCTGTGGATTCCCTATCTCTCCATGCCGATCGGGCTCGGCCTTCTGGTCCTGCAATACGTGGTCGAGTTGCTTTGCCTGGTGACGGGGCGTTCTCCACCGTTCGGAATCCCGGAAGATCATGCTGTGGAAGACGTCGTGCGCGCGCACGCGCATGAAGTGGTTGGAGATGCGCGGTGAGCCCGGGCATCCAAGGCCTGATCGTTCTTATCGTCACCCTGCTGATGCTGGTGTCGGGCATCCCGGTTGCCTTCGGCCTCGGCGCCATCGCGTTGGCCTTCCTTGTCGTCTTCCAGGGCTTCGATAGCCTTAGCGTCGTCGCCGAGACCTATTGGTCGGGGCTCGACGAGTTCACCCTGGTGGCTATTCCGATGTTCGTCATGATGGGCGCGGCGATCGGGTCCTCGCCCGCCGGCAAGGACCTGTACGAAGCGCTCGATCGCTGGCTCTACCGTCTTCCCGGCGGACTCGCGATTTCCAATATCGGTGCCTGCGCCATCTTTGCGGCGCTCACCGGGTCGTCGCCCGCCTGCTGCGCCGCTATCGGCAAGATGGGCATTCCGGAGATGCGCCGGCGCGGCTATCCCGACGAGGTTGCGACCGGGTCGATCTGCGCCGGAGGAACGCTCGGCATACTGATTCCGCCCTCAGTTACCTTCATCCTCTACGGCATTGCCACCGAGACCTCGATCGGCCGGCTGTTTATCGCCGGCGTTATGCCGGGCCTGATGCTGACAGCGATGTTCATGTTGTGGACGCTGTACAAGATCTGGCGCAGCGGCTTTCGCTCGCATGCTCCCGGCTTTCGCTACAGCTGGAGCGAGAAGCTCACGTCAGTCCCGAAAGTCACCCCGTTTCTGATCGTCGTGATCGGCGTCATGTACGCGCTCTATGGCGGCATTGCCACGCCGTCGGAGGCGGCCGGCGTCGGCGCCGCACTCTGCCTGATCCTGGCGATTGTGATCTACCGGCTTTGGCGGCCGCACCAGATCTGGCACATCCTGCGCGACACCATGCGCGAGTCGGTGATGATCCTGACCATCATCGCGGCCGCGGTGCTGTTTGGCTACATGCTTACCTCCCTCTATCTTACGCAGACGCTGGCGCAGGCAATCGCCGAACTGCACGCCAATAAATGGGTGTTGATGTTCCTGATCAACATCTTCCTGCTGGTCTGTGGCTTCTTTATTCCGCCCGCGGCCATAATTTTGATGACAAGCCCGATCCTGTTGCCGATCATCACCTCGGCGGGCTTCGACCCGGTCTGGTTCGGTGTGATCCTGACCATCAACATGGAGATCGGTCTGATCCATCCGCCGGTCGGCCTCAATATCTACATCGTCAACGCCATCGCCCCGGACGTGCCGCTGGCGAAAGTGATGTGGGGCACGCTGCCCTATGTGGTCTGCATGATGCTGGCGATCGCGATCCTCTGCATTTTTCCGGAGATCGCTACCTGGCTACCGGACAGGCTGATGGGGCCCGGAAGCGGAAGTCACTAAGCAGGCTCTTGCCGGCTCATTCACGAAGTCCACATGCACCGCACCAGTTTCGTACCAGAAACGATCGCATCAGAACGCAACGAACGCGATCGAACTCGAACGAAGATGCAGAAAAATCAACGAAGCCGGTGGTTTTTCCGCCGCTCATAACGGTCTGGTTGCAGGTTCGAGTCCTGCCGGGCCCACCAATAAATAGATCACTTTGCCGGGCCGCGACAAGCACTTCACTTCCGCTGAAGCGCGCGCAGGGGTTGTCGCGGGTTCGGGCTTGAAGAATGCGGAAAGTGGGTTCGCAGACGCGGACGACGTCGAGAGGCCTGCAAGAAGTAGAGAAACGACGAGACGAGATCGCGAATAACCGGACATGAACCCCCCCGGTGTTCGGCCTGCCCGGACACAAGCTTTGGCGGCGACCAAGGGCGCAGTACGGACCGGGGGAATTGATGCAAAGGCCGTAACCACACCCAAACGGATGTAGCCGATGTTACGGCTGCCAGACGAGCGCTATATCCGAACTGACGGCTGGGCATTCGACCTTCCCGGGACGACATTCTGTCCGGAGTGCAGAACCCGTCCGGTCGCGCGGAGCGATTGCGATGAGGGAGGCCACGATGGATTTTACGCGGATGTCGGATGCAATCCGGCTGCATCACGCCTCTCATCACCACGATGGGTACGATGGCGCGGGCGAATTGGGGCCTGCGTCGAGTGCTCCGTTCATGGCTCACCCGGTCGGCGGTGGCGCCCTCGTCCATCGTCCCGGCCCGTTTGCTGATCCTGGAGCATACGCCGCGAGCGCGAATACCCATCATAAAGACTCCGACCCGGTTCAATCCAAACATCCCCCATCGGGGGGCGAGATGGGCGGCCACGCCGGCAACCACGTTGCAGGGGGCCTGGATGTTTCGTCCACGAAGCCTGCTGCCGGCGCATCCTTGCCCGGGAAGGGCATTGCTTCGGTCGAGAGTGGGGCGAACACGGCAGGGAGCGGCGGGGATGGCCATTTCTACGGAGGTATCGTTCACGCGTCCCTGCTGGTCTACGAACCGATCAACATTTCGATCAGCGTGGGATACGGCTCGGTCGCCCTAGCCAACCAGTCCAACAATTTGAATGTCGATCAATCCGCTTTTCAAATGGCCGGCGTCGGCGGCCATGGCGGCAATAACGACATTGCGGCGGGTGGGAGCATCAGTACGTTTTCAGGCTCCGGCGTGATCACGAGCGGCGACAACAGCGCCGGAAACGGTGGCAGCGGCTATTTCTCGGGTGCGATCGTGGACGCTCCCGTGGTGATCTATCATCCGATCAATATTGCGTTGGCGAGCTCGGGCGGCACTGCACATGCAAGTCAGTCGAACACGGTCGACGTCGACCAATCGGCCACGCAGATCGCGGGCGTCGGCGGAAGTGGCGGACATGGCAATGTGGCCGCCGGCGGCAGCGTCATCACGCTCGACCCCAGTTGGGGATCGAGCGTCTTTGACGTTCAAACGGGCGGAAGCCAGGCCGGCAATGGCGGTGACGGCATGTTCTACGGAGAACTCGTCCATACCTCGTTTGTAGTGTACAACCCGATCAACATCGCAATCGCGGGCTATGGCTCCAGCGCTTATGCGGTCCAGATAAATGATGTCTCCGTGGATCAATCCGCGGTTCAGATCGCTGGCATTGGCGGGCACGGCGGCAACGACAACGCCGCAGCGGGCGGCCATGCAAATCTTCTCTCCCATAGTCTGTGGGGCGGGTCCGATGCGATCGCGACCGGTTCGAACAGCGCAGGCAATGGCGGCAACGGCTATTTTGCGGGCAGTCTGATCGACGTCAGCCTCGCGATCTATGCACCCATCAACATAGCAATCGCAGGTCCACATTCGACGGCCGTGGCCGATCAGGTCAACAACGTGCACATCGACCAGAGCGCGACCCAGATCGCCGGCGTTGGCGGGGACGGCGGCTACGGCAACCTCGCGCTGGGTGGCGATGCCGCGCATCTCTTGTCGGATCTTCACCTGGTGGCATAGCGAAACGTCGCATCGCTCGCGTGGCCGATCGCATCGCGGCACGCGCCGTCGCCGCTCTTCGCATGCAAAGCCCGCGCAGAGGCGCCCTCCCCCGACGAAATGTCGTACTTTCGTATGTAGGCCCACCGAGCCGGATGATGTTCGATTTGACATCTATCGCTCTCGCGCACGGGCAGATCAGACTTGCCGTGCGCGTCCGCCTGATCGGGATGGATGTTGCACGACAGCCAACAAAACGACGGAGGCCTCAAATGATGCCAAAGGCAATCAACATCTCGGATACGATCAAGGTCAAATCGATCGACACCGGTGGTCAAAGTGCCGGAAATGGCGGCGACGGTACTTTCAAGGGAGCCATCATCAGCAAGCCGACTGTCAACTACGATCCAACCAACAAGGCGGAAGGCGCCGACGTGCACGTGAGCACCGGCGATCACGTCAAACAGACGGCGGATTGGGATGCCGGCGGCGCCAATGCCAAGGCCTCGGTGTTCTCCAAGGCTCATGGCGGAGACGCCGAGTCGAACGGCAGCCAGAAGTCCTACAGCGGCTACGATACCTCCAAGGTCTACGCCAATACGGATGCCACCCAGATCAACAAGCTCGCGGTGGACCAGCACCAGGAAGTTGTCGCCGGCATCGGCGGCGATGGCGGAGACGGCAACTTCGCATGGGGCGGCGGAGTGACCTTCCATCTCGACACGCTCTGACG
>NZ_AJQE01000153.1 GCF_000261685.1 Bradyrhizobium genomosp. I (2014) | reverse complement strand
CGGCCGCGGCCGCCGGTCCCGGGATTTCACACCAAAGGTCTGCCGATGCCGTTGCGGGATCGCGCTGACCATCAGTCAAGTGCGCCGGAGCTCGATTTCAGGCGGTGACGATCATGCTGATGCCGCCCATTCGGTTGCCCATCCTGCCGCAGATCCGGACGCCACTGCACTCAGCCCTGCGGTCCTGCGTGGGACCGCTAGGTCTCGTATTCGCATATAGCTGCAGTTACAATCTGCTACTGTTTGCGCCCTCCATCTATCTTCTTCAGATCTACGACCGGGTGTTGTCGAGCCGGAGCGGCGACACGTTGCTCCTGCTCACGCTCATAGTCGCGATCACAGTGGTCGTCGGCGGCGTGTTCGATGCCTTGCGGCGCGCCGTCCTTGGACGCCTCGGCGCCTGGCTCGACGATCGCCTTCGTCCCTGCGTGCTTTCGGCCGGCCTCGAATCGGCGTTTCGCGGCGATTGGACGCAGGCGTCGGGCGCATATCGGGATCTCACCGTACTGCGCCAGTTCGTCGAGTCCGGCTCATGTACGATGCTGTTCGACGCGCTCTGGGCGCCCTTGTTCCTCCTTGTCCTCGTTCTGATCCATCCCCTGCTTGGCGTGGTGGGCGCCTGCTGCGTCGCCTTCCTGTTCGCACTCACGGTCGCCGGAGAGCTGGTCACGGAAGACGCCTTGCTCAGGTCCAGCGCCGCGCTCTCCAGAAGCTACGGTCGCCTTCAGACTGCCGCGGGCAACATCCACATGATCCGCGCCATGGGAATGTTCGATAGCGCTGCGCGCATGATCCACCGCGACGCGCAGCACGCGCGCAGAGAGCACGATGTGGCACTCCGGCGAGGCGAGATCGTCTCACTGGCCGCCAAGCCGGTTCGCGCGCTGTCGCAGGTCTTGATCATGGGGGCTGCCGCGTGGCTCGTCCTCGATCACGGGAAAAGTCCGGCAATCATCTTTGCTTCTACGCTGATGTTCAGCCGGGCGCTCGCGCCGGTCGAAAGTGCGGTCGCAGGCTGGAAATCACTCGTGACGGCCGTGAGCGCCTGTCAGCGGCTCGGCGCACTTCTCGCCGCATTCCCCGTCGTCCGGCAGGAGAGCGCGGGAGTTTTCCCGCCGCAGGCGCGAAGCGGCCTCGTCGTCGACAATGTGGGCGTCTGGCTTGCGGGGACCGACCATCTTCTGCTGAACGGCGTCTCCTTCAGCCTCATGCCCGGAGAATGCCTTGGCATTATCGGTCCGTCCGGCTCAGGCAAGTCCTTGCTCGGCCAGGTGATCGCCGGGCTGTCGATGCCGACGCATGGCCGTGTCCTCCTCGACAATACCGACGTCTCGCTGCTTCGCGAGGGCCGAAACGGCGACGGCCTCGGATATCTCCCCCAGGACATCAATCTGATCGGCGACACCATCAACGACATCATCGCACGTCTTGAAGATGCCGACCGGCGGAAGGTCGTCGAAGCGGCCAAGCTCGCCGGAATCCATGGGGCGATCATGCGCCTGCCGCAGGGTTACGACACGGTGGTTCACAGTGAAACAATCTTCTCACGCGGGTATCGGCAGCGCCTCGGTCTTGCCCGGGCCTTTTTCGGCAGTCCACGCCTCATCGTTCTCGACGAACCCAACGCCAGCCTCGACTACGGGGGCGAGCGAATGCTCCTGGATGCCATCGAGCGCATGAAGCTCGCAGGCGTCATCCTTGTCGTCGTCACTCACAGGATGGGTCTCCTCGCCGCCACGGACAAGATTGCCATCATGGAAGACGGTGCGGTCGCCGCGTTCGGCGACAGCGAGGACATCTTTGAACGGCACCTGAGCCGACCCCAGGTTACTTCGCAGGCTGCGCCATGATCTGGAATTCTCTCATCATCTGGAAGCATCCTGCCGTCTCGAGACTTCCCATGATCTGGGACCGGCTCGTGCGAGCGCCGGCGCGCCCCCCGCCCGCCCGACGATCCGGCGTCTTGGTAACCGCAATCGACGATTTCGAGCCTCTGGAATTTCCATGGTGCTCGACGCCGACGCCGACCTCGCCACGCGGAAGGATTCGCGCTCTCACCGTCGCGGGCAATCTGCTGGTGCTCTGCTTCATGCTGGGGCTTGGTACATGGGCGAGCCTCGCGCCTCTCGAGAGCGCCGCGATCGCATCCGGCGTCGTGGAATCGGAATCGAGCCGAAAGACGATTCAGCATCTGGAAGGCGGTATCGTCAAAAGGATCCTGGTTTCGGAAGGCGATATCGTACGAAGCGGCCAAACGCTGATCGCGCTGGACGACACCCGGGCCGGCTCGGAAATGCAAAGCCTTCAAGGCCAATTGTGGGATGCAGTTGCTCGTGCCGCACGGCTTCAAGCCGAGCAGCAGCGACTCGAGAGGATCGCGTTTCCGGACACGCTGGAACAGGACAGCAAGCAGAACGGAGTGGCAGCCGCTGCGATGTCGGCGCAGCAGTTCATTTTTCAGGCACGCCTGCAGGTTCACGAGTCGCAGCTTGCGGTCATTCGCGAACGAAGGCGTCAAGTCGAAAAGGAGATCGAAGGTCTCACGGCGCAGGAGAGCGCCACCGAGCAGCGGGTCGGCATCGTCCGGGAGGAACTGGATATGGTCACGACCCTCGTCAGCAAGGGGCTCGAACGGCGGCCGCGACTTCTGAACCTGCAGCGGGAGCTGGCCGACGTCGAGGGCCGCCGCGGCGAGATCGCCGCGCAGATTTCCCGCGCCGCGCAGGTCATCAGCGAACAGCAGGCCACATTGTTCAAGCTCGAGAGCGAGAGGCAGAACGAGATCGCACAGTCGCTTCGTGAAGCACAGAACCAGATATTCCAGCTCCGCGAGCGGTTGCTTGCGGCCAGGGATCAGCTATCGCGAACAGAGGTCAAGGCGCCAGAGGACGGCGTGATAACCGATTTGCGAATTCATACAGCCGGTGGCGTCATCGGAGCGGGCGCTCCGCTCATGGACCTGGTGCCCCGGCAAGACCGTCTCATCGTGACCGCGCGCCTGAGGCCCGAGGATATCGATGTGGTTCATCCCGGCCTCGATGCCGAAGTTCACCTCGTGCCCTACAATCAGCGTCGCGTGCCTCGCCTGAAGGGGACTGTCGTGCACGTGTCCGCAGACCGGCTCCTCGACAAGCGTACCGAGCAGCCATACTACGCGACCAAAATCCGGATCGACGACGCGCAGATCGTCGCAAACGACATCCAGATCGTCCCCGGCATGCCGGTTCAAGTGTTCATCACGACAGGGCGCGGTACGGTGGCTCTCTACGCACTCCGGCCTTTGCTCGACAGCTTCCGTGGTGCATTCAGAGAGGACTAGGTCTCCTGCATCAGACCTGCGCCGGGTTCGTGATCGCGACCCTGCGCCGGCAACCGGCCGCGCCAGCGGAGCACGGCTTCCGTCCGATTGTGCGCGGCACATTTCCGCATGATATGCTGGATGTGCATTTTCACCGTGCTTTCCGAAAGGTTCAATTTGGCGGCGATCAGCTTGTTGGGCAGGCCGAGCTCCAATTCTGCCAGAACCTGTTGCTCACGAGGCGTGAGATCGGTCACCCTCCTTTCGATGGTCATTCCGGCTCCCTCGTTCACAAGATATGCGCGCGCAAGCCCGCGTGCATCTGGCGCCCCGAAATCCGGTACCCTGTTCATCCCGGCGACGGGCAACGGCCTGTAGACGCCGCCGACAAGGACAAGGCGCAGGCCAGCTATGGCGATCTCGATCGGCAGCGAGGTGGAAAGAAAGCCGCGTACGCCCCGCTGCATCGCGGCCTGCACGGTCGGCTCGTCGTCATGGTTCGACAGGATGGCAACGGCGGCGTTGGGACAACACTCCGCGACGAAGGCGAGACTGCACTCAACCGAGGGATCGTCGACGGGCTTGTCTGCGATGCTCAGCACCACCAGACGAACATCGCGGGTTGACGTGCAGTCCAGGCTTTCGACCGTTGCCATGTCGAGGATCTCGAATTCCGCCAATTCCCGCCTGAGGACGCTCAGAATACATGTGCGAGGCAACAGGAGCGGTTCGACGATTACCAGAACCGGAAAGTGAAGTGATCCATCGAGCCGCTTTGAGGAGTTGGTTATGTCGTCCATGATTTCCTCGAGATGAAAAGAGCTTCCGCGAAATTCCCATTCCATATTGCTTCTCCCCTGCTGCTGCATTCATCCTGAATGATCATCACGAGAGCGCGCTGTGCCGCCGCCAGTGCCCCTTATCCACTGCGGATCTACCTGGCGCCTGGGTGGAAATTCTTTCCGCTCAAATCATTTGGGGGCGTACCGCGCGGTGACGCAGTCGACGCATTCCCTAATGGCAGATATTTCGATACGCCGTTGACGCCTCCGACCCCGACTTGCCGTCGACGACATATGCTTCATCCTCCTTCACGAGATAAAGAAACGGTCTCTCTGCGGTCTCGCCGCCTGATGCGCTTCTTCCTTTCACACGCCCGCAAATCGTATCCACGGGGCGTCCAAGGGTGTTCTTTCGCATCGTGCGCTTCATTTCGGTGAATTCGGTCGATCTGGGATCCTCCATCTTCGTCGCGATGGTGACCTTCGCCTTTTCCAGGACAGGATCTGATACTTCCGCGGGCCGTTCGGATGCCGGGACGCTGATCCTCGTCCGCGGTGACGCCGCTTTGGCGAGGTCGACCGATCCGCTCTTCTTCGGACGTGATTCTTTGCCGGACCTTCCCGGGGTTGCAGAATTCGATTTGACGATTGCGGGATCCGGCGCCAATGCCGTCGGCGTTGGCTGCGCGGGTCGGGCGACCGCAACCCGGTCGAAGCAGGGTCGTGACACACACCCAAGGAAATACCCTCGGGAAGGCGCGAACCAGCCAAAGCCGATCAGGACTCCTGCCAGCACTCCAACAAAAAGCAGTCCCATGCGATTTCCCTCCCCGGGATCTCGGCTCGCACTTGTAACTAGGACTAATTCCGCGCTGGTGATCCATCTGTTGCGCAAAAGCGTTAAACGCCCATTAAGCGCGCAGTCGTCTGGCCCATGCCCTGGATCGGCGGATCAGATCGGGCTCCAGGCCCGTGCCGGGATTGCCGCATAAAGCCAATCGTGGAAGCAAGCATGACCGATTTGGTCCGCTCCAGGCTCCCTCTGCAACTCGTGCGTTCGAAGGCCCGCTCTGCACCACCAAAAGGTGCCGATCACCGGCTTATGCCCCTTGGGCCAATTCCCGAGCACCGCACCAGTTTCGCGCCAGAAACGGCGTGAACGAAACGGAACGAAGGCAACTGGAATCGAGCAAAACCGCGGGAAGATCAACGAAGCTGACCAATATTCTCCCGCTCATAACGGTCTGGTTGCAGGTTCGAGTACTTCGGCGATCCGCCCGGTCGAACTCTGCAACTTTCTTGACAATAGCGATATTTACGCGCTCGGCACAAACCGCTCGGAAAAGACCGCGGCCGCATTCGCGCCGCGCTCGTTAACCAGCTTCCTTGCGCATTCGGTCATCGCGGGTGGTCCGCAGAGGTAGACTTCCGTATCGGCCAAAGTCGACGAGCCTATCAGGTCCGTTGCTACTCCCGATCCGATGCCTACCGGTGGAACTCCACGCGCGATCGCGATGCGTACCTCGAGGTGGGGTAGACTTGCGACGATAGCGTTCAGTTCATCAGCGAAGAAGAGATCCCGCTCCTCATTCACTCCAAAGCACAACTTGACCTTTCGCTCATCTCCGGAGGTCACCATCTGCCGCAACATCGAGACCATCGGAGCGAGTCCGGTGCCGCCGGCGACCATTAGGAGCGGCCGCGCGCTGCTCCGCAGGTAGAACGTCCCCTGAGGCCCGCGGCATTGGATGACGTCCCCCGGTGCCGCTCGTTCAATTAGATAGCGGGACATGATGCCGTCGTCCAACAGGCGCACCAGAAATTCGAGCGTCTTAGCCTCGCTTGGTGCATTGGCCATTGAATAGGAGCGCCATTGGGACGTTCCAGGCACCTGAAGATGAACATACTGGCCAGGCAGAAACTTGAGGGGCGCCAGTCCAAGCATGCGGGCGGAGACACTCACCACCGATGCGCTCAGCCGTTTGACGGCCTCCACCTTGACCGAGAAGGGCTTCGCCGCCACAAGCTTCGCCCGTTCGTAGGGAACGCGGAACTCGATGTCAGTGGCCGCCGTGACCACACAAGGCAGGATTTCCCCTGCCTCGACCTCACTCCGGCTCAGGGAGATCGATGCAAACTCGTCGTATTCAATCTCGCCTGAAAGGCAGGTTGCGCGGCACGTTTGACAATCTCCGATCTCGCAATCGGAGCTGAGCCGAATTCCGGCGCGACGCGCTGCCGCTAGCAGCGTCTCTCCACTCTTCGCGGGAAACGTCGCGCGCTCGCCGTCCGAGAACTCCAATGAAATCGTCGGCATATCCTGCTCCCGACCCAAAGTGAACTAACGCGCCAGCGCGAACTTGCCGTCCTTCACAGTGAGCAAGACCACACTGTCGGCCTTGGCACCGAAGTGGTCATCCGGCCCATAGGCGTAAACCGCGGTGACCCCGACATGGTCCTTAAGGCCCTCGATCGCGTCGCGGATCTTGGCACGGTCGGTGCCCGCCGTCCGGATCGCCTCCGCGATCATGTTGACGGCGTCGTAGCCGTTGCCCGCGAAGGTCGCCGGCGGCTTGCCGTATTTCGCCTCGTAGTCGTGCACGAAGGACTTCAGAACGGTCTTCTGCGGATCGGAATCCGGCAGCGAGTCGATCACGTAGATCTTCGAGGACGGAATCAGGATGTCGTCGGCCGACGCGCCCGCCAGGCGCAGGAAGTTGAAGTCGTTGGCGGCGTGCGACATGTAGAGCAGCGCATCGAGACCGAGCTGGCGATAGTTCTTGACCGCGATCGCCTGGCCGGGACCGGTGGCCCAGATCACCACCGCGTCGGGCGCAGCGCTGCGGATCTTGGTGAGCTGCGGCGTCATGTCCTTGTCGCTGTTGGCGTAGGACTCCTGGGCGACGATCGTCAGGCCGAACGAACCGGCGTTCTTGACCAGCTGATCGCGGCCGCTGGTACCGAACGGCGAATCGGCGTTGAGCAGCGCGATCTTCTTGATGCCGCGCTTCTTCATGTCGGCCATCATCACGCTCTGCACCAGAACGTCGGTGAGCGGCGACAGGAAGATCCACTTCTTGTCCTGCGGCGGCAGCACGATGCCGCGCGAGCCGCCGTTGGAGATCATGGGCATCGACGCGCCCTGAACCGTGTCGATGATCGCGTAGGACGAGCCGCTGTTCATCGGACCGACCAGCGCCACCACGTCGCCCTGACCGAGCAGCCGCTTCACCGCGGTCACCGATTTGGTGTTGTCGCCCTCGGTATTGACGTTGTCGAGCTCGAGCTTCTTGCCGGCGATGCCGCCCTTGGCGTTGATCTGCTCGACCGCCAGCATCGCGCCGTCGAGGCCGGGCTGGCCGAGCGAGGCCAGCGGGCCGGAGGTCTCCAGCAGGCCGCCGATCTTGATGGTGTCCGCCGCCCGGGCGGCGGTCATCGTCGCGGCGAGCAACAGCGCTGTCAGCACGGCTTTGGTCTTCATGGTCGAACCCTCTTGTGCGAGTGTGGCGGTTAAAGCGCGGCGATCGCCGCCGCGAA
>NZ_AJQE01000152.1 GCF_000261685.1 Bradyrhizobium genomosp. I (2014) | reverse complement strand
CCCCCCCCGCCGATGCGGCCGCCCTTGCCGGCGCGGTCGAGGATGCCGAGAACGATGTCGGGCGGGGTGGCATGGGCGACGACGGCCCGCGCCGGAATCCCGAGTCGAATCCGGCTGCGGGTGAAGCCCGCATGCTCGGTCGGCAACAAGGCGCTCAGCGCGTTCGGTGGCCGCGTCGGGTCCGGCAGCGACCCCGCGGTCATCGCGCCGAAGCCCATCGCGTCGACCAGCGCGCTGTCGCCGATCGCGCCGAGCCGGTCGGCATCGGCGAAGCCGGCGAGCAGGGTGCCGGCTGGCGGCTCGGCCGCGGCGACGAACCAGCGGTCGCCGCTGCCGCCGAGCTTGAGCCCGGTCTCGATGCCGTTGCCGCCGAGCGCGGTGATCAAGCTGCTGCCCTCGCCCGCCCCGGCGACGCCGACGCATTTCACCGCGGCCATCCAGAGATTGAGGAAAAAGCCGGACGCCTTGTCCAGAAAGCGGCGCTCCGGCGTGTCGCCGCCGAGCCGCGGCGCGATCGCCTGCACCAGCCGGCGCGTCGCCGCCCCGGTTCGCGAGTGGCAGTCGTCGCCGTCGAGCAGCGCCGCATCGGCGATGTCGATCAACGGAACGTCGCGATCGGCGATGATATCGAGCGTCGCGGCGAGATTGCCGTTGATCCAGCGCAGGTGAGTCAGCACCTGTGGCGCAGCCAGCCCAAGCCGCTGCGCCCGCGCCATGCCGCCGTTGAGCGGGCTGATCGCCGCATTGGCCGGATCGGCCGCGTCGGCGACGATCTGCGCCGCCATGTTGGGCGACAGCACGGCGGCGAGCGGCACCATCGCGCCGAAATCCTGCGCGGGACGCAGCTTCACTTCGCCGCGCTCCAGCATCGCGCGCGCCGCGTCGACGTCGCGCGCCCAGCCCTCGAACAGGATCGCCATCGCAGCACTGTTGAGGATCGGCGCGGCGACCGCTCCCGGCCGAACCGGAGGCCCGGCGTGCAGCACGGTTCGCTCGGGAAAACGGATGACGTCGTGTGCGAGGGCGACGCCGCGCCAGACCGGGCGCACCGCGTGCATCCGTTGCAAGGCGGCGCGGTCGGCTGCGTGAAGCTCGGTATCGGCTCCGCGCAGGAGCGGCGCGGGATGATGATCGGCCACGTCAGGCTCCATTGATCGCGATGACGCGGCCCCGCGCGCCGACGTCGGATTTGGGCTCGCCCGATCCCAGATAGGCTCCGGCGATATCGCTGTCCTCCAGCAGCGAACGGCCGGTCCCTTCGGCGACGACCCGGCCGCCGGCGAGGACGTAGCCGCGATCCGCGATCGAAAGGGCCGCCGACACGTTCTGTTCGACCAGCAGGATGGTGAGGCCCTGATCTCGCAGCCGCTCCACGCACGCCAGAATCTCGGTCAGAACCTGCGGCGCGAGGCCGAGCG